>NZ_JAQSEA010000237.1:0-14996 GCF_029946185.1 Prosthecobacter sp.
GAGGCGGGTTTCATGTGCGTCTGAAAGAAGCGGAGTCAGGCGGGAAGTCCACTGTCGAATGTCTTGACGTGCCCGCTGCCTCCGGCCAGCATCGCGGCCATGTTCCTTCTTGCCGCAACCTCG
Organism: Prosthecobacter sp.; assembly: GCF_029946185.1. GTDB lineage: Bacteria > Verrucomicrobiota > Verrucomicrobiia > Verrucomicrobiales > Verrucomicrobiaceae > Prosthecobacter. The sequence continues at coordinate 124 of NZ_JAQSEA010000237.1, forward strand.
GCCAACTACTGGCCCTTCGTCGTTCTCGCTGTCTGTGTCGCTTTCATCATCATCGCGATCAGCAAGCTGCGCATGCATCCGTTTCTGGCGCTGGTGCTCGCGGCGCTGCTGGCCTGCCTGCTCGCGGGCAAGGATTCCTGGGATGTGGTGCAGAAGGATGGGAAGATGAAGGCGATGTCATCACTGGTGGGCGCGGTGGAAATGGTGTCCAAAGGGCTGGGTGATTCGGCACGTGACATCGCGATCTCAATCGCGCTGGCGGCGATCATTGGCATGTGTCTCATGGAAAGCGGCGGCGCTGACAAAGTGGTGCGGCGCTTCCTCGCGTTCTTCGGAGAAAAGCGTGCGGGCTGGGCGCTGCTATGGAGCACCTTCATCCTGAGCGCTCCGATCTTCTTTGACACGATGTTCATGCTGATGGTGCCGCTGGCGATGGCGCTGCGCATGCGCACAGGCAAGGACTACACGCTCTACCTCATGGCAATTTGCTGTGGCGGTACGGTGACGCATTCCATGCTGGTGCCGCATCCGGGGCCGGTGGCCGTCGTGGAGAGTCTGCACCTGAATGTGGGCGAATCACTGGTGGGCGGGCTGGTCATCGGTGCCATCACCTGTTTCTTTGGATTCCTCGTGAGCAAGTGGCTCAATGCACGCACCGACGTGCCGCTGCGTGAAAAGGGCGGTGTCTCGCTCTCAGATCTTCAAGGCGTCAGTGCGAAGCCGGAGAGTGAGCTGCCCTCGTTCTTCTGGAGCATCATGCCGGTGGTACTGCCGATTATTTTGATCAGTCTCACGACGGTCTTTGAGCTCGCACATGAAGGCGCGGCCAAAGGCGCTGGCTGGGGTCTGTCGATGGTGAACGCTCTGGGCGGTGAGGATGGATTCGCTGCGGTGCGAGCCTGGGTGGATTTCATCGGGCACAAGAACATCGCGCTGATCATCGGTGCGTTCATTTCCATCGTGGTGCTGGTCAAGCAGCGTGGCTTCGGTTTGAAGAAAATCGAAGAACTGATGGGGCCGCCGCTGGAGACGGCGTGCATGATCATTCTGATCACCAGTGCGGGGGGAGCATTCGGCTATGCGCTGCGTCAGGCGGGTGTGGGCGGTGCGGTGGAGAGTCTGGCGAAGGACTACAGCCTCAACCTAATTTTGCTGGGCTGGATCGTGACCGCCGTGGTGCGTGTGGCTCAAGGTTCCGCCACCGTGGCCATGCTGACGGGTGCTTCCATCATGGCACCGATGGTGGCAGCCGGGTCTCTCGGCTGTCATTCGATCTACCTTTTTACGGCCATCGGCTTCGGCGCGATGTGCGGCTCATGGATGAATGACAGCGGCTTCTGGGTGGTGAACCGCCTCAGCGGCATGACCGAAAAAGAAACCCTGCGCACCTGGTCCGTGCAGCTTACGGCGGATTCAGTGATCGGTCTGCTGGTGACACTGACCTTGAGCAAAGTGCTGCCGATGGTGTGAGAGTCGTGAGCGGCCTTGAAATGGATGAAGCATTCTGGTATGGTAAGAACTGCCATGAGTGCGACCCAAGTAATTGAGCTTTACGATGCCCTGCCGGCGCAGGAGCAGCGTATCGTTGCCGAGCACATCGGCAAGGATGCCACCGCCCAGGTGTCAGAACAAAAGCCATCGGCAGAATTTAAGGAGTTAGTGAATCGAGTTTTCGACAAACACAGCCAGCTTATGGAGCGCCTTGCGAAGTAATGAATGAACCGCAGTTCATTGCTTGGCACGAGATCGCAATCATTCACGAAATCTCCATTAAACGTTTCGGCGGTTCACACGGGATACGTGATGAACATCTCATTCACTCAGCTCTCGGCGCGGCCATGAATGACTTCCACTATGCTGCCGTCGATTTTGCAGGCATCGCGGCTGCGTATGCCTTCCATATCGCGCAGGCGCAGGCTTTTCTGGATGGCAACAAGCGGACTGCGATTGGTGCAGCTTTGGTATTCCTGGAGCGAAGTGGTGTGGAGACCCGGATGGAGTGGGGTGACGCCCTCTATGATGCGCTGCATGCTGTGGCCGAGAAGAGAATGGACAAGTCCAGTCTGGCAGACTTGATCCGCTCACTCATGGCTTCCAAGCCATAGCAACAAACCCGATTCGTCAAAGCGTGAGCAAGCTGCTGCCGTTGGTGTGAGACCTGTTTGCTGCAACTTGGTTAAACATTGCGAGTTTTGCATGCGATATGGCTTGTGACCAAGGCGATTGCGAGTGGAACAGCGACGAACATTGCGAAGGCAATCAGTGAAGTACGAAGCGTGTCTGGGAATATGGCGAAGACTGACTCGGAAGGAGATCTCGTAGTGCGGTAACTCGTCCATGCGTAGTTGATTTCGGTGACTCTGTTGACGACGAATGGCGGCAAAACCGTGATGGCAGTAAAGCAGACTCTGTGAACTCCTCCCGCACAAGACAGCAATAAGATGGAGACTATAGTTCCCAAGAACCAAGCGCCCACCGCACCAAAACCGGCGTGAAGGGGCAGAATGGAATTGACGATAGCCAGTGACAACGCCCCACTTAAACGAAGCCAATTGATAATCTTCATTTGTATGAAGGAATAAACACAATCCTCTACCTTGTGTCAAACACGGTGCATCTTGACAGCATGACTGGCTAGCCGGATGACTCGTACATTCATGCCCGACCTCGCGACCCATTCCCAGCTCAGCGTACTCATCCGCCATCGTCGTTCCATCAAGCCGGTGGACATGGATGCGACGCGGAGTGTGGAGCGTGCGCTGCTCACGCAAGTGCTCGAAGATGCGACGTGGGCACCGAATCATGGGATGACGGAGCCGTGGAAATTCATCGTGTATCAGGGCGCAGGTCGGCAACGGCTCGCGGAGACGATGCAGCGCGTGTATCGCGAGACGACTCCGACGCATGAGTTCCGCGAGGACAAGATGAAGAAGATGAGTGAGAACCCGCTGCTGGCACCCGTGGTGATCGCCTGCGTGATGGAACGTCGCGGTGGTGCGAAGATTCCTGAACTCGAAGAGATCGAAGCGGTGGCCTGCGCGCTGCAAAATTTGCAGCTCTCCGCCACGGCGGCAGGTCTGGGCTGCTACTGGTCCTCCCCTCCCCTGCTGAGCACGCGTGAGTTTGCGGAGTGGTTGCAAATCGGCGCGGAAGATCGCTGCGTGGGTCTCATTTATCTCGGCTGGCCGCGTGCGGGACTGAACTGGCCGAAGAGCGTGCGGAGGCCGGTCGAATCAAAAACCCAATGGTGCGATGACTGAGTGGTTCACCAACGCTTGGGATGCGACGGCGCATTTTTTCACCGCGATGCCGTGGCAAGTCTGGGGCGTGTGGACGCTGACGATCTGCCTGCTTCTCGTAGGCATCATTGGTTCGGTGGTGCCGTTTCTACCGGGACCGCTGTTGATTTTTGCGGCAGGCATTATTCATACCGTGCTGCGCCCTGAGTCTGGCATGAGCACCTGGGGCATCGTGATTTTATCGCTCCTGCTGGTGCTGTCCTATGTCGTTGATTTCGTCAGCGGTGCGATGGGTGCACGCTGGTTTGGTGCGAGCCGTTGGGGTGTCGCGGGGGTGTTCATCGGCGGCATCGTGGGCATGTTCTTCTTCCCGTTTGGTTTGGTGCTGGGCCCGCTGATCGGCGGGGTGGCCTTTGAACTGCTCTTTGCCAAGATGAAGCTGCAACCTGCCGCGAAATCGGCCTGGGGATCGCTGCTGGGTACGGGCGTGGGCCTGGTGCTGCGACTGATCTTGGTGCTGGCCATGGTGGCCACGTTCTTTCTCGATGCGCTGGTGTGGTAAGCCATCAAGCCTTGCCGTTCAGGAGCATGCGAGCGCCAAAGACGACAAGGATGGTGCCGAAGATGCGTGTGAGTGTTTCGTTGCTCATGGACTTCAACCAGCCTGCGCCAAAGTAGGCGAAGATGGACGCGGAGACTGCCGTGATGGCGGCGACTTTCCATTCCACGTAGCCATGCTTGGCGTTCTGCGTGGTGGCCATCAGTGCCGTGGGAATGATGATGGCGAGTGACGTCGCTACTGCCGTTTTATGCGGCAGCTTGAGGAAGAACACAAACGCGGGAACCATCACCACACCACCGCCGACGCCGCATAAAGCTGCGACAACGCCGCTGACGATGCCAATGGCGAGACAGGCGAGAATCGTGGAAGTGGGCATGGTGGATTAGCGGGATTGTCTGGCGAGCAGGCCGACGAGCAGACGCTCAAGCACGAGCTTGGGATCGAGTGATGACGTGACGAGTTTCGAGTTGGCGGTGAGGCAGGCTTTGAATCCTGCATGGAGTTCTTCGAGCGAGAAGTTGCCCGTCTCGGGGATGGCGAGAAACATCGGGTAGGCGTTGAAACCGGTGCCATCTTTTTTGCGTGGCAGATGCGAGGTGGCGGTGGAAGGCAGGCTTTCAAGCGAGGACGTGAAACCAGCGTAGTTGAACTTGTTGAGCTTGTGGCGTGAGCCGAGGTCCTTGATGAGGAGCAGGCTGCGCACCCGTGGCACGATGGCAGCGAGCAGCAGGCCGATGGCGTTCTGCCCCTGATACATGAGCGTGCTGAGCAGCTCCAGCGCGCGCGGCAAATCGCGTTTGCCGATGGCGTTGCCGAGATCCCATAGCACGCCTGCGCGGCTCATGGAGACCATGTTTTGCACGGTCTTCAGTCCAGCACGGCGGCGCTCGCCGAGATAGAGATCGATCTTTTCGAGTTCGTTTTCCATCTGCCGCGTGTCATCGCCGGCCATCTGCACCAGCAGTTCCAGAGCACCGCTTTCAAAGGTGAGGCCGAGGTCCTTGGCCTTGCGTGAGGCCATGGCGAGTACGGGTCCTTCCCACCCGGCGCGTGAGGTGTCGGGCTTGTCGAATATTTCGAAGTTGGCGAGTTTCGAGATGCGCTTGTAGGTGTTGCGGCGCTTGTCGATGCCCGTGGCGCTGATGACAAAACTCACATCGCTGCCGAGGCCACGTTCGACCACATCCAGGATGCGCTCGAATCCATTCACCGCATCCTGGCCTTTGCCCGGACCGGAGTCTCCGAGGAAGTTCGCGTACTTGAGCCACACCACTTTGCTGCCGCCAAAGAAGGGCAGTGTTTGCAGCGCCATGCATACGTTCGAGCAGATCTTGCCGGCGTGTTCGGCGTTGTCGGCGGTGCCGTCGATGATGTCGTTGCTGAAGTCGCCCGCATCCGGTGGCGTGAGGCTGCGCACGAGCATGAGCGCGGCTTCCTTCACGCGCGCTTCATCGCTGCCAATGAAGACATTCAACTGGCTGGCAGCGGGTTGTTTTTTCGGCGGCGGCATGCTTTACCGATGGAGCAGGATGCGCATGGCTTCAAGCCTCACGGCGTGTGCGATCTTGACATGTGTTCGGCGATTTGGTGAAATCAGGGCAAATACAACCATTATCCTATGAAAACTTCATTGATTGGGTCCAGGGTTTCGACGGCGGTCGTGCTTCTAACAACTGCCTTGTTCATATCTGCAGCGGGCTTTTCAGCCATGGCGGAAGATCTGAATGCGGTGTTTCAGCAGGGTCGCGCCGCTTATTATAAAGGTGACTTGGAAACGGCGCAGCGCCTGCTTTCCCGAGTGGCGGCGGCGAATCCGAAGCACGCCGAGACGGCGAGCATGCTGGCCTACATCCGCGCCAACTACCAGCCTAAGGACACCTCGCTGAAGAAGCAGTACTCGGCTGTTATTCTGCCAAAGGTGGAACTGCAGGACGTGACGCTGACCGAAGCTATCCAGGGTCTGCGGGCGCTGTCCAAAAATGCGAGCGGCGGCAAGGTGACGCCCAACGTGATCGTGAAGGGCGATGAACTGGCGAATCGCAAGCTTAGCTTGTCACTCGCCAATGTTCCTTTGGATGAAGCGTTGAACTATGTGACGCAGCTCGTTGAAGCCAAAGCGACCTACGACAAGCATGCCGTCATCCTGACCAGTCAGGCTGATACGATCACCTCTGCGGTGGAAACGAAGTAGTACACCTCTGCGTGCGGCAATACAGCATGGATTTTTGCTGTAGATAATTGATGATGAATGAGTTACGCTTGTGTAACTCATTCATCGGAGTTCAGGCTGGGGTGCTTCTCGGAAAGGTGCACCCTACCCTGCCCTGACTGTCTCAGTCGTTGAAGAAGTGACGTCCGGTTTGGCCGGCTTCGGTCTTGTTATCCACTTCCCAGTACACATCTTCAAAGATGGACTCGGGTTCTGGATAAGGACTGGCCTTCGCGAACTCGGCGGAGTCTTCCGCTTCCTTCTGCGCTTCCTTGTCGATCTTCTTCAGCTCTTCTTCGGTGGCGACGCCTTCGGTGAGGAGGTTGCGCTTCCACACCTGAATGGGGTCGTGCTCGTTTTGGAACTGCTCGACTTCTTCCTTGGTGCGGTACTTGAACTTGTTGGCGTCAGCCACGGAATGCCCTTCCCAGCGGTAGGTGGCGATTTCGATGATGCTCGGCTTTGACTGGCTATGTGCCCGCTCGATGGCCTTGCTGACTCCGGCGCGGACTTCGTAGATGTCGGCCCCATTGAACTGCTCCCAGGCCATGCCGTAACCTTCGGCGCGCTTGGCGAGATAGTCCACGTAGGCGGATGAGCGCTGTTGGCTGGTGCCCATGGAGTAGCCGTTGTTTTCGATCACGTAGATCACGGGCAGATCCCACAGCTCGGCGAGATTCAAAGATTCATGGAAGGCACCTTGGTTCACTGCGCCGTCGCCGAGGAAGCAAAGTGCGGCACCTTTGAGACCACGGTATTTCAGACCGTAGGCGAGGCCGAGGCCCAGCGGGGTCTGGCCGGCCACAATGCCGTGACCACCCCAGTAGTTTTTGTCAGGAGCGAAGTAGTGCATCGAGCCACCCTTGCCGCGTGAGCAACCGGTGGCCTTGCCGTAAAGTTCGGCCATGCACTCGTTCATGCCCATGCCCACAGCCAAAGCGTGTGCGTGGTCGCGATAAGCGGTGATGACGTGATCGTTTTCGCCCATCACGGAAACGGTGCCGACGGCCACAGATTCCTGACCGATGTAGAGGTGGAGGAAGCCGCCCATCTTACCGGCTTGGTAGTGCTGGAGGGACACCTGCTCGAAGCGGCGGATGCGGACCATCTGACGATAAAGTCCCACTTTGTCGGCAGCGGTGAGCTTCTGATTGATGGGGTCGGCGGCGTGTTTCGCCAGGGCGTTTGAGGGGGCTTTTGCGGTGGCCATGAGGTAGGGCGATACTAGCTTGCTGCATGCCGGAAGCAAGCGGGGTGTTTGGCACAGACAGGACTGCGAGTGCTTGGCGGGAGTTTATCGTCGAAACAATCCTATCTGGTGTTTTTACACTGCCAGAATCACGTGCTAAAGAGACCCTCATGAAGGTGGAATTTCTGGATAAGTGCATGGCAGATGGCTCGCGATTGTTTGCCACCACACAGGAGTCCATCTCCTGGGCTGAATTACGCCGGCATTTGGAACAGTTGCATGGCGTGGAGATCCTTCAATTCATGACCGATGGCGTCGTGGAGGGCTGGCTCGACTTCAGCTACTTGGGTCACCAATTTTCCGTCAACGACCCCATGGGAGAGTTCTGGTTCTTTGTCGAAGACCCGACTTCCTGTAGTTTCCCCATTAGCGAATTGATGTCCCACCTCAGGAAGTGGCAGCCCGCCGCCTGAGCTTCCACCCTTCCCACGCCGCTGCTCCTAGCATGCCTGTAGCCAAAAGACAAATGGACAAGCCGAGCCGGGAGACACCTTTTTGCAAAACCGAGTCTGCTGGGTTTGTTGGGTCATAAAACACGGTGACCCTCTGTCCCGCCTGCCAATCCCGAAAACTCGGTTCAGACGCATAGGCGGCCTCGGCAGCTTCACGGCTTTTATAGGAGGGTAGTGGCAGAGTCGCTGCGGCATGCGAAAAGCTGTGCCCCGTGTGTCGTATGCGCTCCACCTCATAGACATAATCCACGCCCACAGTGTAGTCATAGGTCAGCTTTTTTCCATAACGGCTACTCTCGATCCGGTGGCCGGTGATGAGACCAGAGACGGTGGGCCATGAGTTTGATCGCTGCGCCGGGACCCACAAACAGAGACCCAGGGCCAGCAGTGCCAATCCACTGGCCCCTAGAATCCCTGCCACAAGCCAGGTGCATCCTCGTGATAGTGGTGGCCGGGGTGTTTCATGCTTCATGGTTTTTCCTTTCCATCCTCCGGTTTTCCCCAAGGGTCAACGCTGCGGCTCGCATCTCGAAACAAGGCCCTGCCGCCGCGTTCCCGCCGCCCCGTGCGTAAACGATAAATCTCAGCGCTACAGAAAGCCACTGCCATCGCGATGAAGAGCATACCGAAGAACAGGAATGCGCCTGCCAAGGAGTCTTCAAAGGAATTGATTTTCTTCTCGAGAAATTCGGACATCGCATGGGACAACAGGGCCGAATGGGGTGTAGTTCGATTCGAATGACTCAGGCCTAGATAGGTGAATAACAGCACGGCAGGCGGTATCATGACCCAAAGCCGGTTCCAATAGTAGAACCCAAAGAAGGCGAGACCTGTCAGGATGGAGCTTGGAATGACGATCACCATCAGGGCCTGACAGGCATTAGCCTTCCCAAAGCCGAACCATCCGATCAGTTGGAACGTCACCATTAGCCCGAGATATAGCCAGCCGGAGAACTTCATACAGCGTGTGGTTTGCCTCACCTACAGCATGTCTTCCCCTCTGGCAAATCTCTACTGTTTGGGGGGAAAACCTCTCTCTGGGGCCTGTTTTTTGTTCCACATGGAACAATTCAACTCCCGTGCTATCCTCCTTACCCCTTCCCTGCCCTCCCTTTTTTCCCATGTCCGCCAGCCTCTACACCTTCCCCAAACACTATGACGTCATCGTCTGCGGAGCCGGCCATGCCGGGGTGGAGGCGGCGATGGCGGCTGCTAGGCTCGGTTGTCAGACGGCCATCCTCACCCAGAACCTCGACACCATCTCCCAAATGTCCTGCAACCCGGCCATCGGGGGCTTGGCCAAGGGGCATGTGGTGCGCGAGATCGACGCCCTCGGCGGCGTGATGGGCCGGAATACGGACGCTACTGGCATCCAATTCCGCATGCTGAACGCCCGCAAGGGGCCCAGCGTTCAGGCTCCCCGTGCCCAGTGTGACAAGAAGGCCTACCAGTTCCGCATGAAATGGCTGATCGAAAACCAGCCCAACCTCGACCTCCATCAAGGCAATGCGGCTGAGTTGCTGGTCGAAAACGACGCCATCACCGGCATCCGCACCAGCCTCGGAATGATCTATCGGGCTAAGGCGGTCATCATTTCCTCCGGCACTTTCATGCGTGGACTGCTCCATGTGGGGCAGCAAAACCAAGCAGGAGGGCGCATGGGGGACAGTATTTCGACCCTGTCCGACAGCCTCCGTGAGCTCGGCTTTGACGTCCAACGCTTCAAAACCGGCACCCCCTGCCGCCTCAACAGCCGCAGTATCGACTTCTCTAAGTGCGAACTCCAGCCCGGCGACGAGCCTGCCCCGCGCTTCAGCTACCTCACCGGCACCCTTCCCGAAGATGAATCTGAATATGAGGACGGGGGCTCGAATCCCCTCCCCTCCACCGGACCGAACCAGTTCACGCTCAACAATTGGACTCCGGAAAAGTTCCACGTGGAACAAATACCCTGCTGGATCACCTACACGACCCCTCAAACGCACGACATCATCCGCGCCAATATCCACAAGTCGGCCATGTATTCCGGTCGGATTGAGGGGGTGGGGCCACGCTACTGCCCCTCCGTAGAGGACAAGGTGGTGCGCTTTGCCGAGAAGGATCGGCATCAGATTTTCCTCGAACCGGAGGGCCGCCACACCCGCGAGTTCTACGTCAACGGCGTCTCTACCTCCCTGCCCTTCGAGGTCCAGTACGAGTTCATCCGCTCTATCCCCGGCCTAGAAAACGCCGAGATCGTCCGCCCCGGCTACGCCGTGGAGTACGATTATTGCCCCCCAACCCAGCTCCACCCGACCCTGGAAACCAAGCGCATCTCCGGCCTCTACTTCGCCGGGCAGATCAATGGCACCTCCGGCTACGAGGAAGCCGCAGGTCAGGGCCTCATCGCCGGGGCCAATGCCGCGCTCAAGGCCCAAGGCCGCCCCCCTTTCCTGCTCCAGCGCAGCCAGGCCTATTTGGCTGTGATGATTGACGACCTCGTGACCAAGGGCACCACCGAGCCCTACCGCCTTTTCACCTCCCGCGCCGAGTACCGTCTTCTCCTCCGCCAGGACAACTGCGACCTCCGCCTCACTCCCCTCGCGGCCGCCATAGGCCTCGTCTCCCCCTTCCGTATTCGCCATACGGAGGCCAAATCCACCGCCCTCGCCACCGCCCGCACTCTGCTGCAGGAAGTCCGCCTTGATGGCGTGACCCTCGAAAAATGGCTGCGCCGCCCCGAAAGCATCCCCTCCCAGGTACCCGCAGAGATCTACTCGCAGTTTACGCCTGAGGTCTGGAGCCTCGTCGAAAACGACGTCAAATACGCCGGCTACATCACCCGGCAGGAAGACATGGTCGCCAAAACCTCCCGCATGGAGGAAAAGATGATCCCCTCCGACTTCGATTATCACGCCATCCCCGGCCTGAAAACCGAAGCCAAACACCGCCTCACCGCCCTCCGCCCCGCCACCCTCGGCCAGGCTGCGCGAGCCCAAGGCGTGAATCCGGCTGACATCGCACTGCTGGCGGTGATGCTGAAACGGGGGAGCAAAGAAGTCGAGAGCGCAGAACTGCGGTCCTAAAGTCCTCAACCCTCCCCACTCGGACCCCCCTTTCGTCCTTGTTCTCTTTCTCCTTCTCGTCCTCGATCCTTGCGGGTGGCATCACCCTCATGTCTCTATTGGCCCCATGACTGCCCTCGGAATTCTGGTGCTCGCGCTTTTGGCCTATCTCGCGTTTCATTACGGGACACGATTCCTTACCTCTTGGTTTGCCAACCGCGCAGTCGCCAAAGCCCTGTCTCCAGATACCCCTCGCACGCGTCTCGACCCCGAAAGCCGTTTCGTCATCCACCTCAGCGAAACCGAAGTCTCCTGTAACCGACCCGATGGCACCATCGAAAGCGTACGCTGGGGCGACATCCAAAAGGTCGAGGTGCTCACCAATAGCGACGGTCCGTTGCTGCCCGATGTCTTCTGGCTGCTCCACGGTACTGAAAAAGGCTGCTGCATTCCCCAAGGTGCCACCGGCGATTCGGAACTCTTGGACCGCCTTCAAAAACTCCCGGGCTTCAACAATCAAGCCTTCATCGAGTCCATGGGCAGCACCCAGGAAGCCCTTTTTCTTTGCTGGCAAAAGCCTGCTTCTTAGTCGGTCCCAGCCACATGGGCTTGCATTGCTGTGCTCGCTACATCCATGGCACTTCATTTAAGCGGAGAAAAGTCTCCCTGCTTTCGTTGCTGCCAAGGCTGGTATGAACAGGAGGTTTTAGACTCAAGTTGCTGAACATCGTTGACGCATGGCCCTCTATAAGTCTTCATCCATTCTATGAACAGTTGTTGGTTTCTCTTGCTCGTCCTACTTCCCTTCACCGTGGCTCAAGGCGGTGGTAAGCATTTGGAGATCATGGCTCCGCTGAGCCGGCAGCATGATTTTTTCGGCAAGCCTCATCAAGTGACTGAGCGCTGCTTTGAGAGCACCGGCGGAAAGGAATCCAAACTCATGTCCACCAAGCATTCCGAGTATGATCCGGAGGGCAACGCGCTGCGAATTGAGACGTTCAACGAGGCCAACAAAAAGACCGACTCCGAAATCTATAAATACGACGCGGAAGGAACTTGGACCACACTCGTCGAGCAATCAGGTGGGTCCGCTTCAACGACGTTTCACATCTTTCTCGACCCGGCGTCACGACGGATCGCCCACGTCGATGCTAGGACGAAACAGTCGGAATTTTACAGCTACTCAGTCCAAGGCTTTGAACTGGGCACCACTATGAAAACCGCCGCCGGCAAGGTCGTGGAGCGAACCATGTTCCAGCGCAACTCGGCGAATAAGGAGGAGCACGTGGTGTTTGAGGAGATGCCGGGGAAGATGACAACGGAGTTTTCTATCCAGTGGTTGGAGAAGGGATTTGAATCCGGATCGACGATGATCATGCACGATGAAGGCGGAGATCGCATCGTGATGAGTTACGAGTACCCTGAGGTGGACGTGACAGGGAACTGGATTGTCCAAGTCAAGACACAGGTGCTGCATCAGACGAGTGGCGAGAGGGTTTCTCTTCCCACGGAGACAACCAAACGCGAGATCAAGTACCACCCCTGACTAACGGCTTCAGTTCCTCAATCTTCGGTCAGAGAGGCTTGTTGTGTGAGAAATATAGACGGTCATTTCACCTCCCCTGCTGCACCCGCACATTCCTCACCTCCACCGTCTCACCGGGCCGCAGCTTGAAGCAAAAGTACCCCTTCATACCGGCGGGCGCTTTGTCGGTCTGCAACGCGGCGGGGGCATCCCCCACCCAAGCGGTTTGCTTGCCCTGCCAGCGGCTGAGCAGGAGATTGTGCCACTCCTTGTCCTGCGGCACCTTGAGGCAGGTGAGGCGCTGGTTACCACCATCGGCGGACTGAAGGTCGAAGGATTCAAGCTGCCCTCGGTAATCGGCGGAGACGATGAAGTCGCCGTCCAAGCGAGCGCGGTGGTAGAGCAGGATGGCGCGGGGCCAGTTGCTGTCGGTGGTATTACGAGCGGTGAGGACGCCGCCCTGGATCTGCACGGTCATCTTGTCCAGCGGGTGCTCGACCCAGCGGTTGTCCTTCTTGGACCAGCACCACACCCGCCAGTCGGCAGCTTGCATGCTGGTGATGCTGCTGGCGGCTTGGGGTAGAGCAGCAGCAGGCTGCGGAGTCGAGGGCACGGCCGCAGGGGTGGTGGCAGTGCGGACGGCGGAGGGGCGCAGCTCGCGCAGCTTGAGATTGCGGTAGGCCACCTCGGCACCGTGATCCTGCAAAGCAATCGGCGTGGCGCGCTTGACACCTACTCCTGTGTAATGCTGGTATTTGCTGGTAGCGATGATACGCTGCAGCTCCACGCTGCCTAGCTCGCATTCGGCTACCTTGCGGCCATTGAGCCAGTGCTCCACATGATTGCCATTTACGACGATGCGCCCCTGATTGAACTCGCCTACGGGGCGCAGTGTCTTGCCTGTAGGAGTGACCAGTGAGTAGATGGAGGCGGCGAGCCGGTTCGCGGCGTTGTTCGCGTGCGGGGCGTCATCCAGCACCTGGTATTCGAAGCCTACGGGGCTGTCGCCCGTGTCGCCGGGATAAAAGTTGGCCGTGCGCTTCTCGCCTTCGGTGAAGAGATACTCCACGCCGCTGTTGCCCACGGGGCCGACGCGCCATTCGAATTCGAACTCGAAATTCGTGTACATCGCATTGGTCACGAGATCACCGCCGGTGCCATTGGGGCGGCCATTGCCCGGAGGCAGGACGAGGCAGCCGTTCTGGATCTTCCACGACCCGGCCGTCACGGACTTCTTGCCATACGTGTGCCAGCCAGCCGTGCTGTGCCCATCAAACAGCAGCCGCCATCCTGCGGCTTGTTCCTGCGGCGTGAGGGTATTGGCAGCGGCCAGCGCTGCGATGGCTTGAAACAGCAGTGCAACGGCCATGACGGCCAGCCCAGGGAGGAGGAAGGGAGATCGGTGCATGGCCAGTGAAAGTGGCTGAATGAAAGCGGTGCGCGCAGAGGAAGGCAAGCCCGGAGCCTGAGGACAGCTCATTACAAAACAGCGGCAAGAATATCGCAGCACGATGTACAGGTTGCATCACCGCGACTGAAATGTTGAGTGCAGGCCCATGAAGCGCTCTAACTCCGTCTCCATCCTCCTCGGTCTTTGCATGCTGCTCGCAGCCTCCTGCGGCACGGTTCCTGATGCCAACGGCACCTACAACGGCAAGCCCGTCCTCACCCGTGCCAGCCACCCTTCAGGTGGCCCGATGCATGAGGTGAAGGGCACCTACCTAGGCCGCCGCTACTTCACGCCACCTGGCTCAAAGACCGGCCTGCAGTGGATCGATGTGTACGGCCAGTGATATCTTCAAGGCGGATATTCCACACCGTTCAAACAGCTTTGGTAGAGGTGGAGTCAGCCATCCCACTCGCTAATATTTCGTCAAATACCGACGTTGTGGAAGTACGCATCTGCTTTCTGCCATATTGCCTCATGAAAACCGCCCTGCCCTGCCCCGCGTCATTACTCTGGTTGTTCATGGCCTTGGTGCTGACAGGGCATGTGCACGCGGACAACGCTCTGGAAATCATCGGACGGTGGGAGTGCGTTGAATCGCGCATTGGCACCACGACCTTCACCACCGCGCAAGGCGAGAAGAACCCCGTGGCCGAGTTCCGCGCCGACGGAACGTTTACTGAAGGCAACAGGTCTGGCACCTACAGGTGTTTCGACGACACCGTTCTTCGACTTACTTTCCTCGAGAACGGGAAAAAAGGTGTGAGCAAGGATTATCAGATCCGCATCACTGGAGACTCGATGGTGAAGAAAAGTTCGGATAGATCGAAGCTTGCTCCTGAGGAGAAGTACCGACGCTTGAAATGACGCGAGGTACAATGCCCGCGCGTCTGCTATGATTCGAATGACAGAGGGCGAAGGGGGAAAGGCATCACTCCTCACTCCAGCGAATGTCTCTTCGTACCCCGACGTTGTGGAAATGCATATCGGCATCCTGGATAAATCCCTCTTTATCGATACGCAGTCCTTCCGCTTTGAGAAGGCGGCGTTGCTTGCGTGACGACTCAGGAGGCATGTTTGGGCTAATGCGTGCGTTCGCCGCGACGACGCGGTGCCAGGGCAGCGCGGCGGATTCTTCCGGCGTGA
>NZ_JAQSEA010000237.1:15096-19466 GCF_029946185.1 Prosthecobacter sp.
GCGTTCGCCGCGACGACGCGGTGCCAGGGCAGCGCGGCGGATTCTTCCGGCGTGAGGTGGCTCAGCACCGTGGCCACATGACGCGCAATGACGTTCATGTGAATGGCGATGCTGCCATACGTGGTGAACTGGCCGGCGGGGATCAGAGCCACCAAGCGAATGACCTCCGCACGGATGCGGGCGAAGGCGACGGATTTTCCACGGGCGGCCATGATGGCGAAAAAATGCGCAGCGCACGGGCTTTGTCGAGGTGGTGCCGCAGAGCTGTGCACTTACCCCTTCCATAAAAGAAGGGGAAATGTCATGGCGGTGAGGGTGTGTGCCGGATGTTTCATGATGCTAAGTCCTCTGGCCCATCACAAACGTCTGGAACGTGTCGAACTGGAACCCGGTCTGACAGCGTTCTGCTGTCCTGAAACCGGCGGGCATTGGATCCCGGCGGAGAACTACTGGCGCTGGCGCAGCACGCTGCCTGCGACGACGGTGGCTGAGGCAAGCCCGGCGGCTGAGGCGGTGCCGGTGA
This sequence comes from Prosthecobacter sp., assembly GCF_029946185.1. Classification (GTDB taxonomy): domain Bacteria; phylum Verrucomicrobiota; class Verrucomicrobiia; order Verrucomicrobiales; family Verrucomicrobiaceae; genus Prosthecobacter. The sequence continues at coordinate 15,620 of NZ_JAQSEA010000237.1, forward strand.
GCGAGTTTGATGCTGCGGTCAAACTGTGCCCCGAGTCGGGCACGGTGATGATGCGCTATCGCGTAGGTCACGGGCAGTCGTTTCGAGTAGAACGCTCCCACACGGGCGGCATCTGGCTGGACGGTGGCGAGTGGGAGGCGCTGTGTGGCGGGCACCTGCAAAATTCGATGCACCTGATCTTCACTGCGCCGTGGCAGAAGGTCGTGCGCCAGCAGGAGCTTGATGCCGTGCATCTGGCGCAGTTGCGCGAGCGGCTGGGTGTGGAACTGCTGGAGAAAATTCAGGTATTGCGTCGGGAGCTGGCAGAGCACCCGCAGCGATCCGCCGCCCTGGCGTTCTTGAATGCGCAAGCTTGAGCTGTAGCATCAGCGCTTGAGACCCGTCCCTGACGCCAGCAGACCTAGCTTCCTCAGCGATGCGAAGAGTTGCTGGCCAAAGGCATGCAGCAGCTCGGCGTCCACTTTCCGCTGAGCGGTAGGCGCGCCCTCTTTCGCCGGAGAAACCGCGATGGACTCGCCTAGGGGCGGGACGTGGATGAAGAGCACCAGGCGCAGCGCCTCGGGATGCTGCTGCTGGGCGTAGAGGAGCGAGTACAGCATCTCCTCGCACAGGTAGCGTCCGGCGCTCTGAGACACATGGGTAGGAAATCCTGCCTGGGTCAATGCGGCCGCGAGGTCCGCCACCTGCGCCTGCTGTTTCAGCGCGGGCGCAGCGGCGCTGACGATCTCCGGTGTGGCAGGTTTGGCCTGCTGATTGTCCGGGTACATGCCACGCTGATTGTGAGCGAGGATTTCGATCTGAAACTCTGCGGTGCCTTCACCAAAGGCAATCCACACCTGCGGCAACGGTTTGGCGTTGTTGATGGCGGTCAGCGGAGCGCCCCAGACCACAGGAATCTGCAAGGCGCGAACTTCCTGCGGGAATGCCTTGGCGATGGCTTCAGCCAGAGTCCAGGAGGCATTCCGGTCACGGCCACCGAAGGGCTCAAAGCCACTGACCACGATGGCAGGCTGCTGTGCCTGCAAGACCGAACCCATCAGACTGAGGGCTGCGAGCCAGGCGAGCGTGCGAACGGCGGTCATTGCACCTGGATGTTGTTGATTTGAAACATGCCGCTGTCACTCGGCTTGCTGGGGAAGTACCAGGTGCCAGCGAGCAGGCCGGAGCCCGGCGGCAGCGAGCCGCGATAAGTCACCGGAAGCTCTTTCGAGTTGCGGTAGGTTTTGGTGAATTGCAGATGGATCAGGCCATCCTCACCCTCGCAGGTACCGGTGATGTCCGCCCAAACAAAGCCATCCTTCAGAGTGCCAAAGCCGGTGTAGTTTTCCTTGGTGACGCCCTTGATCTTGTTGGAGCCCCGAGCCTGCCGCAGGGAGATCTCAAAGGTGATCACCTGCCCGGCCAGTTTCTGGTAGGCGCCGCCGTAGGTGTAAGAGCCTTGGTAGATGCCCTGTACATTGGGTGTGGCGGCTCCGGGAAGCCCACCGTTGTCAGCTGGCAGGGTGCAGGAGGCCAGCACCACGAGTGCGGCTGCCTGCAGCAGCCAAGTCTGCCAGCGTTGCAAGACAAACGAAATGGCCGGGGAGGGAGTCTTCATACGGCGTGCAATCTGCCCGCAGAGCAGCGCGGCTGTCAAACAGCATCAAGCCTAACTTCGACCTTAAACGAATGAAGCGGCTGCAAGATTCCACCTCTACTTCAACGGCGCAGGCGTGGGTAAGGGCGCAGTTGCTTCCTTGTCCTTGGCCCTTTGCATGGCGGCGGCTTCATTGATGGCGGCAGTCGCCTTGTCGGCGGCGGCCCTGATTTCGACGGCTTTCTGCCGGGTTTCAGCATCCATGTCCGCCTGGGCGGGCGCGGATTGTTTGTGGCATGCTGTCAGGCCCGAGACAAGGAGAAGAGCCAGTGCCAGCAGTGGGGATTTCATGGGTGAGCTTCCATGCGTCTGTCATGGATCACAAGCCCGGTTCCTCTCGACCCTGTGCAGGACCGTTGAGAGTGTGCTCGCGTCGCGTTTAGAGCCAGGCGGGATGACGCGCATGAAAGCCTTCGTAGGAACGGCTGGAGGCTCGCCAACGGGGCCCTTCCCCGGTCTGCGCGCCCGTGGTGTCAAAGCGGAGACCGCAGATCTGCAGGAAGACGTGGTGCCCCGGTTTGACGAAAAGCGTGACATGACTCCCCGGTCCAGGCCAGGCGTAACGAGCAAAGGCGGAGGAGTTGAGGGGCTTGTCCAGCAGCTTGGCACGGAAGAGCACATGCGAAACGGAGCCGGAGCAGTCGAAGCCGTTATCATATAAAGCTTTGTGCCCGCCACCCCACTTGTAGGGCTTGCCTACGAGTTGATTGGCAGCGGCCACCAACTGATGAACCACGGCAGGGTGGGTTTCATGTGCGAAGGCGTAAACCCCATTGAAATAGAGAGGCACGACTGCAGGAGGCGTCATGTAGTAGCCCATACCTCCTCCAATCGTGCCCAAGGCACCCCACATACCGAGTTTCATCCAGCGCCTACGTCCGACCAGCTGCCGCACACATTCGGCTTCGGGCGTGTCACTCAGAGATTCTGGTATGGGGGTGTCAGCCTCTTGATTTTCCACGAGTGAAGCTATCGGCTAAACTGGAATGAGCTTCTAAATAGCCATTCAGAATGCCCTCAGACACGGATTAGGCGCTTAAGAAAAAACGCCTCTTTTTTCCAAGGGAGAGAATACCCATACGCACTGGGATTCTATCCGCACAATCCCCTGATAGTAAGGCCGATATGGATCAAAAGGGTTGCCCCAACTTTGGGGAGTATGGGGCTACGGTGGGCTTGACTTACGCTGGCAGACAGGCGGGCTGTGGCCACAGCCATCCACGGCATTCTGGAATTCACGCAAAAAAACCGCTGCCCGGTGAGGGGCAGCGGTCGGGGGGAGAGCAGCGTGCTTCCCGAGACTAAACTTTGGCTTTCGCCTTTGCAGCCGGCTTCTTGGGCCGTTCTGGCCGAGACAGCGGCTCCTCGACGGGAGCTGGAGGCACCGGGATGAGCGGGAAGGGATTGGCCTGCGGCTCCATGGCGTACTCGCGGTCTTTGAGGATGCCGGGCTGCGGGACAGGGTACTTGCCTTTCGCGTCAGCGATGATCGGTGCAGGACCTTCAAGGGTGAGCTTATCGACACCGGGAGCGAACTCGAAGGCGCTGTTGATGTAGTCATCGTAGCGAATCACCTGGCCGGTGTGCGCGGCGGCACGGCCCATGGCGGTGGTGACGCTGGATTTGATGCCGCGCTCCACTTCGTTGTAGGGCTTGTTCTCGACGATGGCGTCGATGAGGTCCTGCCACTCCAGGTCATACGGATTCGGCTCGGGCTGTTTGCCGCGCCAGATGATGTTGGCGCGCTGCATCTTCTGGCTGTTGAAGGTCATCGCCTTGGAGGGGAAGTGACCGGCGGTGGAGACGATGGCGCTGCCTTTGGTGCCATGCACCTGCGTGGCAAACTGGTTGTGCGTGCCGATGGCGGTGCGGCCTTCGAGGTAGAGCTTCGCGCCGTCTTTGAAGGTGTACTCGCAGCTGTAGTGGTCGAAGTTTTGGTCAATGTAATCACCACGATCACTGCGGCCGCCGCTGGCCTGCACTTCGACCGGCCAGTCGTTCTTCATCCAGCAGGCTTCGTCGATGTTGTGGATGTTGAAGTCGCTGAAGCCACCACCGCTGGCCCAGAGGAAGCTGTGGAAGCGCTGGATCTGCCATGCCAGTTCGCTCGGGTCCACTTTCGGATCACGTGGCAGCGTGAAGGCGGAGCCCACGGGGCCCTGCATGCGGTAGGCGCGCATGAGGAGCAGATCGCCGATCTCACCGTCCTGA
>NZ_JAQSEA010000238.1:0-3061 GCF_029946185.1 Prosthecobacter sp.
TGGGGTTGCCATTGAATACGCATCTCATAGCCTCTTGGGAAGTGTGAGTGGATTGCAAAACTGCGCGTAGTTTGTCACACAAAATCCCGTGTTGCCTTCCCGCGAGCCTGCGATTGAATCAACCGCTCATGGAAACCGCCCCCATCTCCCCCGCATCGGCCTCGGAGCCCATCCTCTGCCGCGTTACATCCTGGTATTACCGCCGCATGGGCATGCTGGCCGGGTTGTTCCTGGTTTTTGGGCTCGTGTTTCTCTACGACGGCGTCTGGGGCTATCCCAAGGTGGTGGCAATCGCGCAGGAGAAGGAAAAGTTTACGAAGGAGTTCCTGCCTTCGTTTGAAGCCGCCAAGAAAGAGGGGCGCATGGAGCAGTGGATTGCGGATGCCAAGGCGAAGGGCATGCCCACGGGCGTGGACGGCGATTCACCGCGCTGGAAAAGCTACGCCGCGAAGAACGGCTGGGAGGAAGAGCCGAAGCTCTACAGCCAGCGTGAGATCGACGAGCAGTTTTATTATGTCTACGGCTGCCTTGCGGGTGCGCTGATCGCGGGCTTCCTGATCCTGCTGAATCGTGGCAAGGTGCTGCGTGGTGAGGCTGACCACTGGGTGACGCCTGAGGGCTTGCAGATTCGCTATGCCGATGTGTTTCGCGTGGACAAGCGCAAGTGGGAGCACAAGGGCCTCGCGTATGCGTGGTACCGCAAGCAGGGCGGTGCAGAAAAACGTGCCGTGTTTGACGATCTCAAATACGGCGGCACAGACAAGATTCTGGAGCGTTTGCTGGCTTGTTTCAGCGGCGAATTGATCGAAAAAGTCAGCGAATCTGCGAGCACCGAAACCGCAACAGCCGAGGTGGAAAAATAATGGCACCTGTTTGAGTTTGAAAAAGGCGGGATTTTCCCCTTGCCAAAGTAAACGCAGCCGCTAAAGCTCCGCCCCATCCCAACACCCCCAATCTATGGCTGAAAACATCACAGAAAAAGTTAGAGACATCATCGTTGAACAGCTTGGCGTGAATCCCGAGCAGGTCACCCAGGAAGCTAAGTTCATCGAAGATCTCGGTGCCGACTCCCTCGACACCGTCGAGCTGGTGATGGCATTTGAAGAAGAATTCGGCATCGACGTCCCTGACGAAGAGGCTGAGAAGCTTCAGTCCGTGGGCGACGTCGTCCGCTACGTCGAAGAAAACGCCGAGTAATACCGGTCTTTTTTAGAACATTCGAAACAGCCAGGCGGGAGACCGTCTGGCTTTTTTGTTGTGTGGTTTTGATGCGGAGATTCCGGCAAGCGCGCTCAGGAGAGGGATCATCCTGATCCCTCAACGCTCTCGCTACGTCGAATATTCCCAAACCTGAGGGGCTAAGGGCGCCGTGGCACGGCGGAGCCTTAGAATCGAGACGATGACGAGCCACGATGTCGGCCTCATGACCCCATGCTGCCGTGCGCGGCGGAGCCACTTGTAACTTGAGACCTTAAAACTTGAAACCCCGCCCAGTGTTCAAGCGCGAGCCTCCTTCGCTAAAGTGCAGAGCCCAAGGCACGATTCCACTTCAGCGGCGGCTCTTGACCTCCTGACGCTTCATCATCACCGCGTTGCGGCGATCAGAACCTCAACACAAACTCACCTTCCTTCTGCAAATGCAGTCGGTCACGGGCGGCCATTTCGAGGTAGGCGTTGTCGTTTTTGATCCACTCCATGCGGCGCAGGAGTTTGTCGCGGTCGGACTGCAGCACGTCGCGCTGCTCTTTGAGCTGCTCGAGCTTCACCCGCATCGCGTTCTGCGTGTCGATGGGATTCTCGCACCACACATACACCACGGGTACAATCAGCAGCAGCAGGATGAAGCGGCCGAGCTTGAGGAATGCGCGCACCCAGCCTTCCCAGGGTGACTGGGGTTCGGATGCGCGCACTTCTCGGTAGTTCATAGGGTCGGATTAGACTTTCATGCGGCCACCAAAGATGGCGTTTTCACCGAGTTCCTGCTCGATGCGCAGAAGCTGGTTGTACTTCGCGATGCGGTCGCTGCGGCTCATGGAGCCGGTCTTGATCTGGCCGCAGTTTGTGGCGACGGCGAGGTCAGCGATGGTGTAGTCTTCGGTTTCACCGGAGCGATGGCTCATGACGGCGGTGTAACCATGACGGTGGGCGAGATCGACGGCGTCGAGGGTCTCGGTGAGGGAACCGATCTGGTTCACCTTGACGAGGATGGAGTTTGCCACGCCGAGGTCGATGCCCTTCTGGAGGAATTCGACGTTGGTCACGAAGAGGTCGTCGCCCACGATCTGGGTGTTGCTGCCCATTTCCTTGGTGATGATGCCCCAGCCGTCCCAGTCGTTTTCGGCGCAGCCGTCTTCGATGGAGATGATCGGGAACTTCTTCTTCAGTTCGGCGTAGTAGGCCACGAGTTCAGCGGCGCTGCGCTCGGACTTGTCGGACTTCTTGAAGACATACTTGTTCTTGGCCTTGTCGTAGAATTCGGAGGCGGCGCAGTCGAGGGCGATGAAGATGTCTTCACCGAGCTTGTAGCCGGCCTTGTCCACGGCCTGGGCGATGACTTCGAGGGCGTGGTCCGCGCTCTTCAGCGTCGGGGCAAAGCCACCTTCGTCACCGACGGCGGTGCTGAGGCCCAGATCGTGCAGGATCTTCTTGAGGGCGTGGAAGACTTCGGAGCCGTAACGCAGCGCTTCGGAGAACGAAGGCGCGCCTTTTGGCATGATCATGAACTCTTGGAAATCGATCGGGGCATCGGAATGCGCGCCGCCGTTGATGATGTTCATCATCGGCACCGGGAGCACCTTGGCGTTCGGGCCGCCGATGTATTTGTAAAGGGGCTGGCCGAGGGTGATGGCGGCGGCCTTGGCGACGGCGAGGGAGACGCCGAGGATGGCGTTTGCGCCGCACTTGGCCTTGGTCTTGGTGCCATCGACTTCACGCATCGCATTGTCGATGCCGACCTGATCCAGAGCGTCTGCGCCAATGAGGGCGTCAGCGAGTTCATTGTTCACCGCATCGACGGCCTTGAGCACGCCCTTGCCGGAGTAACGCTTCTTGTCGCCGTCGC
>NZ_JAQSEA010000238.1:3161-19301 GCF_029946185.1 Prosthecobacter sp.
GCATCGACGGCCTTGAGCACGCCCTTGCCGGAGTAACGCTTCTTGTCGCCGTCGCGCAGTTCGAGCGCTTCGTGTTCGCCGGTGCTGGCTCCGGAGGGGACTGCCGCACGGCCCATCGCGCCTCCTTCGATGTAAACATCCACTTCAACAGTAGGATTGCCGCGTGAGTCGATGATTTCGCGTCCGATGATGCGAGAAATGGTGAGTTCGTCCATGAGGATAGATTATTTAAGTTTGGCTAATTAATTAGGATTTTTCAAGAAGGTTTCTCGAAATCTCCGGGGGAGTCGTTTCTTACACGGCTGCGGCTACCGCTCAAATGGTAGTTTTTGACGATGCAGCAAGATGCGCGCCATGAGCGGCGGGGGGGAGGGGTGAAAAGCTCGCTTGGGGCTGGAAGACAGGTCGGGCGGTTTGGCGGAGAGGGCGGTGGGGCGTGGCCATGTCTTCGACGCCAAACACACCCAACGTACGGCCGGAGCGGGGGCTGGGAGGTGGCGTGGGCGCTGGGTGGGAAGTCGTAGGCGGGACGCCTCGATCCATTGACAGGCGGGACGCCTGTCCTCCAAAGTAGTCATGAGCTTTAGCTCGTTCTGGGAGGTCATGGGCGCTTTCCAGAACGAGCTAAAGCTCTGGAGTACTTTGGCCGGAAGGGCTCAGGATGATCCCTCTCCGCCAGAGCCTCCCGCCGCCGCCTCGCACGCCGCCAGTGTCTCCTGGGCACCCGCGAGGAAACCGGGCATGCCGAGCCGGGTGAAGATATCCACCGCACGCACCCCATGCGGCAGCCCCTCCGCACCCCGGCCCTGCCGCACGAGGGCTTCGGCGATGCGTTGGCAGTTGGAGGCGATCAATTCCTGCCGTCCCACCTTTTCGGCCAGCGGTAGGGCATCACGCGCCAGCGCCTCGGCCCCCGGCCAGTCCTGCCGCTGCAGGGCCAGCGCCGCTAGATTGCCGGTGTAGGTGGCGATTCCCGCGTCATAGCCCACCGCACGGGCCACGCGCAGGGCCTCGCGGAAGTCCCGCTCCGCCGCATCAAAATCATCGGAAAGCCCCTCGGCCTCGGCGAGGTTGTTCAGGCCGAGCGCTACATCCTCACTTTCGGCACACAGGCTGCGGAACAGCTCGACCACCTCGCCATAGGCGGTGATGGCGGCGTTGTATTCCTGCTTCAATAGGTGGCCAAGGCCGCGCAGTTGGATGGCGGCGGCACGCTCCCGTATGCCTGCCTGCCCGCTGCTGCCGGGGGGGAATGCCCGCGCCCAGTGCGCCGCCGCACGCTCCGCGCAGGCCAGTACCTCATCCGCCTGTCTGCGCAGGTAGTGGATCATCCCCGCTTCATAGACCCGCCATACTGCCTTGGCCTGGTCTCCCGCCGCCAGCGCCCGCGTCTCGGCCTGCTGGCTGAGCGCCAGCCATTCATCCCAGCGGCCGGTGAAATTGAGGAAGAATTGCAGCGCACCGCACACCTGCTGCAGCCGCGCATTCGGCCCGGCGAGAAAGAGCGGTATGGCGGGGGCCACGCTGGGCCAGGCGGCGTCCAGCACGGGGAAGTGGTCGTGCTTTTTCCTGCCATTTTCCCAGATCAGCGCGTAGGCGCGTTTCTCCAGGCGGTTGCCGGTTTCAGCCACCACCTCAGGGCGCTTGCGGCGCAGAAAGTCTGCCACCATGGGGACAAGAGCGAATTTTTCCTCGGCTTCGTCCGGCATCACCAGGGCGCGGTTGGCGAGGTCTGCCAGTGCGGTTCGCGTGGCGGTGGGGGAGAGGCCCGCCAGCTCGGCGATGAATTCCACCTCGATTTTTTGCGTGAAGTAGGTCAGCGCGGCCAGCGCCTGGGTCTCCGCAGAGGTGAAGGTCTCCAGCAAATCGCCAAAGATGAACTCCAGCGGGTCGTCCTTGCTGGCGGCGGCCTTGCGGCAGAGTTCCAGTGCCCCCTTGAGGGTCCGGCAGGAGCCGCGCCCGAGCTGCCCTGCCACCCAGCGAAGGAGTAGGGGATTTCCCCCCGTTTCTTCGTAGAGGTGCAGTCGATCTTCTTTCGAGGCCTTTTTTAGCAGCGGGCGGCCCGACTCCAGCTCCGCCAGCAGCTCCAGTGCGGCGTCCTGGTCCAGCTTTTCCAGGCGGATCAGTCGCGCCTCCACATCCGTGCGGCGGCGGCTCGTCACCAGCGCCTTGCAGGTGGGTGGCAGGTCCTGAAGAAATGCATACAGCAGGTCCTGCTGCGGCTTGTCCAGGTTTTCCAGATTGTCCAAGATGTAGAGAGCCTTCTCCTGTTGCAGCGCGGTTTTGATGAGTGCGGCGCGCTCTGCCTCCGGCCTCTCCGTGGCGTGCGCCAGTCCCAGCAGCCGCGCCATCTGGCTCAGGATCTCCGAATACGCGGGCACAATGGAGCCGCCCAGAGCCACGGTGCCCTGCGGCGTGAGCCTCTGGATCTTTGTGGTGATGAAGTGTACGCAGTCAAACTGACCTGACGCCAGCTCCGCCGCACGCACGGCCAGCGCGGTCTTGCCCATGCCGCCGGGGCCGTCGATCAGCACACCCCAGGTGCGCGTCTGCGGTAGCAGCGCCTTGGCGATGATTTTCAGCTCTTTCTTGCGCCCAAAGAAATGCTCCAGGCGCGGGAGGTTGTTGAGGGTCTTCTTTGGCGGTGCTGGCTCCGTGGCAGTCGGTATGGGAGCCGCGTGGCGCGACATGAACTTGTCCAGTGCATGCCCCACCAGCCGGCCCAGCTCCTCCACGGAAGAGAACTCTTTGCGCACGAGGCCGTCGCAGGCTTTCTTTTTAAAGGCCTCTAGCTTGCTCTGCGCCTCGGCATCGGTTTCGATGTCCTTCTTGGTAAACGGGTGGTCGTCATGCGCGGTAAAGATGAGCAGCTCTTTCAATTGGCCCTCTTTTTGCCGCTCCAGTGCGCGCTCATATTCCAGCTCGGTGATGGAGACTGTGCCGCCGTCTGGCACCCAGCCGTAGCGCCAGGCATAGATGCCGAGGTAGATGTCCGCCTGATCCACCATCTGCATGGAAACTTCCACCCCCGAGGCATCCTGTGCGGGCAGGTGCTCCATGCCGATGGGGAAGATGCCGGCTGCCAGGCAGGCTTCCTTCACGGCTGCCCGATGCTTTGGCAGGTCCAGAGCCGTGCTGCTGATCATGGCCGTGAATTGGCCGGGCTTGGGAGAGGAAGCAGAGGACATGGAAACGGGTATGGAAAGAGAAAGTCCGGGCGAGGCCTCCGCACAGCCGCAGGGGGCAGAGCAGATGATTCTCTAAAGACTCTCCCCATCCAAGCAACGTCCCGCCCTTTGGCGAGGGAAATTCTGGTTCATCCGGGAAGTGGGTGGGTGGACTTGGCGGGTCTTGCTGCTTGATCTTTCCGGATGGACTTGGCAAGTCCGGCTCCTTGGGCTGGGGTGGGCTCGAGTGGAAGACTTTAGCTCGATGTTGGGTGGTTCAGAGCCAGTCAGACGCCTCCATGAGAGATGCCATTTCGAGGGGATGACGTGTTTGCAGACGAAACTCAGATTCTGCTGGCAGACCGGGAATGCTCAAAACCAAAGAAGGAGCGGCGGAGCCTGCTTCCTTGCGAAGGGTGTAGGAATGAAATCCGACTAGCGCAGACGAAGGGAATTGGCTGCCGGGACCGATTGGGTCCTCGAAGCGGGTCTCGATATGAAGGATGCGAAAAGTGTTGGCCTCAGGGCACGAATGCCAGCGGAAGGTATCGAAACGATACAGCCACCCGCCTTTGTAAACGAACCGCCCACTTCCGCCCGGTGAGAAGATGAACCAATAATCATGCGAACCTCCACCATGACCGTTGGCGTGACCATTGACCCAGGCACCGATGAGTTCGTTCATGAGAAGGTGTGAGGCAGCTCCGAGGATCATCAAGCCAGCACCCTGAGTGCAATCACACGGAGGGGGCTTGATCATCTCCTCGGCTGCCCATTCAACCAAACAGCTCGGTGATCGGCTTGCCCTTGTCAGCCACCGTAAACGGCCGCTTGCTGGGGCTGTAGAGCACCTGATCCAGCGGGATGCCGAGGCCGTAGGCGATGGTGGCGTTGAAGTCGGGAATGGTCACGGGATTGACGTTGGCGACGGAGCCGGTCTCATCGGTGGCGCCATAGACTTGGCCGCCGCGAATGCCGCCACCGGCCATCAGGCAGGTGAAGCCGCGTGCGTGGTGGTCGCGGCCATCGTTGGCGTTGATCTCGGGGGTGCGGCCAAATTCGGTGGCGAGCACGACCATGGTATCTTGCAGCATGCCATGGGATTCCAGATCCTGCAGCAGGGTGCTGAGGGCGGAGTCGAGTTCGTCGCAGAGTTCGGGCACACGGGTGAAATTGGCATTGTGGGTGTCCCAGTTGCCGAAGGAGACTTCGACGAAGCGCACGCCGTGCTCGACCAGCCGGCGAGCAAGCAGGCAGCCCTGGCCGAAGCGGTCGGTGCCGTACTTGCTGCGCAGGGCATCGGGCTCGGCGCTGAGGTCAAAGGCGGCGAGTTCCTCGCTCTTCATCATCTTGATCGCATCGTCATACATGTCGGCGTAGGCGCGTACGTTTTTGACGTTGTAGGTCTCGGCAAACTGGCGGTCGAGCTGCTTGGCGGTGCTGAGGCGGCTGTTGAAGCGCTCCTCGGTGAACCACGAGTTGGTGCGGACGTTGTTGATGCCGCTTTCGGGATCGCTGATCATCAGCGGGGCGAAGCGGCTTTCGAAATAGCCTGCGCCGGGGTGGCGGCTGTCGTTGCCGATCATGACACTGCCCGGCAGCGTGGGATTGCCCCGGTCCTGAAACTTCTGCAACCACGCGCCCATGGAGGGGTGGCGGATGCTGCTGCGCTGGGTGTAGCTGGTGTGCTGGTAGTAGTTGCCCTGCTCATGCGCGCCCTGCGTGGTCGTCATGCTGCGCACCACGGCCAGCTTGTCCATCTGCCGGGCGATGAGCGGGATGTTGCCCGCCACGCGGATGCCATCGACGTTGGTGTTGATGACCTTGGTCAGGCCCATGATGTCCGTCTTGTCCGGCTTCGGATCAAAGGTGTCGAGGTGGCTCATGCCGCCGGTCATGTACAAATAGATGACGTTACGCGCCGTCGCCGCCTGCTTCAGCGGTGAGGAGCCCTGCCCAGGGGCGGCAAGGATGCGGGAGCCGAAGTGCGCAGCGGTGCTGACACCGAGAAAGGTCTTGGCAGCGCCAGAGACAAAGGTGCGGCGGCTGAGATCGTGGCGGAGAGGATTCATGGACAGGGCAGGGAATGGGGGATTGTGCCCTTTAACGCAGCTTGGTGGCGGACTTATCAGAAGATTTACGTTCTTCGTGCTGTGGAGGTTAGGCCTCCGGCCTGACAACGGCCCGGGGCTTCCAGCCTTCGGATCAAAGGCGAGACGGACATGGTTGCGCGAGTGCTGCCAGACGGGCGCTTTAGGAAAGGGGGGGGGCGGCTGAGGTGGCAGCCGGCTCTGGGACGAAGGATTCTACGGACGCGCACAACGCGTCCCTACCATCCGCGCAGCACACCCAGAGCTGGTAGGGATGCGCTGTGCGCGTCCGTGATTTCGGGTCTGTCGCGTCGCAGGCGCTCAAAAAGCGGCGCCGTCCTTGTTGCTGTGAACAGCAGGCTTTTTCCCCGATGGCAGGAGACGCCTCAATGGCGGGCCGCCCATCCTCCATGGTGGGGGCGTGATACCCCGGCGCTCTTCGCCCAAGATTGTCGTTTTCGTGCTTGTTCTTGAAAGTTGACCACGGAATTGACAACCGAAGTGCGGACAGGGATACTCAGGGCATGAGTTCACTGGCCTTGGAAATTGATCTCGCGCTGCAACGGCTGGACCCGCCCAAAGCCTCCCGGCTTGAGCGACTCCTGCGCGATGGGCTGGCACTGGCCTTGGGCGATGAAGCCGTGGCCGCACCCACGCCTTCCCCCGCAGCCAGCAGCCGAAGCGAGCTGTTTGCGCGCCGGTTTGCGCCATTGAACTCGGTGCCGGATCGTGATTTGAGCGACATCGTGAACGAAAACCGGGGCGAATCATGACCGTCACGGCGGACGCCAGCTTTCTTGTCTCGCTCTATGGCGTGGATGTCAATACCCCTGCCGCGCGCGCCTGGATGGCTGCCAACGCTGAGCCGGTCTTGTTAACGGGAGCGCTGCGGTTTGAGACGGAGAATGCCCTGCGGCTCGCCTGCTTTCGCGGACGCATCACGGCAGCCGAACTCGCGCAGGCCTTGTCCGAGATCGAAAGTGATCTGATTCATGGCATCCTCATCGACGTGCCTCTGGCTTCGGATCTGCATTGGGAAGCCTGCCGGCGCATCAGCACGGCGCATACTCTTACCACGGGTTCCCGTGCTTATGACATCACCCACGTCGCGGCAGCGCTCGTGCTGAGAGCTGATGTGTTTTTGAGCTTCGATGGAAGGCAACGGACACTTGCAAGGCTCATGGGCTTGCATGGGGTGCCGTAAAGCCTGAGAACCAAGAAACTACCCCGGCGCCCGCCGCCCAAACTTCCGCTCCAGCTCCGAGGTGGAAATCTGCACCAGCGTGGGGCGGCCATGGGGGCAGCAGTAGGGCATCTCGCAGGCGAAGAGGTCTTTCAGCAGGCCCTGCATCTCCGGGATGGAGAGCACGTCGTTGCTTTTCACCGAGGCGCGGCAGGCGATGGTGGCGATGGCGTCTTCGCTCAGGCGCAGGCTGGAGGCTTTCGTGCTCAGGCTGCTGAGTTCTTCGATGACTTGGTCCAGCCACGCGGCGGGGTCGTCGGTCTTCAAAAACGCGGGCAGGGTTTCCACCTTGAAGATGTTCGGGCCGAAGGGCTCGATCTCGATGCCGAGGCGATTGAGCGCGGCCAGATTCTGCTTCAGCAAATCGGCGTCCCGGGGCGTGGTTTGCAGGGTCACGGGCAGCAGCAAGCGCTGGCAGGGCACGCCGCCGGACTCCAGGGCGCGGCGGAATTTCTCAAAGTTCACCCGCTCATGCGCGGCGTGCTGGTCCATCATCACCAGTCCTTCCTTGCCTTCCATGAGGACGTAGAGCTTTTGCAGCACGCCGATGATGCGGTAGTCCGGCTGAGGAGTGGGGGCCGCTTTGGGCTCTTGCGGTTCCTCTGCGTCCTCTTCTTCAAGCGGTGGAGCTTCGGGTGCCGGTGCGCCGGAGGGCTGCGGCTGTACCGACGGGGAACTGCGCTCAGTGGCGATTCTTGCCAGCACGTCTGCGGCGCGATGGGAAACCCCTGGCCCAGGGGATTCCGGGCGCGTCTGCGGGAGATCGCGCAGCGGTGCGGAGGAAGCCGCCACCGGCATGGTAAACTGCTCCTGCCGGCTGTCTGGCACCAGCGGCACTCGCGCTGCTGCAGGGGGGGCGGGCACGGCGCGTGCGGGTGCGGGTGCGTGACCCGTGGGCAGCTTGGCCGCGTTTTCCAGCGTGTGGCTGACGCTGCGGGAGATGGCGTCACGCACGCTGTGGCCATCATGAAAGCGCACTTCTTTTTTGGCGGGGTGCACGTTCACGTCAAACGCGTGCGGGTCCATCTGGATGAACAGGAAGGTGACGGGGTGCTGGCCCTTCATCAGCGCGGTGTGGTAGCCTTCCCGCAGGCCGTAGGAGATGCTGGCGCTCTCGATGGGCCGGCCGTTCAGGTAGGTTGTCAGCATCTGCCGGTTGGAGCGGCTCATGCCCGGCCCGCCGATGTAGCCGGATACGGTGATGCCCTGCACGGTGGTGGCTTCCACCTTGAGCAGGCGGGAGGACAGCTCATCGCCGACGAGGCCGCGAATGCGCTCCAGCATGTCCCGCGTGGCTGGCAGGTGCAGCACCAGCTCCCCATTGTGCGTGAGGGTGAAGGCCACCTGGGGATTGGCGATGGCATGCAGCCGGAGCTGCTGCTCCACATGGGCAAACTCCGTGTTCTCCGTGCGCAGGAATTTGCGCCGCGCGGGCACATTGTAAAACAGCGAGCGCGCCTCGATCACCGTGCCTTGGGCACCGCCGTGGTCGCGCACGGCCACCAGCTTGCCGCCGTTCACCTCGATCTCCGTGCCCACCAGCGCCGATTTCTCACGGGTGGCAAGCCGGAAGCGGGAGACGCTGGCGATGCTGGGCAGCGCCTCGCCGCGAAAGCCAAAGGTGTGGATCGCGCCGAGATCCTCCTTGGTCCGGATCTTGCTGGTGGCATGTCTCTCCAGACACAGCATGGCGTCCTCCCTGTCCATCCCACTTCCATCATCCACAATGCGGATCATCGCGATGCCGCCGCGCTGGGCATGCACCTCGATGTGGCTGGCCCCGGCGTCCAGGCTGTTCTCTACCAGCTCACGCACCAGAGCGGCAGGGCGCTCCACGACCTCGCCTGCCGCGACCTGGCTGGCGAGTGCGTCTGGAAGAATGCGTATTTTTGCCATGTATTTCGAAAAAGTGCGTGGTGGGGTGCGTAGTCTATACGGTCACTTGGAAATGTTACCTTGGATGCCCGATGCGGATTTGCAATCTCCGTGCTTCTCCGCCATCTGGCACCTGCCTTCCAATGCTTTCTCTCTCATGATTTCCCTCACCTCAAGCGCCGTCGAACACCTCAAATCCCTCATTGCCGAAAAGCAGGCAGATGAGGCCACCGGGCTGCGTCTGCGGGTGGAGAAGGGCGGCTGCGCCGGCATGCAGTATGTCATGGCCTTGGATCAGTCCAAAGCCGATGACGTGGTGCAGGCCCAAGACGGCGTTTCAATCATCATGGATCAGGAGAGCCTGGGCTACCTGCGCGGCTGCCAGATCGACTACGTCGATTCCTTGGCGGATGCGGGATTTAAGCTCAATAACCCCAATGCCGCCCGAAGCTGCGGCTGCGGCACCTCTTTTGAACCTCAGACGAGCGCCAATTAAGCTTCACATTCCTTAATTTCTTGGCAATAATAGAAGCAATGTTGTTGCCAACTTATTCACAAAATTTACTTTTCAAACTCTGCCGATATTGTAGAATTTGAGCATTCCTGACTTATAAATACTGAAATTTTCGCAAAACTGTCATGCAAATCCGATTTTTGAGCGACGGCAATGAGTACCGTTCTTATGGTGGTGGTAACTTTTCCAAAAAGAAAGATTCCGGCGGGATCTTCTGGTGGACGATTCTCATCACGCTGTTGATGGGCTTCGCCACATTCTGCTGGTTCTTCAGCATCATGGTGTTCGCGCACCCTGAAAAACCATTCAACTACCGTGTGCTCGCACGTTTCGACAAGCTCGATCCGCTGCGCAAGTTCACCAACTACACCGTGCCCCAGGGGAAGTTTCTCCCTGCGCGTGATCTGCTGGCCGAGTTCTATGCATTCAATCACGAGCAGCTCGCGGTGAAGAATGATCTCCTCAAGCGTTCCTACATTCGCAACTACAAGCAGGACCAGCCCCTCTATGTGAAGGGCACCTTTCAGGTGGTCAATGCGCGTCCTCTCACCGACAAAGATGTCATCACGGAAGGTTGGGTGGTGCGTGCGCGTTCCGCCGACATCGAAGACGTGGACATTGAAATCGTTCTTCCGGGCAACACGGGTAAGGCCGATCCTTATCAAGTGGGCGACTCCTTGATCCTTGATCAAAAGAGCACCTTCGCCGCAGCGCTGCATGTGCAGAAATTTGATCACGAGCGCGTCTGCATCACGCTCATGCCGCTCGCCTATCAGGGCTTTGCGACCAAGACAGGCGAGCAGTTCAAAATGACGCCTCCCGTCAAGCTCAACATGGATGCCTACTGGCCCCTCACGCGTGATCCCGGTGCCGCCGTTCTCGACAGCGCCGAGAAGGTCGTATCGAAAGCGCCCTGAGAATAGCGATCAATATTTTTGAAAAAGCGGAGGGCATTGTCTTCCGCTTTTTTGTATTCAGTCATGGGGTCAGATGCTGTGGTGGCATGTGGTATGACTTGGCGTGCAAGGGCCGGCAACGCTCCTCATAGGGGCTGCGGTCGCTCAGCGAGGCACACGCGACGGCACCATTTTTCGCAGGCCGGTCAGCGCACGCATACCACGAGATACTCGAAAGAAGTATCTAGCGCCCCCGCACGGCTGCCACGCCACGAGCCGATTGCAACCATGCAGGCCGCCGTTCGCTCAGGTGGCTGTTCAGCCGTGGCGGTCACTTGTTGGAGATCCGCGCCGTCTGTTTCCACGGTGTCAGGATCGAACCGTCCTTTAAGGACGCCTTGGCTGCCGGAACATTCTTCAGGTGCGCGTCCCAGAACGCAAGGGTGCTGGCCTTCACCGCTTCGGTGATTTCGCCAGGACGGGCGCCACCGAAGGCGACGTGGCTGGCCCCCTCAATGAAGACGAGATACTTGTCGCCGGGCGGGCTGAGTTCAAAGGGCTGCTGCTTCCATTCCGGTCCCTGACCGCCAGCACCCCGGTCCAGCGAACCGGTGATGGTTAGCATCGGGATCGACAAGGCTGACCAACTCGATGCCGTAAGCCCCTGCTGGCCGGTGCCCTGACCTGAAATCGGGAGGATGCAGCGAACCCTCGGATCACGAAAACTGCGCGCCTTCTGGTCATTGATGTCCGCAGTAACGCCGCCGACCAGCATGGCTGTGTAAGCCCCCAGCGAATGGCCCGCGAAGCCGACGCGGCCGGAGTCAATACGCCCCCGCAAAGACGGCACCCGCGCCTCCACCTGTTCCAGTGCGTCGAGGATGAAGGTGAGGTCCCGCACCCGGTTTTCGGTCTTGAGCACCGCCTGGGCCATGAGCGCGGGAAGACCGCTCGCTGGCAAGGGGTTGCCCTTGCCCTTGCTCTTGCCAGCACCATCGAGATGAGATGGCGCGATTACGACGTATCCGTGCTCGGCCCAATGCTGGGCGATGGGAGAAAAAGCGGTGTTGTCCGCGCCGAACCCGTGCGAAAAAACAATGAGGGGCAGTTTGTCGCCGCTCTTGGGGGCGTAGCTTCGACACTCAATCTGCCGCTCGCGTTTCGCATCCTTGAGCAGGAACTCGTCCATCTGAACTTCGGCTTTGGCCGCCAGCGCAACGCAAAGCGCACCGAAGAGTATCAGCGCAGTTAGGGAGGGGCAATGCATGGGGGAAAGGGGGGAGGGTTGAACTGGCGCAATTCCGCTTAAAAACGCAGACAGATCGCTTTATATGCCACGATTCTGCGGAGGCTGTCGAGATGAAAGTCGGAGTGGCCTGCTCCGTGAGGTAAGTTCATACTGTTATGGGCTCCCAGCGGCAATGAAGATGAGCAACTCTCCACACCCCCCCATTTGGAATGCGGTTGCGCAGCGAAGGCATTGGCTGTCTTCCGTAGCTCGTAGAGCGAAGGAGAAAGCGCTGCCACCGCTTTCCGCAGGCCGGTCAGCACACACCAGCCAACAGCGCGCCCTATCGCAGAGCAACGCCCTGGGACCGTGCGGATACCCCATGAAAAAATGCATGAGGCCTGAAAGGGCGGCCCAATGCACGGCACATCCTTCAATCCCACACTTATCTGCCGCCATCGAGCATCCACCCCCCCTCATTTCCAACCTCTCCCACCTTGCATCCTTCACACTTCACGCCATTAGCAAAGCATGCCTGATGACTACACACCCGCCACCATCGCCGACGTACGGCGACTGCGTGACACCCTGGAACAGCAGGGAAAAAAACTGGTGTTCACCAATGGCTGCTTCGATCTCCTGCACGCAGGCCATGTGCGCTACCTGGAGCAGGCGCGTGCGCTCGGAGATGCCATGGTGGTTGCCCTGAATTCAGATCAATCCGTGCGTCAGCTCAAAGGCCCGGATCGTCCGCTTAACACCGAATGTGACCGTGCGGAAGTGATGTCCGCGCTGCGTGCCGTGGATGCCGTTGTCGTGTTTGATGACGAACGTGCCACTTCGCTCATCGAAGCCATCCGCCCGCATGTGTATGCCAAAGGCGGCGACTACACGGTGGAATCCCTCAATCGTGAAGAACGCACTGCTCTGGAAGCAGCAGGCACGCAGATTTCCATCCTCCCCCTCGTTCCTGGGCGCTCCACCACGAACACCATCAACAAGATGCACGCGACCGACTGCGCCACCGCCAGCAACGGCTTGCTGCGTCTCGCTGTGCTTGGCTCCGGCGCAGGCTCCAATCTGCGCGCCATCATCGCTGCCATCGCGGACAACAAACTGAAGGCGGAGATCGCTATCACGCTCTCGGATCAGGCAGAGTCCGGCTTTCGCGAGATCGCCCGCACTGCAGGACTGCCCGCGCTTTTCGTTGATGGCGGTGACAACCCGCGCCGGCTCAGTGAAGCGGCGCAGAAGGAAATCTTCGAGCATCTGGAGCGTGCGCGCATTGACGTCGTCGTACTCGTTGGCTTCATGCGCATTTTGAAGGAGCCGGTGATCAGTGCGTATGCCGGCCGCATCGTGAATGTGCATCCCTCTTTGCTGCCTAAGTTCAAAGGAGCCAATGCACCGCAGCTGGCCATTGATGACGGCGAACTGGAAACGGGCTGCACCGTGCATCTCGTCACCGCAGAGATCGATGCCGGACGCATTCTGGCTCAGGCCAAGGTGCCGGTAAACATCGGTGACACCGCAGAGTCTCTGCATGCACGCATCAAGGTGGAGGAGCACAAACTGCTGCCCCAGGTGCTGAATGAATGGCGTGAACGTGGACTCCCCGTGCGAGGTGCGGGACGACCATGAGCGCCTTCACTGGAACACTCAATGCGCAGCAGCGCGAGGCCGCGACGACCATCAATGGCCCGCTGCTCATTCTCGCGGGTGCAGGCACAGGCAAGACCCGCGTGCTCACCGCACGCATCAGCTTCATGGTGAATGAAGGCATCAATCCGAAGAACATACTTTCGGTGACCTTCACCAACAAAGCCGCCAACGAAATGCGCGAGCGTGTCAAAGGCATGGTGCGTGACGGCCTTGGCAAGAAGGTCGTGGTGGGCACCTTCCACGCTTTTTGCGTGCGCCTGCTGCGTGAGTTTGCCGAGCACGTGGGCTACAAGAACAACTTCGCCATCTACAGCCAGGGCGAGCAGGAGACGCTGATCAAACGCGTGCTGCAGACCCTGCTGGTGAAGGACGAGACGCTGGACCCCAGCATGGCTCTCTCACGCATCAGCAAGGCCAAGAATGCGGGCGAAGGGCTGGGAGATCCCAAGGAAAGTCTCGATGCCGCAGTGATGGAAAAGTACATGGACGAGATGCGCGGGCTGAACGTCATGGACTTTGATGACCTCATCATCCTCGGCGTGCGTCTGCTCGAAGATCATGCCGATGTGCGTGCCACGGTGCAGAGCCGCCACCACTACGTGATGGTGGATGAGTTCCAGGACACCAACTCCCTCCAGATGCGCCTGCTGCGTGCTCTGGTTCCAGCGCCCTACAACGTCTGCGTGGTGGGAGATGATGACCAGTCCATCTACGGCTGGCGCGGTGCGGAGATCACCAACATCACCGAGTTCGAAAACTTCTTTCCCAACCCGCACGTGGTGAAGCTTGAAGAGAACTACCGCAGCACCACGCCCATCCTGCACACGGCCAACAGCCTCATCAAAAACAACGTGGGCCGGCGGCCCAAGTCCCTGTGGAGCCGCAATCATGGCAGCGATCTCGTCCGCCTCATTGCGAACGAGGACGACAAAGAGGAGGCGGACATGATTGCCAAGGACGTGGAGACCGCGCACTTTGCGAACAAGCAGCCCCTCGAAGATTTCGCCGTGCTGTTCCGCACCAATGATCAGTCGCGTGTGCTGGAGCAGGCCTTCCGTCAGCGCAAGATCGCCTACCGTGTGGTGGGTGCGCGCAGCTTCTTTGACCGGCGTGAGGTGAAGGACATCCTGAGCTACCTCTCGGTGATGCACAATCCGCATGATGACATGGCGCTGCTGCGCATTTTAAACACACCCACGCGTGGCATCGGCAGCGCCACCGCTGAGCTTGCCCGTGAGCGCAGCATGGAGAAGCACCACAGCATCTGGGTCGCTCTGTGCGATGAGGAATTCCTGCGCCAGATTCCCGAAAAGGGACGCAACGCCATCCGGCTCTTTACCGGGATCATCACCAAGTACGCAGGACCGGCCAGCACCCCTGGCACCCAGCTTGTGGACATGACGCAGGCCCTGATTCTTGAGATCGGCTACATGGAGCATCTCAAAAAAGCAGCCAAGGAACCTGAAGATTTTGCTGGCTGGGAGAACGGCCTCAATGAACTCTTCAAAAGCATGACGGCTCATGCAGAGCGCGATCGCGCCAGCGGCCTCGCCGGATTTTTGGATGAAGTCAGCCTCAATGATGAGCGCGAAGAGAAGGACGACATCGAAAAGAAAAAGGGCGTGTGCTTGATCACCATGCATGCCTCCAAGGGGCTGGAATTTCCCGTCGTGTTCCTGCCCGGAATGGAGCAGGGGATATTGCCGCACAAACGCAGCTTTGACGAAGGCCGGGTGGATGAAGAGCGCCGCCTGTTCTACGTGGGCATCACCCGTGCCAAGCAGAAGCTGACGCTGAGCCACACGCGCACACGCATGAAGTGGGGCAAAAAGCAGAGCAACATGCCCAGCACCTTCCTCAAGGAGCTGGACCGCAAATACGTCGATGAACTCGACTACACGAAGCACATGAACGAAACCACGACGCAGGAGGAAAACACCAATTTCTTCTCCGGGCTGCGGGCCATGATGACGGAGAAGTAACTGCGTATCGCTGCGCTCCATGTCGCCCTCCCGTCTCCAGTTTCAGCTCGATGCGCAAGCCAGCGACTCACGCGCTCGCGCCACCACGTTTCACACGCTGCACGGCACCATTCAGTCGCCGCTGTTCATGCCCGTGGGCACGCAGGCCACGGTGAAGGCGCAGACGCAGGAGTCCCTGCACACCTCCGGCTCGCAGATCCTCCTCGCGAACACCTACCACCTCCTGCTACGTCCTGGTCCCGAAGTCTTCGCCAAGCTCGGCGGCATCCACAAATTCATGAACTGGCCCGGCTCCGTACTCACGGACTCCGGCGGCTACCAGATCTTCTCGCTGCCGCACTCGCGCTCCATGACGGAAGCCGGGGCCGTGTTTCAAAGCTACGTCGATGGCCAGCGCACCCTGCTCAGCCCTGAGGTCAGCATTCAAACGCAGCGCGCCATCGGCAGCGACATCATGATGGTGCTCGATCAGTGCATCCCTTCCACTGCCGACGAAAAAACAACACGTGCCGCCTTGCAGATCACGCAGCGCTGGGCCTTGCGCAGTCTGGCAGCGCGTGAGGATTCGCCGCAGTCCATGTTTGGCATCGTGCAGGGCGCGCTGTACCCGCACCTGCGCCGCGAGAGCGCCGAGGGCCTCATGCAGATCGACTTCGACGGCTTCGCCATCGGCGGCCTCGCCGTAGGAGAGGAAAAGAACGAGCGCGAAGACGTGTGCGAGCTCACCGCCGCACTGCTGCCCGCAGACCGCCCGCGTTACCTCATGGGCGTCGGCACCCCCGTGGATGTGCTGGAGGCCGTGCATCGCGGCGTGGACATGTTTGACTGCATCATCCCCACGCAGGTGGCCAAGCGCGGCACCGCCTTCACCTCTCGCGGCATCGTGGAGCTGCGCCGCTCGGTTTACAAATTCAGCGAAGACCGCCTCGATTCCGCCTGCACCTGCCCCGTGTGCGCCACGCACAGCCGCGCCTACCTGCACCACCTCACCAAGACGCAGGAGCCGCTCGGCTGGACGCTCGTCGGCCAGCACAACATCCACTTCTACCACCAGCTCATGCGCGAGGTGCGCCAGAGCATTTTGGAAGACCGCTTCCTGCCGCTCTACCGCGAACGCCGCGAGATTTTGCAGATTGAAGACGTGGACCATCCCGTCACCCATCCCAAGCGCACCTCCACGCATGTGGAGCAGGTGGGCGACTACGAACTGCACGGCACCCCACCCGCCATCCGGCACACGCCCTCTGGCCGCGCCATTGCCACCACACCGCAGCTCGATGCCGCCATCGAGTCCCAGCTCATCCAGCTCCTGCGCCAGCCCGCCGATTCAGCGCCCGTTGTCGTGTGGGACACGCAGCTCGCCGCCGCCGCCACCGCCCTCGCCGTCATCCTCCTCTACGAAGCCGAAGCCGCCAAAGGCCCCGTGCGCCCGCTGCATCTCACCAGCTTCAGCGCCGATCTCTCCCCGCTCCGTCTCGCCCTG
>NZ_JAQSEA010000239.1 GCF_029946185.1 Prosthecobacter sp.
TGTCCTTCTTTTGGGCGCAGGGCATGGATTACCTGACAGAGATCGCCAAGCTCCGCGCCGCACGTGGCCTGTGGGCACGAATGCTCTGGGACCTCGGCGTCCGCTCTCCCAAGGCGCTCGCCCTGCGCTGCCATTGTCAGACCAGCGGCTGGAGCCTCACGCGCCATGACCCCATGAACAACGTCATTCGCACGACTTTGGAAGCACTCTCAGCTGTTCACGGGCACACGCAGTCGCTGCACACCAATTCGCTCGACGAAGCAGTCGCCCTGCCGTCGGACGGCGCAGCGCGGATCGCCCGCCACACTCAGCTGATCCTGCAACATGAGACGGATGCCTGTGCCGTGGTCGATCCCTGGGGCGGCTCGCTGGCGGTGGAGGAGCGCACCGCTGCTCTCGCAGAGGAAGCGCTGGAATTGATCCGAGAAATCGACACCGTCGGTGGCATGGTCGAGGCGATCTCCAAAGGCATCCCGCAACGACACATCGAACATGCGGCCGCAGCACGTCAGGGCCGTATTGATGCCGGGAAAGACCGCATCGTCGGCGTGAACTGCTTTCAACGCGACAACGACACCCCCATAGAGATCCGCAGCATCGACAACCAGACCGTTCGCGAAGCCCAGGTCGCCAGACTGCATGCAGTGCGCCGCAAACGAGATCCCATGGGTGTCGCCGCCGCCCTCGCGGCGCTGGAAGCCGCTGCACAAAGTGGTGCAGGCAACCTCCTGCAGCTCACCATCGATGCCGCCCGCATGCGTGCCACTCTGGGCGAAATCTCCGACGCGCTGGAGCGAGTCTTCACCCGCCATACCGCAGTGGTGCAAGTTGTCTCCGGTGCGTATGGTGCGGACATGAATGAAGATGCGGAAATCATTGCCGTACGCGAACGCGTCGCCGCCTTTGCCTCGCAGCAGGGGCGCCGGCCGCGCATCCTCGTCGCGAAGATGGGCCAGGATGGTCATGATCGCGGTGCCAAGGTGGTGGCTGGAGCCTTTGCGGATTTCGGTTTCGACGTGGACCTCGCTCCCATGTTCCGCACACCGGAAGAGGTGTGCCGTCAGGCGCTCGACAACGACGTCCACGTCATCGGCATCAGCACCCTTGCCGGAGCCCACACCACTCTGGTGCCAGAGCTTCTGGAGCAACTCCAGCGCAGTGATGCCGGGCATGTTTGCGTGGTGGTCGGCGGCATCATCCCAGACGCTGATCAGCCCTCCCTTCTGGCCGAGGGTGTGGCCGCCATTTTCGGCCCAGGCTCGCGTCTGCCAGACTGTGCCAACAGCGTGCTCGACAGCCTGGCAAAACCATGAACCCCACCCCGTCTCCACACGCCTTGGCCGAAGGCATGCGCAGGGGAGATCGCACCGCTCTGGCACGTGCCATCACGCTGGTTGAAAGCACCCGGGAGGCCGACCAGGATGCCGCCGCCGTTTTGTTCGACCACCTTGGGCCACCCGCAGCACCCTCGTTCCGGCTCGGCGTCACCGGTGCTCCAGGCGTCGGGAAGAGCACCTTCATCGAGGCATTGGGACTCCGTCTTTGCCAGCAAGGGCGGCGCGTGGCCGTACTGGCGATTGATCCCTCCAGCCCGGCCAACGGTGGCAGCCTGCTGGGGGACAAGACCCGCATGGACGGCCTCAGCCATCACCCTGCCGCGTATGTACGCCCATCGCCGTCGGCCGATCTGCTCGGCGGTATTGGCGCCGCCACCAGCGCCGCAGTGCGACTGTGCGAGGCTGCGGGCTATGACTTCATCCTCATCGAAACCGTCGGCATCGGCCAAAGCGAACGGCATGTCGCCGACATCGCGGATCTCGTGCTCCTGCTGGTGGATCCCGGCGGCGGCGATGGCCTGCAAGCCGTCAAGCGCGGGCTGATCGAGTACGCTGACATCATCGCCGTCACCAAGTGCGATGGCGAACTGCGAACGCAAGCCGAGCATACCCTCGCCGAGTTCACCCATGCGCCTTCCTCCTATGTCTCGCGTTTGCCCGGCAGCCGTCGGGAGTTCCTGCCCGTCAGCGTGCATGACGCAGCCCTGCTCTCTGCGCTGCATGATCGAGTCACCGCATTCGAGCAATCCGCCCTGCACCACCTGCCCGACCGGCGGCGTGCCCAGGTCGCGGTCGAATTTAAACTAGCCCTCGAACAAGCCGTTATGAAATGGCTCAAGGGCCACCCAGTGGTCGCGGCTCACGCCCAGGCTTTCGCCGCGCAATGGCCCCAGCACGGACTTCCCACGGCCATGGTGCGCCAAACCATGGACCGACTGCTGACCGCCACCGACTGAGGCGATGAGAGCTGCATAACGCACGCGTATTTTCCGCTGCGCCTCAACCAACTGCGCCCTTCACGCCTGAGCGATACAACTTGCGATAGCTCTCCGCCATCGCCGCCATCGAGTAGCGTTGCAGCACCGTGTCACGGGCCGCAGCACCGCGCCGGCGCAACTCCCCCGGAGATGACAGCGCCGCTCGCAGTGCCATAGCCAGATCTGCCGCTGTGTCGAGATGTGATAGGTAGCCGTTCTGACCATCTTCAATAACCTCCGCGTTGCCGCAGGCGGCATGGGCCAGGACGGGCACCGCCGTCGCCATCGCCTCCAGCACCGCATTGGACAGCCCTTCGATCTCCGACGGCGCGGCCAGCAGATCCATGACCCGATAATACGGCGGCAGATCATCCTGATGTCCGGCCCAGCGGATGCGTGCGGCCAGCGGGTGCTGCTGCATCGCTGCGATGAGCTGCTCCCTCTCCGCTCCGCCATCTCCCACCACCAGCAGATGCAGACGCGGGAACTCCTGTGCGATCTGAGTGAAGGCATCAAACAGCATCTGATGCCGTTTCAGCGCCACAAGGCGGCCCACGATGCCGATGACCTGATCGTCAGCGGCGAAGCCAAGCGCCATGCGCGCCTCAGCGGGTGCAAAGCGCTCACTGTCCACGCCGTTGGGCGTCACGATGATGCGGCCTTTCGGGTCCAGCCCGAGACTCTGCAGATTGTCCCGCACACTGCTGGAAACGACATGCACATGACTGCACATCGCGAACAGCAAGCGGCGCTGCCAACGGCGCTTCGACGTGAGATCCTGACTCTGCACCTGGCCATGCTCGCCATGCACGACCGGCAAGGTGCGTCCGCCAAAAGTGGCAAGCGCGGCGTAGATCAGCGTGCCCAGATTGTGACTGTGCAGCAGGTGCGCGTCGGTCGCTTTCATGTGTTTGCGCAGCGCCCGCACAGCTTTCCATGAGAAGCCGCTCGTCTTGCCCATGACCACGACCTTGTCCGGCTCAGGCATGCGAGCGGCGAAGTCGCCGCGAAAGCGCAGGCAGGCCGCGTGAATGTCAAAACACTCGCCGTGCAGCCTGCGTGCGACATTCACCACACCATTTTCCAGCCCGCCGGGAGCCAGTGAGTCCAGCACATGCAGCACGCGCAGAGTTGCAGTACTCATGCTCGCAGGGAGTTGGCGGTCATGGCAGGATGTGCTGCAGTCCCAGAGAAGGGAGGGTGACGAGTTGCGATGAAAGGGTCCATGAAAAGAATGACTGTGCCGACTGCACGAGAACACAAGTTTTCGCATCACGCCCCCCCTAGGTCAACCCATTGGCCTGCCTCTGTCAAAATTGCTGCTTAACGTCGAATCAGTTGCCAGGTCCCCCGTGTGAACCTAGATGCAATCTGCCTCATGTCCGAAGCCCCCACTCCAGCCGAATTTGATGCCTACGCGGCCAACTACGATGCGGCCCTGAACCAGGGGCTCGCATTGACCGGCGAGTCAAAAGAGTACTATGCCGATGGGCGAGTCCAGTGGCTGCGCTCCAGACTGGCGCAGCATGGTTGCCGCACGGAATCATGTCTGGACTTTGGCTGTGGCACGGGCACTTCGGCCGAATTTTTGCGCAACGGACTGGGAGTGTCGCGCTATCTGGGGTTTGACCCTTCGGCAGATTCCATTCTACAAGCCCGCCAGCAAACCCCGTGGTCGGCCGCCCAGTTCACTACGGATGAGACGACCGCAGCGGGCGGAACCTTTGACTTCGCCTTCTGCAATGGTGTGTTTCATCACATCCCGCCAGCAGAGCGCCTCGCAGCAGTTCGCCTGGTCTGGAAGAGCTTGAAGCCGGGCGGAGTCTTCGCCTTTTGGGAGAACAACCGCTGGAACCCCGCCGTACACTGGGTCATGAGCCGGGTGCCTTTTGACAAGGACGCGCAAATGCTGTTTCCGTTTCAAGCACGGCGTCTTCTTCGGGAAGGCGGCCTCAACACCCTCGGGACCGATTATTTATTTGTCTTCCCAGGAGCACTTGCCGCACTCAGGCCACTGGAGCCAGCCCTGTGCAAGCTTCCCCTCGGTGGCCAGTATCTCGTTCTGGCACAAAAACCCCTTTCCTAGCATATGGACGTCTCGCCTATGACGCAGAACCTGCTGCGCCGACGCTCAACATGGATCGTTCTGCTGATAAGCCTGGTGTTGAATCTGGGGTTCATTGCCACCCGGGGCGGCTGGACCTCCGACCTGGGAGGAGACCCAGACGAAGCGGCTCATGCGGTGACCAGTTTGATGGTGCGTGACTATTTGGCGGAAGGCTGGGGCAAGTCCCCGCTGGCTTTCGCCAACCAATATTATGCCGACTTTCCCAAGGTTGCCTTGGGACACTACCCCCCAGGATTTTATCTCGTCGCAGGTTTGTGGCTGCTGCCATGGGCTTCTGTGCAGAGTCTGCTCATTTTGCAAAGCCTGCTAGCGGCTGGCTTGGCAGCACTCACCTACCGCGTGGCCTCCAAGCTGATGTCGATGCCTGCGGCATTCATCGCAGGGTTCTTGATTTCTCTGCTCCCGGTCTGCCTCAAGCAGAACCAGCTCATCATGTCGGACACACTGATGGTCCTGCTCTCCGTTCTGGCGGCAGTTTCGTGGAAGGACTATCTCAACCGCCCTTCGCTGCGCCGGGTGGCAGGATTCGGATTGCTGGCCACAGCAGCCATTCTGACCAAAGGATCGGCCATGGCGCTTTGCGTCATCCCTCCACTGACAACCATGCTCTGTGGTCGGTGGTCTCTGCTCAAAAAAATGTCGTGGTGGTTTTCCGCAGTGCCCGTCGCACTCGTCGCCGGACCATGGATGCTGTATTCATCCAAAATCACCGCCGAGGGCATGATCCACGTACCTCTTCGCGAGTTTGTACCGGCGGCCCTGGCCTTCTACGCGCATGAGCTGCCGCGCACGATTGGCATCTTGCTGACGGTGCTCGCGGTCGCAGGCATTGCTTTGCTTTTGAAAACAAGTCGTTCACACAGACGTGATTCAGCTTTATCGGCAGCCGTGGTCTGCATGTTGGCGGGAACTGGGCTGATCATACTTCTGATTCCCGCAGGGCTTGAAAGCAGATATCTTCTGCCTGCACTGCCAGCACTTTTGGTGGGTGCGATGCTGGCGGCTGATCGAGTATGCCAGCGATTGCGCCCATACCGCGCTGTTGGACTTGCTGCCATTTTGACAGTCGGGATTGGCGAGAACGCAAAAATCCCCTCAAAAGAGGTCCATGGTTTTGGATCCGCGGTTACCAAGTCGCTTCCCAACTACGCGAACAACCAGACCACCCGCTGGCTCGTCGCGTCCGATCCGCGCGGAGAGGGTGCGGTCATCGCTGCGGCAGCGTTTGGTTGCCCACAGCGCGCGCCCTCCCTTCTCAGAGTCTATCGCGGCAGCAAAGAACTAGCTTCCAGTGACTGGCTCGGTCGCGGCTATCAATCAACTTTTGCTAGCACGGCCCAGTTGCTGGAAAAACTCGACAAATTGCAGATCACCCGTGTATTCGTGGATCTCTCCGTACCTCCTGAGAGGCAGCAGCCTCATGAGCGCCATCTGCTCTCGGCCATGCAATCAGCAGAGGGTCGCTGGCGCCTTGACTTTGAGCAGCCCGTCACCCGTCGCCCCGGAGAAACGGGTGTGCTGCATGTGTATCAGCGAACTCTCCCGGCTCCCACAAATGCGCAGAATTAATCGTTCCAATTTTATGGCGCTGTTTGACTGTAGAGACTCCAGCACGAAAGATCGGACTCACTTTTTCCCGACCACCCTCCCCACATGAATGTTTCAGTTTTCGGACTCGGCTACGTCGGCGCAGTCACCTCGGCATGCCTGGCAGAGCAAGGACACCGCGTCATCGGCGTGGATCTGCATGCCGCCAAGGTGGATGCCTTTGGCCGTGGGCAGTCACCCATCGTCGAACCAGAAATCGACGACCTGCTCAAACAGGCGACTGTTGAAAACCGGCTCGGGGCCACTCTGGATGTCCGCCTGGCTGTGACGACGACCGATGTCAGCATCGTCTGTGTAGGCACCCCTTCCCTGCCCAACGGCAAACTCAATCTCGACTACGTTCACAAGGTCACAGCTCAGATCGTCGCGGCCATCACGGAGTCCAAGAAGACGCATATTCTGCTCTACCGCAGCACCATGCTGCCCGGCAGCACCCGCGCGCTCGTCACTGACATGCTGGCAGACTTGGTGGCATCCGGCCAGGTGCGCGTCTACTACTGCCCTGAGTTTCTGCGGGAAGGCACCGCCGTTCGGGACTTTCGCGAGCCCTCCTTGGTGGTCATCGGCACTCACGATGGCACGGCACCCGTGGATGATGCTGTGTGCGAAATTTTGGGCGGTCAGCCGTCCGTCCTGGCATGGGAAGGTGCTGAAATGATCAAGTACTCCTGCAACTACTTCCATGCTCTGAAAGTGGGTTTTGCCAATGAGATTGGCCGCCTGTGCAAGCACTTGGGAGAAGACGGCACCCGCGTCATGGACGTGCTGTGCGCCGACACGCGGCTGAACATCTCCCGCTATTACATGAAGCCCGGCAACCCTTTCGGCGGCTCCTGCCTGCCCAAGGACGTCTCCGCGCTGAAATCATTCGCTCGCCAGGAAAACCTCAGCCTGCCTCTGCTTGAAAATACCGCAGCCACCAATGCGGCTCATCAGGACCTCTTCGTCAGCCTGATCGAGGGCAAGTCGAAGCGCCGCATCGGCTTCCTCGGCCTCGCTTTCAAGGCAAACACGGACGACCTGCGCGGCAGCCCCATGGTGGCGGCGGCAGAGACCCTGCTCGGACGCGGCCACGAACTCAGCATCTACGATCCACACATCAATCTTTCCCGCCTCATCGGCGCCAACGAGCAGCAGATCCAGGCACGCATGCCGCATCTCGCGCAGCTTTTAAAGCAGGACGCCAAGGAGGTGCTGCAATCCAGTGATGTGATCGTGGTGTCTCAGAAATGCGTTCCCTTCGAAACACTGGCGGAGCTGGCCCGTCCGGATCAAATCGTGATCGATGTCCATGGCTGGAGAGAATTATCGACCCTTTCCTGGCAGTATGAGGGAATCTGCTGGTGAGATTTAGACGTGGAGTCCGCTCACGAACTGACCGAACTCCACCGCCTTGGCCTGCCAGGTTTCAGACTCAATGAAGCGCTGAGTTCCTGACACGTCGAATGAGAGCTGGCCTTCAGAGGCTGCGACCACAGCTTCCACGAATGCGTTTCGATCCTTGGCGACATGGACAAATTGAGAGAGCCCCTCAGCCTCAGGAAGCGCTGTGGAGATCACGGGACGCGCACACGCCAGATACTCTTTGATCTTGAGCGGGCTGCAGCTGCGCGCGAGTTCAGTCAGCACGAAAGGAATGATGAAGAGATTGGCGGTATTTAAGCTCCCCGGCAGATCCTCATACGGCATGGCGGGCTCCACATGAATGTTAGCCACCCCTGCGAGCTTGTGGAGAGGGATCTTAGCTTGACCGATAAGCCGGATGGCCGCCTGCGGCAATCGGCGGGCGATCTCCACAATGAGGTCGAGGTCAACCCGCTCATCAATCATTCCAAAATACACAACCTCAAAACGCCCCGTGGATTGCTGCGGCTGAGAACGGGAAAAATGAACCGGGTTCACCCCTTGGTTCAAGGTGTAAACGGGCTTGCCGGATCGTTGCAATTGAGCAGCTAGAGGATCCGAGACAGCCACGATGCCATTCACCCGCTCCATCAGCATGCGCTCCATCTGCAAAATGTGCTGCTGATTCATTCCCGGCCAAAGGGCGTACTGGTCTGCGCAGTAGTAAACGCTCAGCCCCTCTCCCAGCCTGCCGACAAAATCCACCTGTGACGGCGTGGTGACCACGAGTATGGGCTTTTTAAATTGAAGCCGTCGCGTGGCTTTTTCCACACTTCGCCGCACCAGCCAGACGTTGAGCTTTCTGACGAGCTTAATCCTCGTGAAGGGCAGAGTCGGTGGGCAGATGACCGTCAAACCATGAGGAGCTGCGGCAAAAAGACGACGCCTCCCGGAGACGAAATCGACGATTTTCTGCACCGAACGCCCGAGATCACGCCTGTTCCACTGCGGCACACGCAAGCCCACTGTTTCCACCCAAAGCACAGGACTGAAGCCAAGAAACTCACTGAAGAGGTGCTGGCTGACGGAAGGATGCCGCCCCCAGTCAGGCCCGAAAACCACCCATTGGAAACCCGCGAGAGGAGGGCGACTGCTAATGGATTCGTCGGACATCAAAGAAGTCTACTTTTTGATCTTTCGGCTGCGGGGTGTCACCCACCGGCTGGGAAGGCACTTAAAAAGGATGATCGCCCCGGCCTTGCAGAAAAGCCAGCCGCAATCCAAGGCCCCCAGCAATCCAAAGTGAACTATTTTGAAGCGCACGAAGCCCGGCGCATACCACCAAACCTTCGGGCTGCCAAAACCTCGCATGATGGCGAACCATGAAAGACGAACGTCCGCCCATGACCAATAGGTCGCCGTATCATTGCGATCTGCCACACCCAGGGCCGAAGGCACCAGCAGAACAGGGATGCCAGCCTCGTGGGCACGCAGTGTGAAATCGACATCCGCAAAGTTGTGTTTGATCCAGCGTCTCTCTGGCAGTCCGATTCGCGCACAGACCGATGCAGGAATGGCCACCATGTTACCATGCAGCCATTCCACAGGCAGCGGAGGTTCCGCCGGATCTGGAGCAGAAGGAAAGTGCCTCGGCCACCGCCGCTTGATGAAGCCCCCCGAATACAAAAAAGCTCCATCCGGAGTCCGGCAGACGCCTCCACAAACAGCCTTTCTCTCCATGGCCAGGTGAACCAGCCCCTCCAGGCTGCCTTGCTCGGGCAGACTGTCGTCATTCAGCCAGCACACACACTCGGCCCCGGCGGACAAAGCCGTTTCCATGCCGAGCCGGATGCCACCGCCCCACCACAGGCGGCCGTCACCTCTCACGGTGCGCACCCATGGAAAATCTTCACTGAGCATCTCTGCAGTCCTGTCACCGCTCCCATCATCAATGACCAGCACCTCGGCCCAGGAACGAATGTCAAGCTCCTCCAGATGCGCCAGACAACGCTTCGTGATGACCCGCCGGTTGTGGACGGGAACCAAGATCCAAACCAAGTGCTGCACATGGGCAATGGGAGAAGGAGCCAGCATCAGTCCCAAATACGAGCTTGCCACTCAAGCCGCAAGCAAGGATTAATGCAGCGGCCATGACCCTTCTTGAACGCGCGATTCATCGTCTTTTCCCCCGAGTAGGCAAAGCGATGCGAGTGCTGCAAACACTGATGTTCCGACGTGCTCAGTGGCAAAGCATCAAGACGGGATTACCCATGGATGCGCAGGGCCACCCGATACCTTGGATCACTTATCCGGCGCTTGATTACCTCAGCCAGCTGGACTTCTCGCGGTCCAACGTGCTCGAATACGGTGGGGGACAAAGCTCGCTTTGGTGGGCGGAAAGAGCCGAATCTGTCACCACAGTCGAAGGGGAAACCAAGTGGGCAGAGACGCTTAGACTGCGAGCTCCGGCCAACCTGACCGTCATTGGCCCAGTGGAAGCAACTGACTACGCACAGGCTCCGTTGGGCAGCGAACAAACCTTTCACGTGATCATTATTGACGGTCTGATGCGCTTTGAAAGCGCCAAGGCATCACTGCCCTTTCTCGCCCCAGGAGGTTTTCTCCTTCTGGACAACGCCGACTGGTACCCAGAGGTTTGCGCCTGGCTGCGTGCCCAAGGCCTGGTGGAGATCGACTTTCATGGCTTTGGGCCCGTAAACGACTACACTTGGTGCACTTCAGTTTTCATGCGTGCGCACAGCATTCTGCCCCACTCAGGAGGAAAATGGCCGATAGATGTCTATGGCTGCCTAAAGCCAGAATGTTGAAAATGGACACCTTCCTTACAAAGCCATTTCATCCAGACGGGATCGCCTCGGTTTTTCAGCACAGCAGCAGGATGCAGAAGGTTAGGCACCTCTGCCGATCCACACGGTAATCGTCCCACGCAGCAGCCCAAGCAGAACTGCAGCAGCAGACTTCAACCACCTCAACCAGAGATGGCGGCCAGCATTCATATCGCGCCCCCCTGCAGGCAGCGCATCTTCCGCCGTTGTCGCAGTGGTTCGCAGACAAACGAGATATGGCATGAGCACATATCGACGAAACACAGGCGTGATACGAGATCCGTAAGTGCCGAGATTGGGATCCACCAGCCACCGCCAGACCCGGCGCAGTCCATGAAAGTGGAAAAAAATGAGAGGAAGGCCGCAAGACATCACTCTGCCGTCCACACAGTTCAGGGTGTGACAGGCGAGGTTCCACGGTGCGACATTTGCTCCTGGGTGTTTTAGCACTGCCACGCCATCGAAAAGCTCTGGCCACACATCGAGATACTTCTGGTCCCCGAACCTCCCGGTCTCTTGACGGTCATGGCACCATTCAATGCAACGTTCACGCCACCACCGCAGGCACGCAATGCCGTTCTCATCACGTCGGAAGCTCACCCAGCCGACGTTGTAGATGCCGTAGCACTCACGCCAGCGCATAGAGGATGGAAAGCGATGTGAGATGATTCCCACCGAGCGTTCCCCGAGCTCTTCAAAAATGGGAGCAGGATCGGCAAAGAAGAACAGGTCTGCATCCAGGTAGGTGATCATGTATAGATGAGGTGCGTGATTGAAAAGCCACAACGGCCACGCAGGGGTGCAGGTGAAGTAATACTCCACCCTTGTCCGCCCCCCTTTCACCTTGAGCAACTCACTGTCATCAGCCTCCAACTCCGACAACGGCACCAGCGTCACATGCGGCAGGCTCAGGCCCAAAAGTTCGTCATGCACAGGCTCATCAAGGCACAGCACCCAGAGATGAAACGAAGGGCAGTGCTCCAGCAGCGAATGATGAAGAGCAAGACCACGGCTGAGAAAACGATGGTCGAAATAGGTGCAAAAGTGCCGCGTTTCTCTGGTCATGGCTTCAATGGGCGGGCCAAGACCCCGACCTTGCTGATAACGTCACCCTAGCCTCAAGTCCCATGAGATGATGCGCCAAGTTCGAGCCAATGAAACCCAATCCTCCTCTTGGTTTTTCGTGATCACAGCTCATGACGCCAAGGATTGCTTCGAAAACAGAAAACCCCGGTACACATTCTGTTCCTGTGCACCCATGATCAGAGGCTGGTGCCCTACTACCATCTCGCGCACAAGAAGAAGGGAGTGCTCCCGGGCGGCGGTCAGCAGTTCATCCCGGTTCACACACCAGCTCAGATACTCGGTTTCATAGCCGTAGGCATAGGGACGCTGGACAAACACAAACGAAGGCACCTTCAAAACGGTAGGCAGTAGCGTCACATACACATAACCGCTAGAAGCCTTCGCCAGCCGTCCCAGCAGGCCATGCCAGTCCTCCGTGAAGTGCATTGATCCACTGGCCATCACCAGATCATAAGAATCGTCCAGACAGACTTCGTCAGCCGAGAAATGTTGCCCAGGGCAGAACACGCGCCCCTGCTCTGCCAGCAGTGGTACATCCTTGCAGTGGTATTCCAGTTTTATGTCAGGATGCAGTCGCTGAGCCAGATGGAAGTAGTGCCCGACACCCCCTCCCCAATCCAGCATTTTCAGCCGCCGACCAGCGCCAGTGGCCACAGACAGCACATAGCCAAAGGACATCACGATGTTGTGGCTCACCAGTTCCTCTCTTGAGGACAACTCCGACTCATGCGCCAAGCCAAGAGGACCCGGGCCAGAGATCATCTCCAAAAAACGCGGCCACTTTTTTTGGTACACTTTCAGCACGCCTTCGACATTCCAACCTTTAACCTCTGGATGAGTTTGGCCGTAGCTCCACCCTTCAGGCACTGCTTCCCACTCCGATTTTGACAGAAACGTTCGATGCAGACGTTTCGCCGCCTGCCACAATAAAGGCGGCATCAGCATGCGGATGGGTTCTTTGATCCCTGACATCAGGACTACTATGGCACGCTCACCACCGACTTAAAACTCTTTTGACCAGCCGCATTACCTTCCCCTTCCAATCGGGACGGTCTCCACACCGCGTGCGCCAAAGGGCGGCACAATCAGGATGCTCCACTGGCTCTGGCCACATATCCGGGATGGTGGGGGCTTCGCGTAATTCCCCAGGTTGCCCCCAAGCATCATCCCGTTTCACGTTTGTCGCACCCGGCCCCGCGCCAATGTGCTCAACCATGGACCAAGGCGGGCGAAAACAGAATCCACTGTTTAATCGGTGCCAATACAGCCAACGCACCGCCCAGATGTTGCGCCTCTGCTCCTCGGCAGCCATCGAGACCAGATCCGCGCCATAGAGAAATGGATCCATTCCACGGCGGCGCATTTTGCGCATGATGTCCGACGCATTCTGTTCGTTCATCCCTTGCCAGACACGAGCCCATGTCCCCCAAACCCAACACTCAGCTCTACCGTCGAAATAGGGCTGCACTCCCACATCTGCCGGAGTGACGTCAGGATGCGTCCATCCCGCCACACTCATCACCTGCTCACTATGGCGATACTGCTGCAAGGCGGCACAAAGGTAGGCATATGTTCCCGGCACACAAACGAGGTCATCCTCAAACACAATAACAGCCTGAGATGTTTCCAGCACGGCGCTCACACCTTCTAGAATCGACACACCCAATCCGAGATTGTCAGTGCGCTCAACCAGCGTGACCTCGCACCAATCCACCGATTTAATAATTGCCCTGACCTCCTCCACGGACTCACGCCTCGCAGGGGATGCCGGCGCATCGCTGAAAACATGCAGGGCAGGCACACGGTCCGCTTTCAGCCCTGCCAACACCCGACGCAGCAGCTCAGGCCGGTCGTAGCAAAACAATGCCACAGGTATCGATTGGGAAAAGCTTGCGTTCATAGGTAATGCATTCGTATCCGAGATGAAATGAGATAGACCACGGGTCTATCATTCCAAGGAGACGAATTCTGGAAAACATCGCTCAAATCCACCCGCGCCAGACATACACATAATGGCCGATGATCTCGTGCGCCCAAAACCTAAAAATTTCAAACCCATGGTAGCTGGGCCAATGAACCCACTGAAGATCGCCCAGGTGATTCAGGCTGCTGTGGTAGTTGCAGGGGACGGGGGTCACCTGCACATCAGTCTTGCGGAAAACGGCCTCGGCACGCGGCATGTGACTTGCACTGGTGACGAGCAGAAGCCGCTTCAAACCGCGTTGTTTCATCAGCGTCGCAACCTTGAGCGCCTCATCATGTGTGTCACTGCATACTCCGAGGCTGTGTAATTGGATGTTGAGAGAGACGTGATCTGCCAGGTAGTCACGAACCGCGTCCGCCTCAGAAAACATGCGGCCCTCATGTGGAAATCCACCGCCGCCCAGGATCAGCAGTGGAGCCTTCCCCTCAGCCGCCAGTGTGAGCGCTGTACTCAGTCGGTCAGCTCCAACTTTCAGATGAAATCCCGTGGGCTCTGACAAGGAGGGTTCAACGCCGCCACCGAGGCATAGAATGGCATCCGTCTCTGGGAGTTGATTCAGTTGAACCTTGGGATTCTGGTTTTCAAGTCTTACCAGGAGAACGGCAGCTAGGGGCGTGCATGAGATAACCGTGAGCAGCAGCCAGGCCGTGGCAGGCATCCACAGGCCTTCCCAACGACGGCTCCAAAGCTGCCTCAGCACCCAAATCCCCAACAGGAGCCAGATTATACAAAGGGGCTGCGTAAACTGCAGGGCGATTTTCAAAAGCGTGTTCACTCGGAAGTGTAGGTTCACCAGGGGCTACTCTGCAACCTCTGTGGCAAAGAAAGTCCCTCCTCACATCATCAAACTCGCCTTCAATCCACCCAATCAATGCTTTCAGTCACCTCAGACTCATGGCAATTGCCAGACATTCTCTCCGCACTTATCTCAAAAACACACCCCTCTTGATATTACCTGGCTTGAAGCGTCCCTTTCTGCATTCTTTGATTCTGTCTTCCCTGCTTGTTGGGATCGGCGTCGCCCTCCTGCTGCTGCCGCTGCCAGCCGGATGGTCGGCAGGCTGGCGCGCAGAGTGCCTCAACCGTATGCACGTGCCACTGATGGGAATCTGCTGCATGGCATTGGAGCGCTTCTTCCGCGCCACTGCCGGCAGGAATAAGCGCAGCGTATTTTCCGCGGCTTTGTCCGCGAGCCTTCTGACCGCGTTGATCGAGATCATCCAGCCTTGGTTCCACCGCACCGCAGACTTCGGGGACCTCATGTGGGGAATGGCAGGAATTGGCGCCGGCACGCTCTGGAATGGGGCCGGCATGCTTCAATCGGTGCGGGTGCGAGTGATCGTCCGCGTTCTGGCTGTGGTCAGCCTTCTAGCACCGCCATTGGCATGGGCCGCACAGGTGCTGATGGCACAGCATGTGGCAGACAGGAGGTTTCCTGTACTGACCGATTTCACCGGAAGACTTGGTGGCTTTTTTTGGACCATGGAGCCAGCGGTGGCTTCCCACAGTGAACAAATCAGTGGGCATGGCCAAATGATGCTGGAACGTACCCGTCAAAAAGCAGCCAGCGCACATCTTGACGCCCGGGATCGTGACTGGACACTCTTTGATCGTCTGGAAATTGATGGCACCTTGGAGGCCTCGCATGCGGTCGAAGTGGGCTTGCGGCTCGACTTAAACCATGATGCAGGCCCACGTCTTCGCGCAGGAGCGTGGATGACGCCAGGTCGCCACCGAATTCAAATCCATTGGCCGAATTCTGTTCCTCCCCTGCAGGTCCACCAGTTGGTTGTCTTTCTGGCGGCGGGAGAGCCTGCGGCCATTCTGCACATCCACCAACTTCGTTTAATACCTCGTGAAGACAGGCCTACACCGTGAACGCAGGCGGGCATTCAGAATCTTCCGTGACATGAGAAAATTGACGCAGACAGCGAACTGCATTCAACGCCGCCGCAGGCTTTACGACGACGAGCGGCTCAAATCCTGACAACGAAGCGCTTTACCGCCGCTTCTTCTTTTTCCGGCCGGTGAGGATGGCGCGAGCGCGATCTTCGTCATCGAGTGCGGTGGTGTATTTGTAGCTAAAGCCTTCGAGCTTCCGGCGCTCGATCTTCTGGCTGATGAGACGCTCGATGGAAGCCACGTTCATGAGTTCGTCGGCGGCGAAGAGAGTGAAAGCATCCCCTTCCTTCTGCGCACGGCCGGTGCGGCCGATACGGTGGACGTAGTCTTCCGAATGCTCGGGGACCATGTAGTTGATGACATGGGTCACGCCGCTGACATCCAGACCACGCGCGGCGAGATCGGTCGCCACGATGATTTCGAATTCACCGTTGCGGAAGCCCTGCAGGGCGCGCTCGCGGTCACGCTGGCCAATGTCGGAGTGCATGACTGCCACCTTGTATTCATTGAGCTGGTTGAGGGCGGAATAGATCTGGTCGGCCTGCACTTTGGTACGGGTGAAGATCATGACGCTCTCGAAATGGGTCTGCTTCAGGATGGCGAGCAGGAGTTCCATGCGCTGATCGCTGGCGATCGGATACATGTAATGGCTCACAGTCTCCGCAGCCGAGAAGCGGATGCCCACTTCGACGCTTTCAGGCTCTTTGAGCGCGAAATCCGCAAGGCTCTTGATCTGTGGCGGCATTGTGGCGGAGAAAAACAGCGTCTGGCGCGCAGACGGGGTTTTTTCAATGATGCGGCGCACGTCAGGAAGGAATCCCATGTCCAGCATGCGATCGACTTCATCCAGGATCAGCACTTCAATGCCACGGAGGTCGGCGATGCCTTCCTGCATGAAATCCAGGAGACGTCCGGGAGTGGCTACGACGATATCGACGCCCTCCTGCAGTCCTTTACGCTGCTTGTCATAGCCCACTCCACCATGGACGAGGAGAACGCGCAGGCCGGTGTGCTTGCCATACTTTTCAAACTGTTCGACCACCTGCGCGGCCAGTTCGCGAACGGGTTCGAGAACGAGAACGCGGAATTTCCCGGGAGCCGCCATGCGGGTGAGTGTGGGCAGGGCGAACGCAGCGGTCTTGCCAGTGCCGGTCTGCGAAGCACCGATGACATCCCTGCCTGTGAGAATGATGGGGATGGACTTTTCCTGAATGGTCGTGGGCTTTTCGTAGCCGCTTTCACGAATGGCTGCCAGCACCGCAGGCGAGAGGCCGAGCACTTCAAAGGCTTCAGGAAAGGGTCCTTCCGGGACGGGCGGCGAAGCTGGCGGAGCCACGGCGGTGTAATTGACCCGCTCAGGCTTGTCCTCACGAGGACCACGCGGCGGCCGCTTGTCATCGCGCTCACGACCACGCGGCGGGCCACGGCGGGCGTCACGCTCCGGCCGTTCAGGACGATCGCTACGCTCGCGGGGGGGCCGGGCTTCACGCGGCTGCCGTGGGGCGTGCTCACGCGGCTTGTCGTCATGCGGACGTTTGTGCGCGTGAATGGTGGCAGGATGGTGTTCTTTCGAATGGCCATGCTCTTTGGCAGGCACAGGGGCAGACTCCTTCTTCTTGTCTCCGCCAATGACACGTTTCAGACCGGCTTTAAAGCGGCTGAAAAGGGAGGGTTTCTTCGGGGCGTGTTCGGGTCTGCGTGGGGTGGTCACAAGCGTTTCTAGAGGTAGGAGGCATGGTGTATCGGCCAGTTTGGGGGATAATGCAAACCCGCAGACATCCGACGGATGGGGTCAGAGCTTCATCGCATAGTGCACTTGGCGGGCAACTTCTTCAAAACCACAGCTCGGATAAAGGTGCTGGCCGATGGCATTTGAGGCCATGGTTTCGATCTGCGCCAGCTTCATTCCCTCTTCACGCATGTAATCGAGCGCGTGCTGGAGCAGGCGGCGGCCCAGCCCCAGCCCACGGGCGCTTTCCACCACAGCGACGTTGGGAATGCGTCCCCGCTCATTTAGGCGGTCCAATCGGGTGGTGATATAGCCAAGGATCTCAGTGCCGCGCTCAGCCACGAAGCATCCCTCCGGGCACTGCGTCACGTCGTCGTCGATATGGCCGGCCTTGCGCACCTTCCAGTCGCGCTCATTCCAGAGGCCAAATTTGTGCTCCAGCATCTGCTCCAAAGCGACGCTGCCAAAGGATGCCACGGTGATCTGACGCAACTGCGGCAGGTCCTTTTCCTGATACGGGCGGATGAGAAGGGGGGGGGCGTCCATATTTACGAAGGTTGAATACTGAATAAAAGCGTGATAAGTAGTGTCTTGAAACAAGCATCAATCGTTCAAATGGCACGGGTCTTGCGAAATAGCTGCTCGGTTGCTGGCGTTGATAACAGTAATAATTCAGAGTTGCGAATATCTTAGCTCACATCATTCTTCTAGCCTATGCCGCTTTTTAGCCGGATTTCTAAAAAATCCCATTTCAATGACTGCCTTATCAAGGTCATCGGGGGTTTTCTGCTGGCTGGAGCACTCAGTCAATGCACCTCAACGCCCAAAGGCGACGTGGTGGTCAGCGTTAAAGATCAGAAACTCGGCATCTACACCGAGGGCAAGCTGACCAAGGAGTATGTCATCTCGACTTCCAAATTCGGCCTTGGGGACCAGAAAGGCAGCAACCGGACCCCTTTGGGCCAGCATGAAGTCATCGCCAAAATCGGCCGTGGCCTCCCTGCTGGCGCGGTGTTGAAAAGCCGCCGCTGGAACGGCGAGGTGCTCAAACCCAACGCCCCAGGCCGTGACCCCATCGTCTCGCGCATCCTCTGGCTGCGTGGCATGGAGACCAGCAATAGAAATGCTTTCAACCGCTTCATCTACATCCACGGCACCCCGGAAGAAAACCGTCTCGGAAAACCTGCCAGCTATGGTTGCGTGCGCATGGGCATGAAGGATGTGGTCGATCTGTTCGATACCATCAACGTCGGGGCCAAGGTGGTGATCACCAAGGGTGGTCTGCCGCCTGGCGAAAAAGAAAAGGCGGTGGTTGCAGCCAAGGAAGATATCGATGGCTCTCCTGCTCTCACTGCTCCGGCAACGCTTGACGCTCAGCCAATCGAAATCGCACGCATCACTCCCACGGAAGGTGAAAAGAAGAGGGCGGAGGAAAACGAATCGAAGGAAAAGACCAAGGCAGCACCTGAGAAAGAAAAGCCCGTGCACAAGTCGAGATCTTCCAAGTCGAAGTCCGACACCAAAGTGGCGGGCCATGGCGCTCACAAGTCTAAGGCCAAGGCCTGATCTGCGGCAGGATCACTCGCTCACCAGCTCGTAGGCTGGCATCTTTTTCAATAGCGACGGATTCGTCTCCATTGGCATCCTGCGCATGACCTGCAAGAGCTTGGGGTCAAGCGTCAGCCGCTGCTTGTGGATGCCGCTCTCGTAGATTTCACTCTCATTCCACCTTGGATCCTTACGGAAAGAGGCCTGCGAAGGAAAATAAACGGCGGTGCGGCCCACATTCACATCGATCAAATCGGTCACTGCCCTGCCCGTAAGATGGCACACCCCGACGACGCAGCCCAGTTCCACGGCACGTGCCGAGGCGCAGCGATCCACTCGCTCGACCCCCAGAACCGTTTCCGTGGCACTCGGCACCAGCAGCACATCCACCCCTGCCCCGCGCAGCCGCATGCTGATTTCAGGAATCTCGATGTCGAGGCAGATCACCACCCCAAAGCGCAGCCCGGCAAACTCCCAGAGCCGCAGTTCCGTGCCCGGCGAAAATTCCGACTCCC
>NZ_JAQSEA010000240.1 GCF_029946185.1 Prosthecobacter sp.
TGATCAGACGCCCGAGCAGATCGTGAAGGACATCATCCAGAAACTGGAGCGCGTATGAGTGACGCGATTCAGCGGCTGTTCTGGGGATGGGAAGCACCGGTGTTGGATCAAGCGGTGGCATTGCTCTGCCGCGACTGGGATTCTGCGCGGGCGCTGGATCTCAGCAACACGCTGCTGCTAGTGCCAAACGGAGAAGCCGGACGGCGGCTGCGTGAGGCGCTGGCGGTGGTGACGAATGAGACGGGGACTGCGGCCATCGTGCCGCATCTATGGCTGCCGGAGCAGGCGCTGCTGCCGCAGACACGCCGCTTTGAAGCCGCCACTGCGGTGCAGTCGCAGATGGCGTGGCAGCGTGCGCTCGAACGCGTGCCGCTCGACTCGCTCACGGCGCTGTTTCCCCACCCGCCAGAAGCAACGGGCTGGGGCTGGCAGGCAGAGACTGCGCGCATGCTGACGGAACTCAAAATGCTGCTCGGCACGGGGGGGCTCACTTTTGCTGATACGGCTGACCATCCCGCTGCGCAGCGCGAGGCTGCACGCTGGCAGGACCTGGCGAAGATCGAGCGTGCGTACTTCGCTGAGCTGGCGCAGGCGAAAGTCGCTGACGCGCAGGTGCTCAAGCGTGGGTATGCGCGTGATCCGGCACTGCCGGAGGGCGTGCAGCGCATCGTCGTGCTCGCTTCGCCGGATTTGCCGCCGTTGCTGGATGACTGGATCGCTGGCTGCGCCAAGCGCGGCTTGCAGGTGGTGATCGCGATTCAGGCCCCGCAGTCGCT
Organism: Prosthecobacter sp.; assembly: GCF_029946185.1. Classification (GTDB taxonomy): domain Bacteria; phylum Verrucomicrobiota; class Verrucomicrobiia; order Verrucomicrobiales; family Verrucomicrobiaceae; genus Prosthecobacter. Next base: position 777 of record NZ_JAQSEA010000240.1, read on the forward strand.
GGCGCATACCTTTGATGCGTGCGGGCGTCCGCTGCCGGAATGCTGGGGAGAAGACGCGGGCAGCAGTCTGTCGTTTCAAAATCAGCAGATCCACGTGGCGCGTGATCCTGCCACGCAGGCGGCGCTGACGCTCAATCTCATGCGCGAGCTGGTGCCGACGGGCCGCACGGCGCTGGGCGTGTGCGATGCGGAAGTCGGCAGCCTGCTGCTGGAAAAGCTCACGCTGGAAGAAGCGCGCAGTTTTGAACCCGGCGGCATTCCCGTGCAGCGTGAGGGTTTGTGGCATGTGCTCGACTGCTTCCGACTGCTGCTTGGATCAGGTGCGTGGCGAGCCTTTGCCGCGCTGCTGCGTATCGAAGAGTTTCGTGACGCCGTCATCCCTGACAGCAAGAGCACCGCCGCACTGCTGCGCGAGGCGGATGACTTTGCCAGTGAGCATCTGCCGGTGACGCTGGCGCATGCGTTGGAGCTTCCGCTTGTCGATTCCCCTGCCCTGCGGCCTGCCGTCGAGCGCACGCTTGAATTGCTTGATTCGCTGCGGCGGCTCACGCCGGCCCAAGCGGCGCGTACTCTCATCCTGAAACTGCTGGGCGCACAGGAATTTAATCCCGAAGCGCCGGGCGACCGCGAACGCACGGAACTAGCCACCGAGTGGCTGCGTGTCAGTGAAGAGCTGGAAGTGGAGGCGCAGCGTTTCGGTTTGCAGCCACAAGCAGAGGACGCCTTCGCATTGTCTCTTGATTGCCTGGCCCAAAGCCGCCTCTCCGAACCGCGTGGCGACATTGATCTGGTGCTGCAAGGGTGGCTTGAACTGCTGTGGGAGAAAGCGCCCAACCTCATCGTCACGGGTCTCAATGAAGAGCATGTGCCCGGTATTTTTATCAGCCATCCGTTTCTCCCGGACAGCCTGCGCAAGGCGCTGGGACTGCCCTGCCAAAACACCCGCTTTGCGCGTGATGCCTTCATTCTCGCCGCGCTGGCGAACCAACGGCTCGATGAACGTGGGCGTCTGAGTCTGCTCTGCGGGCAGTGGAGCGAGGGTGGCGATGCGCTGCGTCCCTCCCGGCTGCTGTTTTTGTGTGATGACGTGGAGCTACCTCAGCGCGTGGCACATCTGTTTCCGAAGGAGGAAGACCAGCCCGCCACCACGGAGCCACCGCGCACGCTGGCGTGGAAGTTGCAGCCGGACTGGAATGCGAAGACGCTGGAGACCATCTCGCCTTCACGTTTGCGTGAGTACCTGAACTGCCCGTTTCGCTACTACTTGAGCTGCACGAAAAACATGGGGGCCATCGAGACTGGCAAACGTGAACTGGATGCGGCTGAGTTTGGCAATCTCATTCATCATGCCTTTCATCGTCTCCATCTGGAGGCCAGTATGCGCGACTGCACGCATCCCGCACAAATAGCGGCCTGCCTTGAGGCCGCTGCGCGTGAGCAGGTGCGTCATATTTATGGCCATCGCCCTGCGCCGCTGATCACGCTGCAGCTCGAAAGCATTTTGCAGCGACTGCGGAAGGCAGCGGACGTGGAAGCCAGGAACCGGCAGGAGGGCTGGTGGTGTGTGGACGCCGAACTGAAAGTCGGCGACGAGAATGATGTCATGCCTTTCCTCATTGCCGAGGCACGTTTGAGAGGCCGCATTGACCGGGTGGAGCGTCATGTGGATGGCACCCTGCGCATCGTCGATTTCAAAAGCTCCGACAAACCGCGCCCGCCGCAGGAGGGGCATGTCAAAGTGATCACGTCCCGCACCAAGCTGACTGAAGCAGATGAATGGAAGTGCTTTGACCTGCCCGATGGCAAGCGCGGACTGTGGCTGGATCTGCAACTGCCGCTCTACGCAGCCGCCTTGCAGCAGCGTGGTCAGGCTATCAGCAGCGTGGCGTACTTCACCCTGCCCAAAAGCATTCAGGATACGGCCATCCTGCCGTGGGAGGGTTTTGATGCAGCCTTGATCGACTCTGCGCTAGGCTGTGCCGCCGAGGCGGTGCAGCGCATCCGCAGCGGCCAGTTCTGGCCACCGGCCCAGCGCTCGCCCAATGGCGACTTCGATGAGATTCTGCTGAATGATCCACTGCACAGTGTGCAGCCGCCTCTTGCATCATTAGGGCTGCCCGTTTATTAAACCGGCTGATTATGTCCGACATCAAACTCCTCATCACTGGCAGCCAAGGCCGCATGGGCCAGGCGATCATTCGTGCCGCCGAGGCTCAAAACATCACCGTCGCATCCACCGTTGACGTGGGCGATGCCTTGGCCCCTGCGCTCGCCAAGGCTGACGTCGTGATCGACTTCTCCTCCCACCTTTTCTGTGATGAACTGCTGGGTGAATGCCTCAAGCAGGGAAAGAGACTGGTCATTGGCACCACCGGCCACACCAATGAGGAACTGGCCCATATTCGCGAAGCCGCCAAGGCCCTGCCGATCGTCTTCGCCTCGAATTACAGCATCGGTGTGAACACCTTGTTCTGGCTGACGCGCAAGGCCACGGAATTGCTTGGGCCGGACTTCGATCTCGAAGTGGTCGAGATGCATCACCGCATGAAGAAGGATTCCCCCAGCGGCACTGCGCGTACGCTGGTCGAGATCCTCGCGGATGTGCGGGGTCTTGAGTATGACAAGGACTGCAAGCATGGCCGCTTTGGCGATGTGGGTGCCCGCACCCCGAAGGAGATCGGCGTACACGCCATCCGTGGCGGCGATGTCGTGGGCGACCATACCGTGATTTTTTCCAACGTCGGCGAGCGCGTCGAACTCACGCACAAGGCCAGCAGTCGCGACACCTTTGCCACCGGCTCGGTGCGTGCCGCCCAGTGGCTGGCGGGGAAACCTGCGGGGCTCTATGACATGCAGGATGTGCTGGGACTGAAGTGAGGCGGAGTTTACGATGGCTGAACGGTCGTTGTCTGTGGTTGACGGTTGTTTCTAAGATGCGGCGAACGGCCTTTAATTCTGCCCTTTCCTCGTGCCGAGTCTTCGTTTACCTTCCGTATGCCCGCCGATGTTCCCGATTCAAACCAGCCAGCCGCCTGTGAAGCCGCTGCTCACTCAAGAGCAGATGGAGCGGATCTTGTCTGCGCGGCGCTCGATCACCTCAGAGGAATTTCGGCAGCAGGTAGCGGCTCATCTGGGCCGCCCTCTCTCACCCGGCAGAAAGAAGGTTTGCGTGAATGGGCGAGAAGTCTGGGTCTGCTGTTAGAAGCAGCCACGCTTCTGCCTCGATTGGAGCGCGGCGGTATGGAGCACGATTGGTTTCGTGAAGGAGAACGTGTCTTTAAAGTCACTCGTGACGGCATCTTCGGCCTCTCTCCCGGTATCGATCTAGCCTTGGTGTCCTCCGACATGGAGGCTAGGCGGTTTCATCTCTGGGAAGCTTCGCCCATTGAGTATCTGGAACGACTGCAGTTGCAAAACGAACTCGTTGCTGGACTCAACCGATTGGAGGGCATTCTAGATCAGGGTGACGATCTCGCCATTGTCACCTCTCAGCCACGCTTCGACATCGTGCCCGTAACTCTCGCGGAGATCGATGTCTGGTTTGCTGCGCAGGGTTTTGAAAAAGTCACTGCCTGCGGCTACTACCGCGCGGAGGACAATCTCGGTGTCTTCGATGCACATGCGAAAAACCTCGTCCGCTTTGAGGACGATCTCATTCCCTTCGATGTCATCCCCTGCCGGCCTGCAGGCGGCTTTTTACAGTTCATCGCTGACACTCTTGCCGCCGGCCATAACGTTACCGCAGTTCGCACCGTTTCCACCTCTCCGCGCAGAATCTGAGGTTACGATGGCTGAACAATCGTTGACTGTGGTTGACGGTTGTTAGCGAGGGGTTGAAGACAAGGGTCAACTATCCTCACCAACTGCAAACTACCGTCCCACTCATGAATTTCGGCATCGCTCTCGGCTCCAATCTCGGTGATCGCTCTGAGAATATTCAGAGAGGCATTGATCTGCTGCTGTCATGCGTGCCTGGCATCCGGCTCACGGCGAGTGGCAAGGTGTATGAGACAGAGCCGGTGGATTGCGCGCCGGGAACGCAGGCGTTTTTAAATACGGTGATTGAGGTGGAGGCGGAGTGTTTGCCGCAGGAGTTGCATGGGCATCTCAAGGCCATTGAACTGGCGCTGGGGCGGCCGGAGGAGAGGGAGCGAAATTCACCGCGCACGCTCGATCTTGATCTGCTGTATGCGGATGATGTGGTGAGCGATGATCCGGTGCTGACGCTGCCGCATCCGCGCATGCATCTGCGGCGCTTTGTACTGGAACCGCTGGCGGATATTCGGCCTGAGCTGGTGCTGCCGGGGCAGCAGGTGTCGGTTGCCGAACTGCTGGCGGGCTTGGAGTGATGTGGGCATTGCCTGTGTTCGCGGATTCCGCGTGGCAACGAGCGGAATCTTGCTATGGAGTGAGGTCCCATGACTGAAGCCCAACCTACCTCTGCTGATCCTGGACGCTGGATTCGTTTCGCGCTCGTCATGCTGCCTGTCGGCACGATTCTGCTGGGGATCGCTTCGTTTGGCATCTGGCAATGGAAGAAGGACCAGGCGGCGGATCGCTCGTTCAAGTATGCCATGGCGCTGCGGCGGCAGATCAGCCCGGAGGGCATCGAACGGTATGCGGGCATCGTGCGCACAGCATTGGGAAAGGCAGACCGAGACCTGAGCATCCCGGGCTATCTTGAATCCACCATGGGCGCGGAGAACATGGGCTATGAGGTCAGACGCAGGCGCTTTGGTGCCGAGCAGTCGCTCATCGACGCAGAGCTGACGGGTGCCAAACGGCCGCTGGAAATCGTGATGGTTTTGTCACTCTACGGAGGCCAGGCGGATCAGATTGAAAGCACGGCGCAGGCCATCGCTGAATCCTTGTCTGTGGCACATGAACTCACGGGTGAAAAAGTGGTTCGATCATTGCGCTTCGCCTTCATCCCTGACACACCGGAAGCACTGAGGAATCTGAAGGAAGGGCTGCTGCGCGATGGTGAGCGTTTGATGCATCTGCTGGTGCTCGACGGACCCGAAGTTGCGAGCATTGAAGGCATCTCCCGCGCTCTGGACACGACGGCCAAAGGCACGCGAGTTTTGTCTCTGCCTGCCACAAAGACGACGCAGGAAACGGTGCAGTCGGCGCATCAACTCAAAGCCATGCTGCTTGAAGCAGCGGAAATCCCATGATCGTCACCTGCCGCCAAATGCAGGAGTGCGAGGAGGCCGCTTTTGCACGCGGCGTGAGTGCGGCGGCATTGATGGAGGAGGCGGGACGTGGCATCGCGAATGTGGTGCGCCAGTTTGCGCCGCGGGCGGGATCGCTGGTGCTGTTTCTCGGCAAAGGGAACAATGCGGGAGATGCGCTCGTCGCGGCGCGTGAACTGGTCGCGGAGGGTTGGAAATTGTACGCACGACTGAGTGGCGAACCTGCCGGGATGAAGGCGCTGCCGCGTGCGCATCTGGGCGTGCTGGGCAGTCATATTCGACTCCTGGAGGATGCCACCACGTTTGATTTTCCAGCGGGGCCGATCGTCAGTCTCGATGGGTTGCTCGGCATCGGTGCGCAGGGAGCGATGAGGCCGGAGTTGCAGAAGCTGGCGTTCGAAATGAATACACTGCGCAGGCAGCGGCATGCACTGACGATTGCGATGGACATCCCCTCCGGTCTCGACGGGGATCATGGCGATGCCTGCGAAGATGCGGTGGAAGCCGATGTGACCGCCGTGGTGGCGCAGATCAAAGCGGGGCTGCTTGAAGATGGGGCGGATCATTACGTGGGGCGCATCGCACGGGTGCCTCTGTCAGCTTTGTCGCAGTCGGTTGGCGATGCCCAGGTGGAAGTACTCACCCCAAGGCTGCTGCGCACATGGCTGCCACGACGCGCCAATGACATGCACAAGGGCGATGCGGGGCGCGTGGGCATTTTAGCAGGCTCACCGGGATTTCTCGGTGCGGCGGAACTGGCCTGCCGTGGTGCTATTCGCGCCGGTGCGGGACTCGTCACATTGCTGGTGAAGGAGGAGGTGTATCCGCACATCGCTGCGCGTCTGCCTGCTGAGGTGATGGTGAAGGTCATTGACGATTATCGCGATGTACTGGAGATGCGTTTCGATGCGCTGGCCATCGGGCCGGGGCTGGGCTTTGCGCATGAGAAGGAAGTCCTTGAAGTGCTCAAGCGAAGCAAGTCTCCCACCATCGTGGATGCGGATGCGCTGACGATGCTGGCGCAGCACCCTGAGGTGATGGATGCCATGGGCAAACTGCCGCGCCTCATGACTCCGCATCCCGGCGAGATGGACCGACTGCTGCGCAATTTTCCCGGCTGGCATGGCATGGGCCGCCGCAAGCTCGCTGAATCATTCACAGCGGCCACCCCGGGGCGTACGCTGCTGCTCAAAGGCACGCGCACGGTGATCACCACACACGGTCAGCCGACACTTTTCAACACCACGGGACACCCCGGCATGGCCAGCGGTGGCATGGGAGATGTTTTATCCGGTGTGTGCGCCACCTTCGCTGCGCAGCATATCACGCTGCATCAGGCCGCCGGTCTTGGCGCTTGGGTGTGTGGGCGTGCTGCGGAGCGCTTTGTCATTCAGGAGAGCACGGCGATGGAAGCCGTGGGAGCCAGTGATGTCACGGCGCATCTGGGGGGTGCGATGCGGGATTTGAAGGAAGGCAGCTTCTGAGGAGTTACAGGTTTAAAGTTTAAGGTGGAGAGATGCCTCCGGCCAACTTTAAACCTGTAACTCTGTCCTGCTACTTCACCGCTTCATAGAGCGATGCGATGCCGAGGGTGAGCTGACGGGAGGTGGCGCTGCTGAAACCGTTGGCGCAGATGAGGGACTCCATGTCGCGGCCTGAGGGGAAGCGTTCGATGGAGCCGCAGAGGTAAACGTAGGCTTCGCGCTTGCCGGTGATCCAGCCAGCGATGCGGGTCATGATCTGCTTGAGATAGAAGAGGTACAACTGGCGGATGCCGGGTATGCGCGGGATGGAAAAATCGAGCACGAACAAGCGCCCGCCGGGACGCAGGACACGGTTCATTTCCGTCAGGGCGGCGGGCCAGGAGGCCATGTTGCGCAGCCCGAAGGCGACGGTGAGCACATCGAAGACGCCGTCCTGAAAGGGCAGTGCGAGTCCATCTGCGGCAATGAGGCTCCTTATTTGACGCTTCTGCGCCTCGCGCATCATGGGGACGGAGAAATCGGCACCGAGCACTTTGGCCTGCGGACAGGCGGACTGGATGGCCTGGGCGAGATCCCCACTGCCGGTGGCGAGATCGAGAACGCGCTGAGGCTTGAGTTCAGCGATGCGCCGGGCGGTGGTGCGGCGCCAGAGGCAGTCGATGCCAAGACTGAGGACGTGGTTCGCCAGCACATACCGCGATGCGATTCCCGCAAATGCCTGCCTCACGAATCCTGCGTCTTGCATGTGACTTTTTGTTTAACCGGTTACCCGAGGCGGCACTGTTGCCGCTGGATGGTGCTCACGACTGGACTCGAACCAGCACAATGTTACTTACTAGAACCTGAATCTAGCGCGTCTACCAATTCCGCCACGTGAGCAAAGGAGTCGGGTTAACCGGGTCGAGAGTCTTGACCATGCCAAAGAATACTCAAGCGAGAAAATGACTTTCTTCTGGCGACATGGCGGGCTTCGGGTTAGGCGCATGGCATGTCCTTTCGTCTTGAGATGCTGCAAGTGGCCCGGCTGGCGCCCAAACTCCTCGGTGAGTCAGCGGAGTTGGTGGAGTCTTTCCTGCGTTCACGCGTGTCCCCTGACGGCGGCTTCCTAGATCGCAACGACAAACCAGACCTCTACTACACCGTGTTTGGCCTGGAAGGTCTGCAGGCGCTGTCGGTGGATGCCTCCACGATTCCCGATGTGCGGCCATGGCTGAAGCAGTTTGGCGATGGGGAGCGGCAGGACTTTGTGCATCTGTGCTGTCTGGCGCGCTGCTGGGCGAATGCGGGCCTAGCGGATTTCCCCGATGCAGCGCGTGAGGCGCTGGCGGCGCGCATTGAGGCCTTTCGTTGTCCGGACGGTGGCTACCATCAGGCCCCGAAGCGGGCGAAGGGCAGCGCCTATGGCTGTCTGCTCGCCTGGGGGGCCTATCAGGACCTCGGCGGCATCCCACCCGAGCCTTGGCGACTGGTGGAATGCATGGGCGGGCTGCGCACGAAGGATGGCGCGTGGTCCAACGAGCCTAATATTCCCGTGGGCTCCACGACGGCCACGGCGGCGATGGTGGCCCTGCACCGGCATATGGACATGGCCCCGCCTGCTGAAGCGGTGGACTGGCTGCTGCGCCAATGCCTGCCCGCCGGTGGATTTTTAGCGCTGCCTGCAGCACCCCTGCCCGACTTGCTTTCGACTGCGGTGGCCTTGCATGCGCTGGATGCGGTGCAGGCGGATTTTTCAAGGATCAAGGAACCCTGCCTCGACTTTGTGGATTCATTGTGGAATGCGACGGGCGGCTTTCATGGGAACTGGACGGATGACATGCTGGACTGCGAGTACACGTACTATGGTATGCTGGCGCTGGGGCATCTGTCGCTCTGACCCCCAAACAAGGGAGGAGGGGCATGATGAAAAGGAGGATTGTTTTTGAAAACAAAAAACCCGGACATTGCTGTCCGGGCTCTCTGAATGATTTGCTGGGGCGTCGAATTACGCGAGGGCTTCCGTGAGGACTCGACCACCGTTGACGATGTCGATGGGGCGGCCACCGTCGGCCATGATGCGCTTCTCGCTGTTGATGCCGAGGAGGCGATACATGGTCTTGGCAAGGTCTTCTGGGCCCACGGCATCGCGGTCGGGCTCGCCACCAAGCGCGTCAGACGCGCCGTGGATGTAGCCTTCTTTCATGCCACCGCCAGCCATGGCGACGGAGAAGACGCGTGGCCAGTGGTCACGACCATTGGTGCCGTTGATCTTGGGTGTGCGGCCGAATTCGGAGCTGACCATGACGAGCGTGCGCTTGAGCATGCCGCGATCTGAAAGGTCGGTGATGAGGCGGGCAAAGGCCTGATCGAAGTTCGGAGCCTGACCATCAAAGGCAGTCTTGATGTTGGAGTGGTGATCCCAGCCGCCGTAGTTGACGGACACCATGCGCACACCGGACTCGACGAGGCGACGGGCCAGCAGGAAGCGCTGACCGGCGGTATTGCGGCCGTATTCGTCACGGAGCTTGTCGGTTTCCTTGGTGAGATCGAATGCTTCACGGGCCTGCTTGCTGCTGATGAGGCCGTAAGCGGCTTGGTAGAAGCTGTCCATGGCGCTGATGGAGTCAGCTTTTTCCACGTTCTTGAAATGTTCGTCCACGGTGCCGAGCAGGTTGCGGCGGCGGTCAAAGCGCTTTTCGTCCACGCCTTTCGGGGTGAGCAGGTCACGGACGGTGAAATTTTTGTCAGCAGGGTCGCTGCCGAGGGCAAAGGGGCCGAAGGCGCTGCTCATGTAGCCAGTGCCCTGATCAGGAGCGACCATGTTTGGCACCACGACATAAGGAGGCAGATTGTTGCGGCTGCCCTGTTCGTGGGAAATGACGGACCCGAAGCTGGGGAACTTGATCGCCGGGCTTGGACGGTAGCCGGTAAACATGTTGTGCGTGCCACGCTCATGAGCGGCTTCACCGTGGGTCATCGAGCGGATGACGGTGAGCTTGTTCATGATCTTGGCGATGTTCGTGAACTTCTCACCGACGTATTCGCCGGGGATGGAAGTCTTGATCGGGGTGAAGGGGCCGCGATAGTCAGGCGAGGCAAAGGGCTTCGGATCCCAGGACTCATGCTGTGCCATGCCACCCGGAAGATAGATGTGAATGATCGAGTCAGCGAGGGGCTTGATCGTTTCCACTTCAGGAATGACCTGAGCGGCCTGCAAGCGCATCATCTCAGGCAGCGTGAGGCCGAGGCCGCCAAGCATGCCAACGTAGAGGAAATCACGACGGCTGGCACCGGTGCGCAGATCAAGGTGATTGCCTTGGCAGAGAGAATGCATTTTCATAAGGAGAGAGGGGGGGATTGTTGCAGGAGTCGTGAGGGATTACGGGCCTGCCCGGAGCTTCTTGCATCTCTTGCAAAAAATGATGCAACTCGTGATTTCAAGGCATCATGGGGTCACCCAGCCAGCTTGCACCATCTGACTGATCCACACCTGAAAATCCACAGGGGCATCCGGGGGGAATTTGAGCCGCAGCGTCATCGGCACGGTGGCGTCCTCGCTTAACTGCAATTGGTAATCCAGCGACTTCGCGATCGGCCCGCCCTTCTCGGCATAGCCATAGACCACTTTGGCCCCTGGCTCGGAAATGTTGCGCAGGCTGTAACACTGGAGTTTGGAGGGATCTCCAAACTGATTTTCAAAATGTCCCGCTGGTGAAACGAGCACCCGAAAGAGGGTGGGTGAAGCCTGCTTCAATTCGAGAAAATCCGACCAGCCCATCTCCCCAGCACCCACGAATGACTCCCAGTCCACACGCGGCCCTGCCACAGAGTGCTCCACGGTGGCAACGCGCCGGCCGCCCCCCTCAAACACCACCACGTGCTGAGTGAACTTGGGGGAGGTCTCCTTCGCCTCGACGATGGAATCAAACGCCAGCGGACCATCGGCATTTTTTGAATAGTAGATGCTCATCAGCGGGGCCACACGCAGGCGATCACGCACCAGCAGGATGCGCTGTTTCCAACTGGGAGTTTCCAGAAACTTGCCCAAAACTTCCTCCGCAGCTGCCAGCTTCGCCAGATCACCGCCTGTGATTATTGGCATCACGCTGGCGGTTTTGAGGTCGCCGCTGCCGGGTGGGCGAAACACTAGATTGCCCGAATTCACCTGGGGCCGCGGCTCTTCAGCCTGCGTCAGCGAGGTCTCTGGCGGATGCACCATTTCCCCTCCACTCTGCGTAGATGAATCCCCTGCTTTGTCCGACTCGGAAGCAAGCGGCTTCTCTTTCTGCGCCGGTGATGGCAGCAGACTCAAGATCACCATCAAGACCACGATAACGCCCACGGCAATCGCTCCAATCAACAACCGCCGCCGAAACCGCTGGATCTCGGGATCCATGCGCATGCGATCAAAGGCGTCCCCAGGGAGTGCCTGAGGCTCATGCGAAACAACAACCGCCGGAGTCGGTGAGGGTGTGCTGACCGGCTCATTCTGCGTCATCAGCAGAGCACGGCGCTTCGTCTTGGTGGTCTTCTCCGCCATCTGCAGCATCACCATCTGCCCACACTCAGGACAGGGGCGTGAGCGCGTCACTGAGGAAACCTGAATTTCGACAGTTTTTTCGCAGTGGGGACAGACGAGGGTGGTGGCCGGCATTCGTGGCTGGACGTTAATGAAGGGTAAAACACTCTGGCGGCTGGAATGAACTGCCGCAACCTGTGGTTGCTCAATTTCCCATCCACGTATCTGCAGTCAGGGCGCCGCCGGAACGCAGCCGCTTCAAGCCCCAGCCCATCATGATGCGGGCGTCCTCCCAGATGTACTTCGTCTTGGTGCCAAGCTGCACGAGGATGACCTCACGCCCGCCGCTTGCGGCCGTGGAGATCAAACAGCGCCCGCTGGCCACGGTGTAGCCGGTTTTCATGCCGTTGCACTCTGACATGACGCCGAGAAGTTCATTGGTGTTCGTGAGCGTGATCACACGCCCATCCGCACGCCGGAAGCTGAAATACTTCCGCCGCACCACATCACGAATCACAGTATTGCGATACGCTGCCATCGCCACCCGTGCCATGTCACGTGCGGTGGAGTACTGCCCACCGGCGGTGAGTCCATGCGGGTTTTTGAAGTTTGAGTTGGAGCAGCCCAGCTCACGCGCCTTGGCGTTCATTTTGGCCGTAAAAGCACTGATGCTTCCTGCGTTGTCACGCGCCAGTGCATTGGCCACATCATTCGCGCTTTTCACCAGAAAGGCATAGAGCAGCTCACGCCGCGAGTACACCTCCCCCGGCTTGATGCCCAGCCGTGTGGGCTCCACGGCCACATCGGAGGACTGAACGCGCACCATTTTGTCGAGATTTCCCGCGTCCAGCACCACCAGGGCGGTCACCAGTTTCTGCGTGCTGGCGACGCCGCGTGCCGTTTCAAAACTGCGACCTGCAAGATGCTGCCCGGTGCGCGCATCCAGCAGCAAGTAGGAGGAGGCACGGATGGCGGGGCCTGAGGTCGCCACAAGCATGGTCCGCTCAGGCAGCATCACGGTCATGATCTGCGCACTGTCTCCCTGGGCATACATGTGCTGGGAATTCGGGGCGACGGGGATGGCACGCACCACTCCCTGGTCTGCACAACTCGCCAGCAGCCCAGCGGCCGCTCCTGTCATCAAAAGGTGGATCAATCTCATCATTATGAAGTATGCATCGTGAAGCAACGCCAAACCGGCTCGCAGTTTTCAAGCGGGACTAAAAAAAGGTGGCGCGCTGCATCTAGGCCACCCGGTCTTTGTTGTCAAACCTTGCGCCCTCCGCCCGGCGCTCCATGTTCGGCCCATATGGCACTTATCATCAACGGCGAACAGATCGACGACGAAATCATTGAGGCGGAATTCCGCCACATCAAAGGTCACTACGAACGCACCCTCCAGGTGGCCTGCTGTGAGCGTGATCCTGAATTTCGCGGCATCGCCAAGGACAACCTCACCTCCCGAGCCCTCCTCGGACAGGAAAGCCGCCGCCGCCACGCCGAAGTCGCTGAGGAAGACATCACCGCACGCCTGACCAAGCTCATCGACGAGGCCGGTGGTGAAACACAGTTCTACATGAACATCGGCATGCAGGTCAAAGACGAGGCCCTCGTCCGCGAAAACGTGGCAGGCGGTGTCCGTCTGGACAAAACGCTGCAGGAAATCTACGCCCCTGAGCCGGAGCCGACCGAGGCCGACCTGCGCGCCTGCTACGAAGCCAATCTGAAGAGCTACATGACCGAGGAGGAGATCCAGGCCTCCCACATCACCAAAAGCCTCCAAGGCGCGACCAGCCGCCAGGAAGTCTATCAGGCGATGCGCGATATCCGCTCCGAGCTCCTCGCCGGGGCTGACTTCGCCAAACTAGCGGAGGAGCATCGCTCCGGCGAGCAGCAGCAGATTGACCTCGGCTGGTTCAAGCGCGGCGAATTCATGGAAGAGTTCGAAACCATCGCCTTCTCCATGGGCGAGGGCGAGATCAGCCCGGTATTCAACACCCAGCTCGGCTTTCATGTCTGCACCGTCACCGGTCGCCGCCCGTCCGTGGCGCGTCCGTTTGCTGAAGTGAAGGAGGACGTAAAAACTCGTTTCCTCGAAGAGTATCGCGACAAAAAGTTCAACGCCTTCCTCGAAGAACTCAAGGCCACCGCGAAGGTCGAAGACACAGATCCCGAAGGAGAGAACTGCGGGCACTAAGACGGGCGTTCCGCAGAAAGTTAAAAGTTTAAGGTTAGAAGTTTCAAGTTGGCGGAAGGGGTATGACTGCGCCCCTGCCCTTTTCGCTCGTCTCGAACTTTACATCTTCGACATGACCGGCACGGGGGTGCGGTAATCAGTCACGGGTTCTGGCAGCGAATCCATGGGCGGTGGGCCGGGGAAATTGTCGTCCACAAAGCGCCGCCAGGTGTCGCGTGTTTTTTGCGAGATGAAGCCCTGCACGGTGTCGCCGCACTTGCCGCAGATCATCACGCTGTGCAGCAGGGAGAGGCCCTCGCACACGCCGGTGATGACGAAGTCCTCCATGCCCGCCTCATCACGCCGCGCACTGCAAACTGCGCACGATTCCAGACCGCGCTCCAGTGTGACCTGCTCGTCTTGAAACTGCCCTAGACGCTGTTTCGACTCCTGGGAGAACTCCTCCATCATCTGCGTGCGGCAGTGATCGCACAGCGCATACTCCATGACGCATTCACCGCGCTTGTAGGCCTTGGAGATTTGGAAGCCGCCGGGGAAGTCTGGCAGGGACTCGCCGCAGCGCGTGCAGTTCTGAAACGGACGCTCCTCATACTCACACCGCAGGTCAGGTGGGATCGGCGGCGGCTGTTGGAGATCGTGATCAGACATCGGCTTGTTTGCAACAAAGCGCACACTATGGCAGTTTCACAGTCCAAACTCATGCGTGCCTCGCTTTTCCTCAGCCTCCTCCTGCCAGCCCTTTTGCATGCCCAGCCAGCGGACTGGCCGGACTCCCGTGGCAACGCGGCCATGACGGGCACTTCCCCCGTGGAATTGAAGTTCCCGCTTGAACTTGCGTGGCAGTTCAAGCTCATGGACAAGCCGAAGGGGCAGGCCGAGATGCTCGTCTCCAGTGCCGTCGTACGAAGTGGCAAGGTCTATGCTGGCTGCAAAGACGGCAAATTTTTCTGCCTCGATCTCGTCACCGGCAAAGAGGTGTGGAAAACCGAGGCGAAGGGGGCCTTTGACGGGGCGGCTGCGTTTGCGGGCGAGCTCGTTGTGGTGGGTTGTCAGGATGGTTTTGTCTATGCCTGGAACGCTGACACCGGCAAGGAAGTGTGGAAATTTGAAACGCAGGCCGAAATCCACGCCGCTGCGAATGCGTGGACGAATCCCGATACCAAGGCGCAGAAAATTATCATCGGCAGCTACGACTACTCCATCTACTGCCTCGATGCCAAGACGGGCGTGAAGGAGTGGGCGGCTGAAACCGGCTACTACATCAATGGTGGCTCCGCCGTGGGTGATGGCAAGGTCGTCTTCGGCGGCTGCGACAGCGTGCTGCATGTGCATGATGTGAAGACCGGCAAGGAAGAGCGGCAGATCGAAGTGGGGGCCTACATCGGCAACAACGTCGCCATCGCCGACGGCGTCATCTACGTCAGTCACTACGGCAACCGCGTGGGGGCCTACCGCATCGCGGACGGCACGAAGGTCTGGGAGTACGGCGAGCGTGAATTCGAATACTACGCCGCACCCGCCATCTGGGACAAAGGCGTGTATGTGGGTGGCCGAGACAAACGCTTCCACGCCATCGACCGCGTCACTGGAGCGCAGCTTTGGGAATTCCGCGCTCGTGACCGCATCGACAGCAGCGCCGTCATCTGCGGTGGGAAAGTGGCCATCTTCGGTTGCGATGACGGTTATATTTATGCGCTTGATTTGAAGACCGGGAAAGAGGTCTGGCACAATGAAATCGGTGCGCCGGTGAAGACGTCAGCGGCTATCGCTGGGGACTATGTCTTGTTTGGGGCGGATGACGGGGTGCTGTATGTGTTTAAGAATGGGAAGTGACAAGTCCGCCGCGCCCCCCCCCCATTCCTCTGAAGCAGGCCAAAAACCCGACGCATTTCGAACACCTCTGATGCGCCCCTTGCCGAATCACGCCATGCTCAGTGTTTCCACGGCCGTCTCGAAGTGGGCCAAGGCCCCGTAGCAGCCCAGGCCGGCCCTTGTCACGAGACCGATCAGGTGACGCAGTTTGCGCTTGGCGCGCCAGACAATGGAACGCGGAATGGTGCGGTGAATGGCGAACTTTTTCACATACTTGGGCACCGTCCAGAGGGTGGTCATTCCATCCTGAAACATGGCCGTGTCGCCGGCGCGCAGCGTGTGGACCTTGCGGCCCGGAGTCTGCTCCTCGATCACCACTTCCCCTTCCAGGATCTGCACAATCTCATCCAACGCAAAAACCCATTTGAACTTGCCCGCCTGGCACTCCCAAACAGCGCAGGAAAGGGTTTGATCCGCCGCCACCGCCAGTGTCGTGACCTTGGCAATGGGATTACCGGAGATAATCCAGTCAGGATTGATGGGCGCGGACTGCAAGTCTTGCTGGTGGACAGAACCCGTCTGAATCACCGGGGTGTTGCTGCTCAGTCGATGAGCAGCGGAGTTGGGAGTGCTCTCGCTGAATCCAAAGGGTGAGATGAGAGTTTTTGCCATATTGTTGTGGAGCTAAATATAATTTCAATATTTTCTATTGTCTAGATGTCTCGTGTAGCGAAAACCTGACTTGGGTACCGGCGGCGGGAGTCGTCTGCGCAAGCGTACGCGTATAGCGCCTAGTCCATTCGCCAGTTTGCACCACCGTTTGCCATACTGGCATGCGCTGCGCCCCCAATGCCATGCAAGTACTCAGCATAGCGAAATCAAGGAATGGAAAATGGCCGCGGGGGAGCGGCCCGTTTCACGTTCCGAGGCATCCCTCTTGCATCCCCTCAACCCACCGCTAAAGGAACTGGGTGCGTATCATTTCTGGCAGTGCAGGAGGGCTCGCTCTCGAAGTCCCGAAAACCGTCACACGCCCCACACAGGATCGTGTGAGGCAGGCTGTGTTCTCGATGCTCGGGGAACTCGTACCGGGGGCGCATGTGCTGGATTTGTTTGCTGGCACGGGAGCCATCGGCCTGGAATGCCTGAGCCGGGGCGCGGCTTCAGCGATGTTTGTGGATGAGAACAAAGGGGCCTGCGAGGTGATCCGCAAGAACATCGCCAAGACCCGCCTCACGGGGGCCACGGTGCGCCACGGTGATGTGTTCGGCATGCTGCCCCTACTGCAACGCGACGGCAAACAGTTCGACCTCATCTTTGCTGATCCGCCGTACACGCACTGCGATGCGGACACGGACTTCGTGGCGCAACTGCTCGCCATGGAGGCCCTGCCCACGCTCCTGCATGCGGAGAGCCACCTCATTCTGGAAAGTCACCACTTCAACCGCGAAACGAAAAGCTGGCCCGGCTGGGAGGTGCTGACCGACCGCAATTACGGCTCCACCCGCATCGTCTGGCTGCGTAAAATCCCGCATGTCATCGAAAGCGCTTAGCCTCACTCTCTACAATCTGGCGCTGCCGCTGGGGCTCGTCGTGATGCTGCCCGGTGCTTTCATCAAAATGCGCCGCCGCAATGGCCGCTGGCGTGATCTGGCGCAGCGCATCGGTTTTTTTCCCAGTGAGACGCAGGCCGCCATCAATGCCCTGCCCCAGCGCGAGCGCTTCTGGGTGCATGCGGTGAGCGTGGGTGAAGTGGGGGTGGCGAAGAAGCTCATCTCCCGGCTGCTCAAAACGCAGGCCGATCTCGGCATCGTGCTCAGCACGACGACACCCACCGGCTATGCGCTCGCTGAAGAACTGGCAGCGCAGCACGCCGGGCGCGTGGTGGCGATTTACAGTCCCCTCGATCTGCCGGGCGTTGGTCGGCTGATGCTGGAGCGCATTCAGCCCACGCAACTGGTGCTGGTGGAGGCGGAAGTGTGGCCGAACCTGACGGCCTCCGCCTCACGTCTCGGCATTCCGATTTCGCTGGTCAATGCACGACTCTCGCCGCGCAGTGAGCGCCGTTATCGCAAGTATAGCTGGTTCACCGGGCCGATCTTTCGCATGCTGAAGCAGGTGATGGTGCAGGAGGCCGATGACGTGGTGCGCTGGCAGGGCTTTGGGGTTGATGCGGAGCGCATCCACCTCACGGGCAGCATCAAGTATGATCCTGAAGGTGCGGTCGTGCCTGCCATCAAAATCGAGGAACTGCATGTCGTGCTAGCGCTGGCTGGAATTGCCGAAACTCAGCCCACGCTGCTTGCCGCGAGCACGCATGCGGGCGAAGAAATCGAACTCGGGCGCGTCTTCCTTCGGCTGCGCGAACAGGTGCG
>NZ_JAQSEA010000241.1 GCF_029946185.1 Prosthecobacter sp.
GGAGAGCGTCAGCGTAGCTGCACCGTCCTTGATCAATCCAGTGCTGCCACCGAGAGCAGCACTGATCGTCGCCGTTGTATTCGCAGTGATCGTCGAATTCGAAAGAGTCAGTGGATTGCCACCGCCCGCCAGAATGTAGCCCGAGTTGAACACCATGTTCCCCACCGTCACCGCTCCCCCCAGCGTCACCGTACCCGCCGTCCCGCCGAAGATAGCGGAATCCGGCGTCGCGCTGCTCCAGATCGTGTCCCCACTGCCAGTGTTCCAGTTGCCCAATCCATCCGTCCAAGTCCCTGTCCCACCCGTGATGGCACCACCATCCCCAGTGACCTTGTCCCAAGTCAATGTCGCCGCCTGCAATCCTGACCCCACCTCACAGAGGCCCGCCACTGCCACCATCAGAGACAGCACCCCCACGCGGCACCTGTGGCGTGCCGTGGAAGCCCCGGAAAAAAATTTGGCCCCACCACCATCAGGAACGGTTTTCATGGATCGAGTCGTAACAAATATTCTCATTGCATTATTCTTAAAATTTAAAAAAACCGTAGAAACCACAACCACGATCCACTCCCCGCTTAAGAGCATCCGCCTCTTGAGATTCGTGAAGAAGCACATCCTGACGCGGAGCCAGGCTCAATTGTCAGGTAAACCAAACCGCCACACACAATTAATACTTTCTCTTGGCTTCTACACATTGATTGAAAAATCACGACGGTTGTTTTTCATTGTCCGAAATTCGTACAATGAATTAATTTTTATTTGAAAAATAAGATATAGCCTTACCTGAAGGCAAGGATAAAAGTCACCCACAACCGGTCTTGTCAAAGTATCCCCCCGTCAACCCGCCTAAACTATCGCAGGATTGATAGCGCCCGACATCACGGCGGCACAACTCCCCCACGAAATCATCGGCAATAATACTTAGTATCGATTATGAATAGTTTGGGATCAAATGAGCTGCCCAGCGATTCCGTCTAAATCGGTCACCGATCTAGCACCATAATCGGAAAGTCCGCGCTGGGCGCATGCTGCCCGGCCATGATCGCCTTCATCTTGGCAACAAGATCAGGATGCTCCGCAGCAACATCCTTCGTCTCAGCGGGATCAGCAGCAATGTTAAAAAGCTCCTCGGTCGCGGCAGCGGCTTTCGCCTTGCCCTTCCCTTTCGGGGTCAGATTCCGGCGCACGAGTTTCCAGTCGCCCATGCGCAGCATCTGCTGGCCACCGTAACCATGAAATTCGCGGTAGAGAAACTCTCGTGCAGGCTGCTTTTCACCCAGCAGTGTCGGCGCGAAACTGATGCCGTCCGTGCGCGGCGTTTTGCCCTTCGAGCCCACCAGTTCGAGCAGCGTCGGCATCCAGTCCTCAAATCCCGTGATGCGGTCGCTCGTCGTTCCCGCCTTGATCCTACCCCGCCAGCGCACCACGCAGGGCGAGCGGAATCCGCCATCATAGAGCGTACCTTTGCCGTCGCGCCGGCTTTCGTTGGAGTTGAAGAAATCACAGTCGGTGCCAGCAAGCCCTTGATGCGTGCCGGTCAGGGGGCCGTTGTCGCTGACGAAAACAAATACCGTGTCGTCATCCAGACCCAGTTCGGTGATCAGCGCCACCATCCGGCCAATCTCGCGATCCATTCGCGTGATCATCGCCGCATACGCCGCCTTCGGTTTGAAGTGCGGCAGGTAGCCATTGCCACCCGGATACGGCGGATCATCAAACTTGCCCAAGTATTCCTTCAGGGAGTCATCTGGCACCTGCAGAGCCACGTGCGGCACCGTGGTGGGCCAGTAGAGGAAGAACGGCTTGTCCTTGTTTTCGCGCGCAAATTTCAGCGCCTCTTCCGCGATGAGATCCGCAGAGTATTCGCTGCCCATAAAGCGCTCATAGCTCTCCGGCTTCGACGGGTCTTCGTCGGGCCTGAGCTTGTCATTGGAGAGAAACGGCGGGTTCTTGAGCTCGAGGGTGCGGTAGTTGTCCCACAAGTACGTCGGATAATAATTGTGCGCCACCCCCTGACAGTTGTAGCCAAACCAGCGGTCAAAGCCATGCTTCATAGGCTCTCCGGTGGAGCCCGGACCACCCAGCCCCCACTTGCCGAAACCACCCGTGGCATAGCCAAGCGGCCTCATAACTTCCGGGATGAGGATCGTGTCGGCAGGAATGGGAAACTGGCCTTCGTGTTCAGGTTGGCCCATCTTCGGCATGCCCTTGGCATCATCCGCCTGCCTGTTGTCACGAATGAAAGCATGCCCTGGGTGCAAGCCGCTCATCAAAACACAGCGCGACGGCGCGCACACCGCGTTGCCACTGTAATGCTGGGTGAAAAGCATGCCCTCAGCCGCCATGCGGTCAATGCTGGGCGTCTTGATGATCTTCTGCCCGTAGCACCCTAGATCCCCGGGACCGAGATCGTCAGCCATGATGAAAATGACATTGGGCTGGCGCGCATGCACCGTCAGTGTCAGGGCGAGCAGAAAAAAGAGCGGCTTCATCGTCAATGGGAAACGGCAGCGGAAGCCGTTTCTTGTTTCGCATTGGGTTTCGGCAGCGAATCAAGCTTCCATTGCAGCCACAGCGTCAGCAGCAGCATCGCCGCGATGAGCAGGAGAATGATATAAAAACCAGGGCGTGAAAGAAACTTCATGAGCAGAACAGCCAACAATGAAAACAGGCGAAAAAAGCGAGTTTCACTCTGCTCGCACCGTCTTTCCCATGCCATGAAATTTTTCACCCTGCTTGTTCTGTTTTTCGCCGCCCTCCAGTCTGCGCGGGCGCTCCCTGAAGCTGAGCTTCAGCGCTACATCGATGAAGCGATCATAGCCGGCGGCGGTGAAGTCGTTATCCCCCCCGGCGTGCATCTCATCGAGCGTGGCCTCACAGTAAAAAACGCCAAAAAACTGCGCATCATCGGTCTCGATGCCGAAGAAACCGTACTGAAACTTCCCCCCGTAGCCTATGCCCTCGCGTCAGGTGCTACCGCTGCAGGCGCAACAACCATCCCGGTGAAAAACCAGCGCGGCTTCAAGCCAGGCATGCGTTTGAAGATCGAGGCCGATGGCGAGCTCGACAGCTTCACCAAGAAGCCCAAGCCCTATCATCTCGCCATCGTGAAAGCGGTCAATAATGAGTCAATCCAACTCGAAGCACCGCTGAAGTTCCCCATTCCCGCTGACACCATGATCCGCCACGAAGACGCGCCCAACCTCATCGAAATTCGCGGAGCCAGCGAAGACGTCCGCATTGAAAAGCTCACACTCGATGGGGGCCGCGTGCCGGGCGATCCACCGATTCACGGCCACGCGCAGCTCTGCGCCGTATTTGCCTCCGGAACCTACAGCTACGAAAAAGGCCCCACGGGACCCAAGGTGAAGAAGCTGAGCATCTCACGCTGCTTCATCCAGAACTGCCACGGTCGCGGTATCGCCTTGTATTCAGTGGAGGGAGCCGAGATCGACGACTGCACCATTCGTGACACCGCCGATGAAGCAATCGACTTCGACCACTTCACCACGAAGTCCATCGCCACGCACAACCACATCGCCCGTTGCCACATCGGCGTGGAATTGAATGACGCCAACGACTGCCTCGTCGCCGGCAATGAATTCCGCGAATGCGGCACCGGCATCAATCTCTGGCGCTGGTGCAAACAGCCCGGCCTGAACGAGGGCAATATCATCGTGAAGAACCTGTTTGATCACATGCATGGAAACGCCGTGCGGATCGCCACTGGCACGAAAGGCAACACCGTTGCCCAAAATGAAATCATCGCCCCCGGCAAGAACGGCATCATCATCTCCGGAGAAGCCCAGATCGTGAAGGCCAACAAAATCACCGCCAGCGGCATGAAGCCCATCGTTATTCAGGAAGGAAAACACGACATCTCCGAATGACAGCCCCGAAGAGCGCACGCTCCTAAGCTTGGATGAAAAGCTAAGCCTGTAAGTTGAATCACCCACCGTACAACGCCCGCACCAGCCCCAGCGCACGCTCACCCGGCAACGCTCCAATTTCCATCTGGTTCATCGTGTAGGCAAAACTGATCCCATTCTCAGGATCCGCAAAAGCAACGCTGCCACCCGCGCCAGGGTGCCCATAGGCACGTCGGCTCGGGCCATAGAGCTGACGCAGTTTGCCCCCCTCAGACTCAGCGTCCTCGTTCAAGGGGTCCTGCATCATGCCAGTGGAAAAAGCGATGGGAGTCTGCAGCACGGCATCGCTCTCCTGCGTGAGCGTCTGCTCGAGCCGGCGCACCACCGTTTCAGGCACCATCTGCGCACCGTTCCAAATTCCGCCTTGCGCCAGCATCGCGTAAAATTGGCCGAGCCCCTTCGCATTGCCCACCCCACCCATGCTTGCATAGCCGCGCGACCACATTTCACTTTGATTGAAATCACTGACGGCGTTCAGGCCGAAAGGCGAGGTGAAGGTACGCTGCGTCAGCGTGCCTCCCGTGTTGAAGGCTTTGATGAAAGGCTGCTCGCTGTTCCCAATGCTCATCTTCCCCGGATACACCGGCGACACGCGATCCCACTGCGCGCTGGGCAGCCCGATCCAGAAATCGAGCCCCATCGGACGGCCAAAAACCTCATGAAAATACTCACCAAGCGATTCCGCCTCCGTGAGACGCCTCACGATTTCATCCATCAAAAACCCGAAGGTCCGCGCGTGGTAGCCCTGCCTCGTACCAGGCTCCCACAAGGGCTGCTGATGTTCCAGCGCCTGAATCACGGCATCATAGTTGTCGATGGGCGCGCGTTCATCCAAAGCGCACAAGCCAGCGGTATGCGAGAGCAGCTGGATCAAGGTAACGTTGGATTTTCCCCCACCGACAAAATCCGGCCACACGTCCGCCACAGGGGATTCCAAAGGGATGCCCGCCTCTTCGAGCGCGAGCAGGCAGCACACCGCAGCTGGCCCTTTGGTGGCAGACCAGACGGGAACGAGCGTGTCGTGGTCCCACTCACGACTGTGTGTCCTGTCACGATGACCTTGCGCGAGGTTCAGCACCTCCCGCCCATGCTGCCAGATGGAAACCGAAGCCCCCAACTCCCCGCGAGTACTGAAGCTCTCCTCGAAGAACGCACGAACGGCATGGAGACTGTCAGGACTGCCG
This sequence comes from Prosthecobacter sp., assembly GCF_029946185.1. GTDB lineage: Bacteria > Verrucomicrobiota > Verrucomicrobiia > Verrucomicrobiales > Verrucomicrobiaceae > Prosthecobacter. The sequence continues at coordinate 5,114 of NZ_JAQSEA010000241.1, forward strand.
GGAAAACTCATGCGTGATGGGACTCCAATTGGGCCCGTAAACCATCGAGATCGCGGTCTTTTTTGGCATGCTGGCGCAGCTCACCATCCATCTCGAACGCCCGCTGCAAATAGGTCAGTGATTTGTCCACGTGACCGAGGCAGGCATGGTAGCAGCCCATATTGTAATAATAGACCGGCTTGGCCCTCAGGGTGGCGGGGCCACGCGAAAGCATATCCACCGCCTCCAGGGTACGCCCGAGTTCATGCAGACAGAAAGCCGCATGAATGAAGCCGCCGGGTTCCATCGGCTCCTCGGAACAAAGCCTCAGGGCCAGCGCCAGCGCCTCGGCCCACCGGTGCCCGCTCATCAGGCACAGCAGGGTGATCTCGATCACATCCACCCGGTTGTGCATTTCCGCCGGCAGCGGAGACAATTCCACCCGAGCCTCGTCAAAGAGACCCAGCTCCACGTAGCCTTGGGCGGCGATGATCCTGCGTTCAGCTTCGGTCATTTTTTGAATGTGTATGGCCAGATGAGAACGCAAAGCATGGACAGGAACAAGGTTTTTTGTGCCTGATCACATTCAAAAGCGGTTCATCCACACCTCTGCGCATCAAACAGCGACCGCCTTCACCCCTCGCAATTTCTTGGCCACCTCCATCCGAGAACCAATTTCCCAGCAACTCCAAGTGGCGACGTAGCTGACGAGTGAGGCCACCGCCCCGAGGATGATGCCGCCCACCAGCATCACTGGCGCATGCTCCTTGAGCACGATCCAGGCTTCCACCATCGACTCGGGCAGATGCTTGGGAAACGGCGAGGTGGGCACCGTGGTGTACAGAGCCAGCACCCATTTGCCGATGGTGTACTCCAGCCAGGCCAGGAACGGCCCCGTGACAGGATTGCTCAACCAGCACATGGCGAGGGCGATGGGGATGTTTACCCGGAAAATGGCGGCCAGGATGACGGCGGAAGGCATCTGGATGGGCAGCAGTTGCAAGGTGATAAACATCCCCACAGCCATGCCGCCAGAGAGCGTATGCTGTGTGGGCTTCCACACCCGCTTGTCGAGGAAGTGCCGGGCAAACCACCGCCGCGTAGGACTTTGCCGCAGTTTGCGCGGATGCTTGAGGAAGCGGATGGTCTTGAACACCGAACGGCGAAACCAGCCCCGGGCGAAAGCGATCATGATCAGTTTCCTCCCCCATTATAAACCCACATCAGCAACGCACTGCCGAGCGCGATACGATACCAGGCGAAACCGTTGAACGTGTGCCCCTGCACAAAACGAATGAGCCACTTCACCACGATGAAGGCAAACACGGCAGACACCACCGTACCAAGAACGACCATGCCCCAGTCTTCCTGCCCCGCCTCACCATCCTTGATCGCTGAGAGGATTTTATACGCCCCGGCCGCCATCAACGTGGGAATGCCCAGCAGGAACGAAAACTCGGTGGCCGCAGGTCGTGACACACCAAAAGCCAGCGCCATCAGGATGCTCGCCCCAGAACGCGAGGTGCCGGGAAATACCGCCGCCAGCAACTGCGCCAGCGCCACAGCGACCACGACCGCCCACGTGATATCCGCCGTTCCCTCCTTGCCCTTGTGCAAAAACTCCAGCACGAGGATGATGAAACCACCAATCAACGTCGCCCAGGCCACGGGCGGGATCGTCTCCGGCAGCTTGACTCCGAACTTCTTGATCATCAAACCACCCACGGCGGTGATGAAGAACGCCACAAACAGCTTAGCCAGGTAATCTCGCGTGCTGGCATCTCCTAAAGTGGTGGCCAGATGCTTCAACCGTTCCGTAAACACAACCAGCACCGCCAGTACGGCACCGCTTTGGATCACCACATTGAACAAGTCGCTTTTCTGCGGCAGCCAGTGCAGATTTTGTGGAATGAGAAGGTGCCCGGTGGAGGAGATGGGCAGGAATTCGGTGACACCTTCAATGATGCCGAGGAGAATGATCGCAAGCCAGTCGGGCATGGCGTAAATAGGGAGGGATTAGGGAAAGAGCACCGCACAATCAGGCGGGCCGCGCAGTTTGCAAGCCCCCTGCACTTCACTCGATGCATTGAACCTGATAATTTACAGCAAGCCGCCAATCTCTTCCTCCGCAATGGTTTTTCAGACTGGCCTTTGCAACGTTTTCGACTACCGTCATCCTCCCTCCGGCATGCCAGCCAGTGCCCCCCATTCATCCACCACGTTGTCCGACCGCCATTTTCTTTGGTGGCGAGCGGTAGTGTGCGCCTGCGCCACGCTGCTGCTGACACTGCCTGCCGCTGCTCAGTCCGGCACGTCGATACGCCTGCGCCTGGCGGATGGCTTTGATTTTCCCGTGGGCAAGCCGGACGCTGAAGGCTTTTACAAAGCCCGCGGCTATTGGCCGAATGGCCATCTGGGTGAGGACTGGAACGGCAACGGCGGCGGCGACTCCGACCTCAGGGCACCGATTTACGCCATGGGCCGTGGTGTGGTGATTTTTTCACAAAACATCGGTGACGGCTGGGGAAACTGCATCTTGGTGCGCCACATTTTCCGCGAAGCCGATGGTAAAATCGCCATGGTGGACTCCCTCTACGCCCACCTGCATGAGCGCAAAGCAAATCTGCATGACCTTGTCGAGAAGGGCCAGATCGTCGGCACCATGGGGGGCAACAACGGCATGTACCCCGTGCATTTGCACTTCGAAGTGCGCAAAAATCTCCAGATCGGCATGAACCGCTCCTCGTTCGCTCGCGATTCCTCCAATTACTACAGCCCGACAGCCTTCATCAATGCGCGCCGCGTCCTGCCTTCCAGCATGCAAAAATACGCGGTGCCCGTGAACAATTTCGCCCCCTATGGCCGGGCGTTGGCGGACACCAACAGTGATGGCGCGCGCGCCTCCAGTGTGGACATCCCCTCTTTCAGAGGCGGCTCCGATACTAGCAAGGATGACCCAAACCAGGATGATGACTTCTGGTCACGCCTGAAAGCCAAAATGCGTGCCGGACAAACTACGGACGCAACCGAAGAAAAACGCTGAGCAGGCAGCAGCACATAATACACCTTGATTCATCGCCACCCGTGGTGGCATCTTTGCTGCTGTTCTAGGACAGCTTACCCCCGGCCATGCAATTCCCGTCCCGCTCCACCCCTCCTCGCTCCGTTTACGGCGGCAGTCTCGCACCTGTTCTCATCGTCGTTGCCGCGCTCGTGCTCAGCACCGCCATCTTCTTCCTCTTCACCAAAAAGAAAATCCAGGCCCAAAACGACGCCATCGCAGAGAAGGCAGCCGCCACCGCTTCAGCCGCCAAGGCAGACGCACCGGCAGTTCCTGCCACACAGCCTCCCCCGCCAAAGCCCCCGAAGCCTGCACCACCCGCTTTTGCCTTTGCCCGCCCCCTTGATCTGGGCAGGCAGTTGGTGCGCAGCCTCACCACCGGAGATTTCGCCACCGCTGGCAAGCTCGCCGCCGCCTCCGATGCGGGGCAGTCAGACAGTGCCGCCAAGCTCTTTGAAAAACTCGCCGCCATGGGCTACAAACCTGCGGCGGAGGATCAGGTGGAACTGCTCGGTCTCGTCGAGAACCGCACCCGCATCACCCTCCCCTTTCTCATGCCAGGCTCGCAGGAATCCGTACGCGTCCAGCTTGATCTGGAGCGTGACGACAAAATGGGCTGGAAAGTTGCCAAAGCCACCCTCCCAAAAGCCATGAGCGGCGCCATCGCAGCCATGCCGGCCACGCTGCCCGCAGCTCCTGCACCAGGCAAACCTGGCACGCCTGCACCGCCCTCCGCCGCCCCCCCCACCGCAGCCACATCCATGAAGCCGCTTTTCACAGTTGAAGACGGCACCGACGCACTGACCTTTGCCAGCGATTTTGTCCGTCACCTCTTGAAGCACGACTTCACTGCCGCACGCGCTTTTGTGGATGATGCAAAAGTGCCGGTCGAGCGCCTCCTTGGCCTCTGCATCGTATTTGAAGAAGGTCAGTATTCCCTGAATCCGGCCAAGCCCCTCATCGTGACCATTGCCAACCCCGAAGTCTCCTGGGTCATTGCCCAGGTTCAGTCGGAGTCCCTCCAGCAAAACACCGAATTCGGCGTGGAACTCAAACGCGCAGACATCGCCCAGCCATGGAAAATCGTGGGGCTCAATCTCTCCGACATCCTCGGCTCCTTTGCCAAGAGCGCCTCCAAACTCGGCGTTCCCTACACTCCCATCGTGAAGAACCCCAAAGGCGGCGAATCGCTCGCGCTCTACTTTGAATACGACCGCGCTGAACTCCACCCCCGCGCGCTGAAGCAGCTCGAAGTCATCTCCGCACTGATGAAGGCCGACCCCTCCAAGAAGCTGCGCATCGCCGGCCACACCGACGAAAAAGGCGAAGATGACTACAACATCCGCCTCTCACATGGACGTGCGGAGGCAGTGAAAAAGCAGCTCGCCGTCCTCGGCGTCCCTGCCGGACAGGTGGAAACCTCCGGCCTTGGCAAAGCCCAGCCCCTCAGCCCGAACAAAAAGTCCGACGGCACCGACGACCCCGAAGGCCGCAGCCACAATCGCCGCGCTGAAATCTACCTCGATTTCTGATTCTTCCTCGCGTCTTGCACCGTTGTCGCGTCCGCCTAGTCTGGCGTACGCATGAAGAAAAAGACCCCACCTGCCCCACCACCTCCCGAATCATCGTGGAAGGCCGGGTTGTTTATCGGTGGCATTGCCGCAGGCGTGGCGGGCTTGATCGCATGGGCCTTGTGGCCCCAGAGAAATTACACGCCACTGCCCACCCCCGTCGTGGTCTCCCTCGCGAAGGCTGAACCGTATGCCTTGCCGGACGAAAAAAAGGTCTTCGCCCAGTACGCAGGCTCCCAGAGCTGCCGCGAATGCCACGCCGATCAGTTCGCCAAATGGCAGGGCTCCCATCACGGCCTCGCTGAACGCAAACCAGACCCCAAACTCGACGACCCGGGATTTGTCCCCACCCGCACCTTCCAGCACGGCACTCAGACGACCGAAGTCCGAAAAAACGGCAGCAACTACGAACTGACCGCCCTCGGCTTCGGCAACAAAATCACCCCCTATCGCGTCGAACGCGTCATCGGCCACGATCCCCTGCGCCAGTTCCTTGTCGATGGCGGCAAGGGGCGCCTGCAGGCCATGGAAGCATGCCTCGATCCCAAGAAAAACGAGTGGTTCAATGTCTATGGCAATGAAGACCGCAAACCCGGCGAATGGGGTCACTGGACCGGTCGTGGCATGGTGTGGAACCAGATGTGTGCAACCTGCCACAACACCCGCCTCCGCAAAAACTACGACGCCAAGACCGACAGCTACCAAACCACCATGGCCGAGATGTCCGTGAGCTGCGAATCCTGCCACGGCCCCATGAAGCCGCACAACACCTGGCAGCACGCCCACCCCGGAGCCAAAGGCGATCCCACCCTCACGAAATTCACCCGCGACCAGCACATCGAAAACTGCGCCGGATGCCACGCCCTGCGCGGCGAAGTCACCGGCGATTTCGTCCCCGGCGAATCTTTCTGGGATCACTACCACCTGACCATCACCGATCAAAGCGACACCTTTTACCCCGACGGCCAGATTCACGGCGAAGACTACGAGTTCAGCAGCTTCCTCAGCAGCCGCATGCACAACGCCGGCGTGCGGTGCATGGACTGCCATGACATGCACAGCATGAAGACCCTCCTGCCTGGCAACCAGCTCTGCATGCGCTGTCACACCCCCGGCGGCTTCCCCAATGCCCCCCCCATCATGCCGGAGGCCCACAGCTTTCACCAGACCGCCAGCACCGGAAACCAATGCGTCAACTGCCACATGCCGCAGACAGTTTACATGCAGCGCCACCCGCGCCACGACCACGGCTTCACCATCCCCGACCCTCTCCTCACCAAGCAGTTCAACGTCCCGAACGCCTGCAACAAATGCCACACCGACAAAACCACCGACTGGGCCCTCGAAGCCACCCAGAAATGGTGGGGCCCCAAAATGGAGCGCAAAACGCGCACCCGCGCCACGCTCATCGCCAAAGCACGTCAGGGCGATGAAGAAGCCCGCTCCGGCCTCGTGGATCTCCTCAGCAGCGATGAAATCCCCCACTGGAAAGCCAGCGCCACACTGCTTCTAGACCGCTGGATTGACCAGCCAGCAGTGCAAACCGCCGTCACCGCCCAATTGCAGCACCCTCATCCGCTCGTGCGCGCAAGCGCCATCCGCACCCTCGAACCCATGCTGCAAAGCGGCACCATTCGCTCCGCCATCGAGCCCCTGCTCAACGACCCCGTGCGCGGCGTCCGTGTCTCCGCCGCCTGGGCACTGCGTGAAAGCCTCCATCTCGACTCCGCCGCCGGCCAGGACCTGCAGCACATGCTCAACTGGAACGCCGACCAGCCCAGCGGTCAGATGCAGCTCGCCCAGTTCGAGTTCGCCCGCCGCAGCATTGCCGCCGCCATCCAGCACATGGAAACCGCCATTCGCTGGGATCCCAACTCACCGCCGTTTCATCACGACCTAGCGATGATGTACAGCACCACCGGCCAGACCCAGCTCGCCATCGCCAAGCTGCGCGACACCATCAAACTAGCCCCCAATCACGCCGACTATCATTACGAACTCGGCCTCGCCCTCAGCGAAACCGGCGACATGCCCGCCGTCATTCAATCCCTCCAGGAAGCCACCCGCCTCGATCCCTCTCTCTCCCGCGCCTGGTACAATCTCGGCCTCGCCAAAAACGGCCAGGGAGACATCCCCGGCGCACTCGATGCCCTGCAACGCGGCGAACTCGCCAACCCCCGCGACCCCGGCATCCCCTACGCCCGCGCCACCATCCTCGCCCAGCAAAACCGCAGACCCGAAGCCCTCGCCGCACTCGATCGCACCTTAAAAATCAACCCCGGCCACGGCGAAGCCATGCAACTCCGCGCCGCTTTGACGCGACGCTGATCGCACCCCTCACCCGTCCGCCTTCTTCCACTCCTCGCCTTCTTCGTCGTCATCATCCCCGCCGAAGCCGTCGTCATATTCATCCTCCCCCTTGCCCGGCTCGATACCAGCAATCGTGTTGATGTCTTCATCGCTGAACTCATCAACGTCCTCGATGTCGTCATCATCATCATCATCGTGGTCCTCCTCCTCAGCGGCTTCAGCAGCCTGCTGCACCTCCAGTCCTTTCTTTTCGATCTGGGCCAGCGTGCCGCTCACATCCTCCACCGAATCCCACACGCTCTTGGCCACAAAAATCGGCGCGCTTTGCTGCACCGCCATGGCGATGCTGTCGCTCGGGCGCGCATCCAGTTCGATCACCTTCCGCGTCGTTTGCAGTTCGTTCTCAGCCGAGATGATCAGCCGTGCATGAAACACGCTGCCATTGATGTTGTTGATGACCACGCGCTCCACCCGCGCGCCAAACGCCAGCAGCAGATGCCCCACCAGATCATGCGTCAGCGGCCGCTCCTTGGACACACCCCGCATGAACATGGAAATCGCCGTGCCCACCGACTCGTCGATGTAGATCACGAAGACCTTGGTTTCATTGCCCAGGAAAACAGCAAAGCTGCCCTCCAGCGGCAGCACCGCACGCACCTGCACTTCGATGACGTCATTGTTCATTAAGCTCAATTAAAAACCGCACGCAGCCCAATGGCAACACGCACAGTGGCTTTTTATGCGCCTAAAAGCGATGCACCAGGGATCTCCACCACCCCGCCTCCCAGTCCCATCGCCAGGTAGCGCCGCGACACCTCCACATACTTCAGCGCCAGCTTCGCATTGCCTTGCTGCTCCTCCACAGACAGCACCCGCACCACCCGCGCCGGCGAGCCCACCACCAGCGACCCCTCCGGGATCACGGTGTTTTTAGTCACCAAAGCCCCCGCCGCAATGATGCTGCGCGCGCCGATCTGAGCACCGTCCAAAATGATCGCCCCCATCCCCACCAGCACCTCATCTCCCACCGTGCAGGCATGCACCACAGCGCGGTGCCCCACCGTCACGCGTTCGCCCAGCACACACGCGCAGTCATCACTCACATGCAGCACACAGCCGTCCTGCACATTGCTCTGAGCACCCACGATGATGCGGTTAATGTCACCCCGTAGGACCGAGCCGTACCAAACGCTGGACTCCTCCCGCAGTTCCACCGCGCCCAGCACGATCGCTCCAGGCGCTATAAAGACCCCAGCAGCCACAGCAGGCTGCGAGTCAGGAAGCAAGAATTTCTTGAGTGTTTCCATCGCAGGAAGAAAGATTTTATGATTGTAGAACGAAACGGAAAGCGCCATAAAAAGCGCCGAATCTCGTTCATTCTGCAACGGACTCGCCTGCAATCCAACAACGAATCACACACACGCCCATGAACAAAGCTCAACTCATCGACGCCGTGCAGGAAATTCTAGGTGGAGACACCTCCAAACGGGCCGCCTCTGAAGCTCTCGACGCCGTCCTCCAGGCCATCACCAAAGGCGTGAATAAGGAACCCGTGCAGCTCATCGGCTTCGGCACCTTCAAGCCCGTTAACCGCAATGCACGCATGGGCCGCAATCCCAAGACCAAGGAGCCCGTGGAAATCAAAGCCTCCAAGACCGTACGCTTCGTCCCCTCCGCAGCCCTCAAGAGCTCCCTCTAAAACGCGTCCCCATTCCTTCACCCGCGCTTCGGTCATGGGCGCGCGGGTTTTTATGCCTCAATCCTTCAACTCCTGCTCCATGCGCTCACTCAGCCACTGCTTGATCATGCTCTGGTAGTTCAGGTACCGGCGGCGTGCCACCCGCTTGATCCGGCTCAACATGCGCGGATCAAACCGCAGCGTGATCGTCGTGGACTCACGCACATCCGCGCGATGAATGGACGCCTGCATCAGCCGTGCATCGAGTTGATGCGCGGCCCAGTAATTTCCTTCGGCCTCCTCGCCATCAAACGCTGGCACGTCTTTCCAGGCTCGGACAGGCTTCAAATCGGCAGGGGCTGTTTCCATGATATTGGTAGTTGAAATCAAAGTTCCTCCGCCTTCTTGCGCTCAAAAAATTCATGCTCCCCCGGAGTCATCACCCGCGCGAAGATGACGCGGTAGCGTTTGCCATCGGTCCAGAACACACTGAACACCGACTTGCCCTGAAGTGACTTGCCCAGATTGTAGTAGCGCGCCTCCGCGCTCCCCTGCTGACCGTCCGGCAGCAGTTTGATCGAAAACGGATCCTCAAACGACTCCTCAATATCCTTGGGCGGAAGCATTGAGAGGTCAAAAGCGGCGCCGATCCAGTCAAAGTCCATAGAGTTGTATTACGAGATTATTTCCGGTATTCGATCAGTTCTATCTCATAACCCTCAGGAGCGTCAATGAAAGCAAATACCCCGCTCGAACTTGGCGTCGGTCCATCCGAGAGCGGATAACCCAGCGCCGCAGCATGTTTCGCAAACTCTTCAATGCTCTCCACCTCAAACGCCAGATGCGTCAAATCACTGCAAAACGTCACCTGCCCGCTCGCCGGAAAGCTGCAAATTTCAATCAGTTCATCGCTGTTCGGCGTCTCCAGAAAGACCAGCTCAGACCCGCGCGGTGACTTGTGCCGCCGCACTTCCTTCAGCCCGAGCACCTGCGTGTAAAAGTTGATCGTCTTGTCGAGATCGTTCACCCGGTAGCGGGTATGGAGAAGTTTTTTGACCATGATCCTGCACCTATGCCACAGCCCGCCGGACGTAGCAAATGATCCTCCTTGTAGAGGAAAGCTTGATGTGACAGCCGACGTCTTTTAAAACCTCTCACATGATCTCCATCGACCTCACAGGCAAAGTCGCCCTCATCACCGGCGCATCGCAGGGCATCGGCACTCAAGTCGCCCGTACGTTCCATCAAGCAGGTGCCACGGTTGTCATCAATCACCTCGGCACCCCGGACACAACCCTCAGCGCACAAGCACTCGCCGACGAACTCAACCTCCTCCGCACCGACAGCGCCAGCATCATCGCAGCAGATGTCGCCAAGCCCGAGCAAGTCCAAACCATGATGGGAGACATTCAGGCACGTCATGGCGGACTCGATTACCTCATCAACAATGCCGCCATCATCAAGGACCGCACCATCGCCAAAATGGGTCTCGATGAATGGGACGCAGTCATCGACGTAAACCTCTCCGGCGTGTTCTACTGCTGCAAGTACGCCCTCGAAATCATGCGCGATCACGGTGCCATCGTCAGCTTCGGCAGCATCGCCGCCATTCAGGGCTTCTTCGGTCAGGCCAACTACGCCGCCGCCAAATCCGGCGTGCAGGCCATGATGCGCGTCCTCAGCCGCGAAGCCGCCCGCAAACAGATACGTGCCAACGCCATCGCACCCGGTGTCATCGACACCGCCATGGCCGCCACCATCCCCGAAAACGTCCGCGCCGAGATGATCAAAAACGTCCCCCTCGCCCGCTTCGGCACCACCGAAGAAGTCGCCCACGTCGTCCTCTTCCTCTGCTCACCCCTCGCATCCTACGTCACCGGCCAGACCATCGAAATCAACGGCGGCTGGAGAGGCTGAAAGGAGCACAGCGAAGCGCATCAACGGCGGACGAACACATAATGCCACGATTCACTGAAACCAAGTCTGCGTCTTCAGCCCTGAAGGGGCTGCGTAATACAGCCCAGGGTCAGCCGAGCCTAAGCGAGGCGACCCTGGGTGATGACGTTCTTACAGGGAAGCAAAGCCAGCGCCATCTTCGCGCGCCGCGCTCACCAGCAGCGTTTGTCTCGCCGCCCCGTCCGCTCTTCCAGATCCAGCGCGGCAGATCTAGGCTGCGCCCTCACACATCTCCCACTCCCCGCAAACTCGATGCGCCATGCACACAGACCCGTTTTCTAATGTTGATGGTTCAATAAAGGCCAAAGGAGTCATCGGGCTTGCGGCACAACCTCCTTCCCGAACCATTTCATCATTGGAGCTTCGTCATTCTGGCTTCCTCATTGGATCGGCTCCGATTAAATCATCCCCTCCTTAGCGCCCCTCCCGCATCTCCCCACCCCATGCGCGCCCCCGCCCTCATCGCCACCGCTGACGAAGCCATCGCCGCCATCCCCAGCGGCTCCACCATCGCCGTGAGTGGTTTCGTCGGCTCCGGTCATCCCGAGATGCTCACGCTCGCCCTCGAACGGCGCTTCCTGCAAACCGGCACCCCCACCGACCTCACCCTCTACTACTGCGCCGGTCAGGGAGACCGGGCAGAGCGCGGCCTAAATCACCTCGCCCATCGCGGCCTGCTCAAGCGCATCATCGGCGGCCACTGGAACCTCGCGCCAAAGCTCGGCGCACTCGCACTCGCCAACGAAGTCGAAGCGTACAATCTGCCCCAGGGAGTCCTCAGCGTGCTCACACGCGAAATCGCCGCCAAGCGCCCCGGCCTCTTCACTCAGGTCGGACTCAACACCTTCATCGACCCCGTGAACGGCGGCGGCATGATGAACGCCCGCACCACCGAACCCCTCGTCGAACGCATCGAACTCGATGGCCAAATCTGGCTGCGCTATAAGTCGATGCCGATCCACGTGGCGCTGATTCGCGCCACGTATGCCGATGCACGCGGGAATCTGAGCATGGACCGCGAAGGCATCATCAGCGAGGTCCTGCCCATGGCGCAGGCGGCGAAAAACCACGGCGGCATCGTCATCGCCCAAGTCGAAAGCATCGTCGATCAAATCCCCGATCCCAAGTCCGTCCGCATTCCCGGCATCCTCGTGGATTACATCGTCCCCTCCGGCGGCCTCCACCATGACCAGACCTTCAGCGAGGTGTTCAACCAAGACTTCGTGGTCACCAGCGATGGCTCGTTCACCCTGCCCCCGATGAAGGAATGCGAACGCAAACGCATCGGCACGCGTGCCCTTCGCGAAGTGCGCCGTGGCGACATCGTGAACCTCGGCATCGGCCTGCCGGAAGCGGTGGCCATGGTCGCGGCGGAAACCGGGCGTTTGAGTGAATTCACGCTCACCGTTGAAAGCGGCCCTACCGGGGGCGTACCCGCCTCCGGCCTCAGCTTTGGTTGCAGCCATTTCCCCGAGGCGATCATCGACCAGCCATCGCAATTCGATTTCTACGACGGCGGCGGACTCGACATCGGCGTGCTGGGTGCTGTCGAGATTGACGCCGAAGGCAGCGTGAACGTGACCAGCTTCGCGGGGCGCTTCGCCGGTGTTGGCGGTTTCGCCAACATCGCCCAATGCGCGCGCCGACTGGTGTTCTGCTGCACCTTCAAGGCGAAAGAGAACGCGAAATTTGTCAATCACATCCAGCACGTCTGCTTCCACGGCCCATCTGCCCTCGCCCGAGGCCAGCAGGTGCTCTACGTGACCGAACGCGCCGTATTTGAACTCACGCCGCAGGGCCTGCGCCTCATCGAAATCGCCTCCGGACTCAATCTACAAACCGACGTGCTTGATCAAATGCAGTTCAAGCCCGTGCTCGCCGAAACCATTTCCATCATCACATGAAACCCGTTTACATCATCGACGCCAAGCGCACCCCCATCGGCCGCTTCGGCGGCGGCCTCAAAGCCCTCACCGCCGCAGAACTCGGCCACGCCCTCGGCGATGCCATGCTTCCCCAAGAACTGCGCGCCCACATCCAGCAGGTCATCCTTGGCCAGGTTCTCCAGGCAGGCGCAGGCATGAACGTCGCACGTCAGATCGCCCTCAAGCTCGGCATCCCTCAAGAATTCCCCGCCTACACCATCAACATGGCCTGCGGCTCCTCCCTCAAAGCCGTAGCTCTCGCCGCCGATGCCATCCGCTCGGGTGAAAACGATCTCGTACTCGCCGGTGGTGTGGAACTGATGAGTCGCGCCCCACATTACGCCATGGATCTGCGCTTCGGCAAAAAGCTCGGCGATTCCTCAATGCAAGACGCCATGTTCGTCGATGGCCTCACCGACCCCCTGCTCAAAATCGGCATGGGCGAAACCGCCGAACGAATCGCCGACAAACACAGCATCACACGCGCCGAACAAGACGCCTTCGCCGCCCTCAGCCAAAGCCGCGTCGCCGCCAGCCGCACCGCCCTTAGCCGCGAGATCATTCCCGCCGGCGACCTCACCGAAGACGAGCACCCACGCGCCGACACCACCGCCGAATCCCTCGCCAAACTAAAGCCAGCCTTCCGCAAAGACGGCACCGTCACCGCCGGCAACGCCT
>NZ_JAQSEA010000242.1 GCF_029946185.1 Prosthecobacter sp.
TGGGGACGAATGTGAAGCTGGGGTATTTTTCGCAGCATCGGGCGGATACTTTGGACCCGGACTGCAGTGTGCTGGAGGAGCTGAAGCGTGTGGCGCCGGAGCTGCGTGAGGATGAGGCGCGGAGCATCTTGGGGTCGTTCCTGTTCAAGCGTGAGGATGTGCACAAGAAGTGCCGGGTGCTGAGCGGTGGGGAGAAGAGCCGGGTGAATCTGGTGAAGTTCTTGGTGGATCCGCCGAACTTGCTGCTGATGGACGAGCCGACGACGCATCTGGATATCTGGGCGATTGAGGGGCTGATCCTGGCGCTGCAGAAGTTTGAGGGGACGCTGGTGTTCATCAGCCATGACGTGCATTTTATCCGCATGCTGGGGACGAAGGTGCTGCACATTGTGGATGGCAGGGTGACGGCGTATGCGGGGGACTATGACTACTACCTGCAGAAGACGGGGGCGGAGGAGAATGCGCGGGCGGCGGTGATTGCGGGGTGAGCGCGGGGGAAGGGAGAGCGTGTAGAGCCCTATTTGGACTCTTGGGGCGGCGGGTGTATGATGCGCGCTCGGAGACGGGCGGGCTGTCGCCACACCCATCCTACGGCCAGAGAAGGGCGGAGGAGAATGCGCGGGCGGCGGTGATTGCGGGGTGAGGTGAGTTAAGAGGGGGAATGGTGGCCGCAAAAAAACGCAAAAAAGAGGATCAAAAACGGAGGGGGATGGCGGAATGCTACCTTCTCCTGGGGGCTGGGTAGGGCGCTGGCGTGGGAGGTGGCGGGTGCGCTGGCCGACAGGCAGGAGTGCCTATCGTACTTGGCCGAAGCAGAGGCGGAGGAGAGAGCGTGTAGAGCCCTATTTGGACTCTTGGGGCGGCAGGTGTTTGCCGTGCGCTCGGAGACGGGCGGGCTGTCGCCACACCCATCTTACGGGGAGGCGTGGAAGTGTGTGGCGCTGGGCTCATCTCGACGGAGCGAGATGGCTACTACTGCTGCTCTATTTCGGGAGGGCGGGGACGAGGAGCTTGGCGCGTTCGGCGGCGTCGCGGTCTTTGGGGCGGTAGCGGAGGAGCTCGCGGGCGGCGGCGGGGGAGCCTTGCTGCTTGAGGGAGGTGAGGTATTCGTCGAAGGGCTGGCGCTCGGAGGGGGAGAGGGGGCGGGAGGCGGCGGTGGCGAGGAGCCAGCGGGCCCAGGTGACGGCGGTTTCTTCGCCTTTGGCGGGCTTTTTGGGAATGGCTGCGACGGCGGCTTCGTAGTCGGCGAGGGAGAGCTCTTCGATGTTGCCGGCGGGATTGAGATGGAGGCGGGCTAGGCCTTCTGCGAGCTTGAGGAACCACTCGGGCAAGGGGGTGCCTTTGGGGGGCATGGCGGCGCTGAAGAAGCCGTGGCCGGCGATGCGAAAGAGGACGCTGCTGCTGTCGTCGGAAACGCGGGCGACGACGATGCCGTCTTCATCGCTACTGCTGCGCGGGGTGTCGCGGATGCCGGGGGTGAGGGCGTCTCCGGTGCGGAGCTGCCAGACGCGGAGTTCGCCTTCATCGGTGACGGTGACGAGGCGCTGGTCATCGGGGCTGAGGGCGATGACGGGGACGTAGGAGCGGTGCTTGATGGTGACGATGTTTTCGCGGGTGGCGATGTCCCAGACGCGCACGGCGCGATCGCGGCCGGAGGTGATGAGGAGTTTTTCATCCTGGGTCAGAGTGACGGCACCGACTGCGGGGGGATGATGGAAGGGTTTGCCGATGGGCTTGAGGGTCTTGGCGTCGTAAATGAAGACGGTGCCGTCTGGATCTGCGGCGGCGTACATGGTCTTTTTGCGATTGGCGCCGCCGGCTTCGGAGAAGCGGAGCTGCTCGGGAGAATTGTCCGGGCCTTTGATGCGGGTGATGAGGTTTTTGTCGAGGACATCGACGAATTTGCGCTGGGACATGCGCTCATGGATGTCCCAGACCTGCACGAAGGGATTTCCACTGGGAGCGAGGACGAGGAGGGAGCCGTCGCGGGTGAATTTGGCATCCTTGACGGCATATTCGACGTGGGAGGAAAGGAGGGCACCGGTTTGAATGTCGAACACGCTGACATCGCCATGTCTGGAGACGGTGGTAATGAGGCTGGTGTCCGCGGCGGGCATGGACTTGAGGATTTCGCCGTCGTGCTTGCGGGTGGGAAAACGAAGCTGACCGCTGATGTGATTCCAGATGTGTACGTAACCGCCGCCGTCACCGACGACGAGGGAGCTGCCATCAGCGCTGAAGGCGAGCGAAGTCACTGAGGACGGATGCATGAGGGGTGTGAGCATCTCCTCTGTGCGGAAGTTGCCGACGAAGACTTCGCCTTTGTTCATGCCGAGGGCGATGAGCTCATGGACGGGCTCGATGGCGACGTGGAGAAGTCCTTTGTCCACTTCGATGGGGGCCCCGACGGCCTGACCGAGGCGGAGATCCCAGGTGGTGGCGGCACCGTCGGCGCCTTGGGGATCGACGGGATCGCCGCTGAAAATGGAGGCGGCGAAGACGCCGTCGTAGTCAACGGCGATCTCGCCGACGACGCCTTTTTGCTTCATGACGACGGCGGGTTCCTGGGGCTTGCGGAGGTCCCAGAGATGGATGGCACCCATGTCAGTGGCATCGACTTCGCTGCCGGCGAGGAGCTTGGTGCCGTTGCCGGAGAAGGCGATGCAGGTGACGATGCTCGGCATGCGGGGCTGGAGATTGCGGCGCTTGCCGTCGCTGAGCGTCCAGAGTTCGACGTTGCCGTCATCGCGTGCGACGACGGCGTGCTCGCCGTCGGGAGTGATGTCGAGGCAGGTGATCTGCATGCCGGGCGGGACGGGGTGGTCGGTGCGCTCGCCGGTTTTCATGTCCCAGACGGAGATGACGGAACGGCGGGGAGCGGGTGGTGTGCCGGGCGCGGTCTTGGTCTTGGGCTTGATGAAGGAGGCTGCGACCACTTTGCCAGCTACGCGACTGACGGCGACTTTGGAGGCGTCTGCCGCGCCTTCTGGCAGCGCTAGCGGGGCGGTGTCTGGACGAATGAGGTGAACGTTGGCGAGGAGGGAGAGGAGATTGGTGGAGGAGAGTTCGTTGGCGGGGTCGGTGCGCAGGGAGCGTGCGAGATAGGCGACGGCGTCGTTGTACTGACCGCGCTCGGTGAACTGACGGGCCATCTGCTCGTCGGAGCGGCTGAAGGATTTTTTGAGGTTTTCGCGACCGAGTTCGGCTTCGACGCGGTTGCGCTCGGCTTTGAAGTACAGGGCGGTGCTGGTGATGCCGCCGATGAGGACGGCGAGAGAGATGGCGACGGCGGCGGCGACGCTGACGCGATGGCGGCGCACGAACTTGGTGATGAGATACCGGCGGCTGGGCGGACGGGCGGTGATGGGCTCGAAGCTGAGGTAGCGGGTGATGTCGTCGGCGAGATCGTCGGCGCTGCCGTAGCGGCGGGCGGGGTCACGTTCGAGGGCCTTGAGGGCGATCCAGTCGAGATCGCCCTGCACGCTGGGCTCGATGGTGGAGGGCTTGGGAGGATCTTTCTCTGCGAGATCGCGGAGGAGGACGTGGATGGGCTTGGCGGCGACATCAGCCGGGGTGATGAGCGGGCGACCGCAGAGCAGTTCGAAGAAGACGCCGCCGAGTGCATAGACGTCTGAGCGGGTATCGACAAACGAGCTGCCGTTTTCGATCTGTTCGGGGCTGATGTAGCCGGGGGTGCCGACGAGTTGATCGACGCCGGTGGCGATGGTGTGGCCGGAGCCTTCGCCTTCCATGACTTTGGCGATGCCGAAGTCGATGACTTTGGGGACGGCCTTGCCGGCTTCGTCCATGACCATGATGTTGCCGGGCTTGATGTCGCGATGGATGATGCCCTTTTGATGGGCGTGATTCACGGCACGGCAGACGGGAATGAAGAGTGCGAGGCGCTGGCGCAGATTGAGGGCGTTCTGCTTGCAGTAGCTGGTGATGGAGCGGCCCTTCACCAACTCCATGACGAAATAGGGCGCACCGATGTCTGTTTCACCCGCATCGAGAATGCGGGCGATGTTGGGATGCTCCATGATGGCGAGCGTGCGCTGCTCGATGGCGAAACGACCGAGGATGTCTGAGGAGGTGACGCCGGCCTTGACGATCTTGATGGCGACGATGCGGTGAATGGGCTTCACCTGCTCGGCACGATAAACGACGCCGAAGCCGCCTTCGCCGAGCTTGTCGAGCAGGCGGTAACGATCGCCGATCCAGCCGTCGTTGCCGGTGAGGGACTCCATGTGCGAGCGCGGCTTGGACGTGCTGCCCATTGACGCCATGGAACTGGCGGTGGCGGCAGGCAGGCCGCCGTGGCTCTGCATGGTGGAGGCACCGGGGAGCGTGGCTGCGCCTGGAAGCGTCGCTGCTCTGCCGGTGTTGATTGCGATGGTCTGATCTTCCGGACCGAGGGTGATGTTGCCGGTATCCAAAGGCGGTGAAAACTTTTGTTTCGCCCCCATCGTCGCCGCCGGCAGGTTGCGGCTTGGATTTGGGATGGCGATGGTCATGTCATCAGGGCCCAGCGTGATATTGCCCGTGGACGGCTCTTGAGGTGGCATGAACTTCGCATCCTTGTCTTCCGAGGATGGTGGTGCTGGCTTGGCCGGATCAGGATTCACAGTAGAAAAAGGAAATACGAGGGCAATGTTTCAGAGAACCGGGGTGCGGGCAAGCCTTGTAAGCTGGGAGGGGCAAAAAGGTTGGGCGCAGGAGCGAGGATGGGACGGCTCTGGCTGGATGCTTTTTGGCTTTTTGGGCATGGTGTGGCCTGCGGGCGTTTTTCCAGAACGAGCTGAAGCTCTGGAGTACTTTCTTTTTACTTGAAGCTCCGCAGGCGGAGGCTGTTCAGAATTACGGAGACGCTGCAGAAGGACATGGCGACACTGGGACGGCTCTGGCTGGGCGCTTTTTGGCTTTTGGACATGGCGTGGCCTGCGGGCGCTTTTCCAGAACGAGCTGAAGCTCTGGAGTACTTTCTTTTTACTTGAAGCTCCGCAGGCGGAGGCTGTTCAGAATTACGGAGACGCTGCTCAGGGACATGGCGACACTGGCGATCATGGGATTGAGCAGCCAGCCGGTGAAGGGATACAAAATGCCGGCGGCGAGGGGGATGCCGAGGCCGTTGTATAGGAAGGCAAACATGAGATTCTGACGAATGATCTTCATGGTGGCGTGGCTGAGGGCGAAGGCTTGATGGAGGGAACGGAGATCCCCTTTCATCAGTGTGACGGAGGCGCTTTGGATCGCGACTTCTGTGCCGGTGCCCATGGCGATGCCGACATCGGCAGCGGCGAGGGCGGGTGCGTCGTTGATGCCGTCTCCAGCGAAGGCGACGTGGCGGTCTTTGCCGCGGGCCTGATAGACGTGGAGGAGTTTTTCCTTGGGGGAGACTTCGGCGACGACTTCTTCGATGCTCAGATCTTTTGCGACGCGCTGAGCGGTGGCGAGAGAGTCGCCGGTGATCATCTGTAATTTCAAACCAAGCGCATGCAGTGTGGCTATGGCGGCCGGGGCGGAGTCTTTGATTTTGTCTTTGATGGCGATGAGGCCGAGGGGCTTTTCATTGAGCACGACGACGACGACGGTGCAGCCTTCCTCCTGCAGTTTCATCGAGTGGGCGTGGCACTCGGCGCTGATGAAGACGCCGTTCTTTTTCAAGAACGCTTCCTGACCGATGAAGACCTCGCTTTCACCGACATTTGCCAGCACGCCGCTGCCCGTGATGGACTGAAAACCTGTGACGGCGGCGATGGGTATGTTGCGCTCCTTCGCGGCGTTGACGATGGCGGTGGCGAGGGGGTGCTCGCTCAAGGCTTCGACTGCTGCGGCGCAGGCGAGGAGATCGTGGGCGGAGAGACCGGGCAGAGGGAAAATTTCGGTTACTGAAGGTTTGCCCTCGGTCAGGGTGCCGGTTTTGTCGAGCAGCACGATGTCGATGTCGTGGAGGCGCTCGAGGGTTTCGGCGTTTTTGATGAGCACGCCGAGCTGCGCGCCGCGCCCCAGGCCTACAGTGACCGCCATGGGCGTGGCGAGACCGAGTGCGCAGGGGCAGGCGATGATCAGGACCGCGACGGCATTGACGACGGCGAAGGCGAAGGAGGGCTGGGGGCCCAACTGCCACCAGAGCAGGAAGGTCAGTAGTGCCACGCCGACGACGGCGGGGACGAACCAGGCGGAGACGCGATCTGCCAGACGCTGCACGGGGGCGCGACTGGCCTGGGCCTTGGCGGTCATTTCAACGATCTGGCTTAGCAGGGTGTGTGCGCCGACGCGCTCGGCACGCATGAGGAAGGTGCCGCTGCCATTGACTGTGCCGCCTGTCACTGCTGCGTTTGCTTCCTTTTTCTGCGGCATGGATTCGCCGGTGAGCATGGATTCATCCACGGTCGAGCTGCCATCGGTCACGCTGCCATCGACGGGAATGCGTGCGCCGGGTTTGATGCGGAGAACGTCGCCGATTTGGATTTCGTCCACCGGGGTGTCGATCTCTTCGCCATCGCGAATCAGCAGCGCGGTTTTGGGCGCGAGGTTCATCAAGGCGCGAATGGCGGAGCCGGTGGCGTTGCGGGCGCGGAGTTCGAGGAGCTGGCCGAGGAGGACGAGGACGGTGATGACGGCAGCGCTTTCGAAGTAGAGCACCATGCCGTGGCGCGTGGCCGCGTGGGGCAGCCAGTGCGGAGCGACGAGCGCGACCATGCTGTACAGCCATGCGGCGAGCACGCCGAGGCCGATGAGGGTGAACATGTTGAAGCGCAGGGTGCGCAGTGAATTGGCGAAGCGCACGAGCAAGGGCCAGCCGACCCAGAAGACGACGGGCGTGGCCCAGACGATCTGCATCCAGCCGGAGGCTTCGTGGGGGATGTCGCGAATGACCGGGAGGTCCATGCCCATGGAAAGCAGGACGACGGGGGCGGTCATGGCGGTGCTCCAGCGCACGCGGGACCAGAGATCACGCACTTCATCGTCACCGCCGTCGCCGCAGCATTCGGGCTCATTGCGGTGCGCGAGAGGGTTCTTTTCCAAAGCCATGCCGCACATCGGGCAGGCACCGGGTTTGTCAGAACGAACGCCCTCGCACATGGGGCAGATGTAAGGGGCTGGGGGCAGGTCTTCCTTCACAGCGGCAACCGACGGCTTCTCATCCGAGGAGCAGTGCGGGCAGGATGTGGGTGAGTTGGGGAGCATTGCGGCGGCAGAGTAGTCGCACAAACAACGCCATCTCTAGGCGATTT
The DNA here is from genome assembly GCF_029946185.1 of Prosthecobacter sp. Lineage (GTDB taxonomy): Bacteria > Verrucomicrobiota > Verrucomicrobiia > Verrucomicrobiales > Verrucomicrobiaceae > Prosthecobacter. Next base: position 7,239 of record NZ_JAQSEA010000242.1, read on the forward strand.
TTGGTGAAAGGTGTGGGTGCCCCAGGGAGACTGTGAATGAAGTGAAACCGCAGAGAATGAACGGACGCAGAGATTTGAATCTGAAGAGTTTTTGCTGCGGTCTTTGGAAGCTGCGGAGGTGAAGCGGTTTCCAAAACACATATTTCGTTTAGCGGGCTGTTTCTTGATCGCAGATCGTGGGCTTCCTTCTTCGCTCTCCTGCGTCGAGCTACGAAGGACAGGTCGACGGCGGCGGGCTGAGGACAGCCAGCCCTACCAGCGATGGGCATGCGCTGTTCGGCGCGAAGGTGAATGCACAACACCAGCCGATTTTTGGCGAAAGGTGTGGGTGCCCCAGGGAGACTGTGAATGAAGTGAAACCGCAGATAATGAACGGACGCAGAGATTTGAGTCTGAAGAGTTTTTGCTGCGGTCTTTGGAAGCTGCTGTTTATGGGGCGCCGGGCATGATGGCACGCGGATGTGGCGTCTTTGCAATGCCGCCTGGATGCGGAATGAAGCGGGTGGGGGATTTCGCAAACGCACGATGCCTTTAGCCATTGGCAAAACTGATTTCCGGTAAGGCAAGTCTGAGGTGCCCTATGTCTCACTTAGGGCGATGATGCCTGAGGGCTGTTAGGGACGCGCTGTGTGCGTCCCTGTCATCCTTCGTCCCAGTGCCGTCGCGCGGCCCTGCGTTCCGCATCTCACCGAGAGCTCCACCTCTCCTCCCGCAGTGTCCTTTTCCATCTCGCAGCCATCGCGCTGTAGAAGGCTGCAGGGACGGCGCACCTTTTTGGGATTGCCTGCGGTGTCACAGACCCGAAAACAGGGACGCGCGCAACGCGTCCCTACCAGCCCTAGAGCAGCGGCAGGACGCGGCATTTCGGAAATCAGTTTTGCAAAACGCCCTATGGGTGGAGGAGTGGGCGCAGGCTGCAAGTGAGGGGCGAGGCCATGCTGTGGTGGACGGGCTTTCTACACGCGACTGGGTGAGGACATACGAACGCGCTGGTGGTCGGACGGTTTGGCGAAGAGGCGATGGAGCACGAGACTGACCTGGACGCCAAACACATCCAACCTACGGCGCGGAGCGCGGAGCGCGGCGCATCAGCCTTTGGTGATGCATTCGTCGAGGTTGAGGATGGCGCTGGCTACGGCGTACCAGGCGGCGAATTCGGTGGTGGAGAGATTGGGGGGCAGTTCCAGGCCGGTGCTGAGTTGTTGCGTGGCTTTGGGGTCTGCTTTGGCGGATTCGAACTGGGTTTCCCAGAGGGTTTTGAGGACGACGAGTTCCTGTGGCTGTGGGGAGCGTGCGAGGGCGAGGCGGAAGGCGTGGTAGAGGCGGGAGTCGAGGTCTGTGCTAGGTGATTCGGCGACGATGCGTTTGGCGAAGGCCTGAGTGGCTCCGACGTAAACGGGGTCGTTGAGGAGGGTGAGGGCCTGCAAGGGGGTGTTGCTGCGGGAGCGGCGCACGACGCAGGCCATGCGGGCGCTGGCGTCGAAGTTCATGAAGCTGGGATAGGGGGAGCCGCGCTTGAGCACGACGTAGAGGCCACGGCGGTACTGCTCGGCTCCTGGGCTGACGACGTAGTTGTACTGCTGGCCGCCGACTTTCTTCCAGAGGTCGTCGGGCTGTGGAGGGCGGATGGGCGTGCCGCCTTGCTTGAGATTGAGGAGGCCGGCGATGGACAGGGCGTTGTCGCGGATGGTTTCGGCGTCGAGGCGGAAACGGGGGCCGTGCCAGAGGAGGTGGTTTTCAGGATCGGTTTGCAGGGCCAAGCCGGTGGAAGCACGGGAGCTTTGCTGGTAGGCGGCGCTGAGGACGATTTTTTTGAGGAGGTGCTTCATGTCCCAGCCGTTGTCCGCGAACTCGGTGGCGAGCCAGTCGAGGAGTTCGGGATGACTTGGAGGCGCGCCTTTGATGCCGAAGTCCTCGAGTGTGCTGACGATGCCTGCACCGAACAACTCGGCCCACCAGCGGTTGACGGTGACGCGGGCGACGAGGGGGTTTTCACGACTGACGAGCCACTTGGCGAGGGTGAGGCGGTTGGGCGGGCCTTTGAGCGGGGTGTTGAAGATGGCTGGGACTGCGGCGGTGACGGGGTCAGCGGGATCAGTGTAAACGCCGCGTTTGAAAATGGTGCTCATGCGTGGCTGCGGGAGCTCGCGCATGATTTCGGTGGTGGGGGCGGCGAGGGCGGTGATCTGCTTTTGCAGCGCGGCTTTTTGATTTTCGAGTTTGGCGAGGGCGGGATCTTTGGAAACGGGTGAGGGAGGAGCTTTGCCTTTGCGCGCCTTTTGAGCGACGACGGGGGCGGGCTCTGGGACATCGGGCAGGCAGGCGGCGACATTGCCTGTGATGCTGGAGATGCGCAGGCAGCCGATGACGAGGGCGTTGCCGAAATTTTGCGCCATGTGAATGCTGAGCTTGGTACCGGCGGCGACGGACATGGGCTGACTGAGTTCAAAGGCGGCCCAGTGGGGTTCATGGAAACGCTGGCCGATGGCCCACCCGCTTTTGCCGGTCTTGGTGACGAGGGTGGTGACTTCGTAACCTTTTTGCGAGTAGTCGGCGTAGGCGGTCTTGAAGGTCAGGGGCTGGGTTTTGCCGTCGGGGGTGGTGAGGGTGCAGTCGAAGGAGTGGAGGACGAAGTTGGGACGATTGACCCCTCCCCTGCCCGGCCCATCGCCGGGAATGGAGGCGTGGGTGAGGGTGTCGAGCATGAGGCCGCTGAGCTCTCCGGCGGTGAGTTCGGCTTCGAAGGTGTAGGTGTCTTTGTCGGGGGCCGGGCCGGTGAGGAGGACGCTGCCGTCAGGCTGCAGTTCGGACTCGGCATCGCTCTCGGTGATGAAGGCGGTGGGTTTGAGGGCTTTGAGGGCACTGGATGATGCGATTTTGGCGGAGGGAGATGCCGTCGGAGCACCGGCTGTGGCGAGCTGTTTTTGACGAGACGCGAGCTGGGCATTGAGGGTTTTCATTTGGGCGGCGAGCTGCGCTCTCTGTGCATCGCCACCGGGGTCGCTGATTTTATAGGGGGTGCCTTGGAACTGAATGGAGCCGGGGGTGGTGGGGCTGGTGCGCTCGGCTTCCTTCTCGGTGTTGTTGTAGTAGGCTAGCAGTGAGTAGTAGTCGCGCTGGCTGATGGGGTCGTATTTGTGATTGTGGCACTGGGCGCACTCGAGCGTGGTGCCGAGCCAGACGGTGCCGGTGGTGTTGACGCGGTCGATGACTTGATTGATGCGGCTTTCCTCGGGCTCGGTGCCGGCTTCGACGTTGGTGGGGGTGCAGCGGTGAAAACCGGTGGCGATGATTTGTTCGGGCGTGGCGTTGGGGAGGAGGTCGCCGGCGATTTGTTCGAGGGTGAACTGATCGAAGGGCATGTTGGCATTGAGGGAGTTTACGACCCAGTCGCGCCAGGCCCAGACTTCGCGGAGGTCATCGCGCTGGAAGCCGTGGGAGTCGGCGTAGCGGGCGAGATCGAGCCAAGGGCGTGCCCAGCGGACGCCGAATTGTTTGGAAGCGAGGAGGCGGGTGGATAGATGCTCGATGCTGGAGGCTGGATCCTGGGAGTGCTCTTTGATGAAGGCGGCGACTTCAGAGGGAGCGGGAGGAAGGCCGGTGAGGTCGAGGGAGAGGCGGCGGATGAGGATTTCGGGGGTGGCTGAGGGGGATGGGGTGAGTTGAGATGCTTCGAGTTTGGCGAGGATGAAATGGTCGATTTCGTTCTGGGGCCATGCTTGGTTTTTTACGGTGGGCAAAGGCGGACGCTGGGGTGGGAGGTAGCTCCAGTGCTGGAGGGTTTCGAGTTTATCGGGCCATGGGGCACCGGCTTTGATCCAGGCGCGGAGATGGTCGATCTCGATGGCGGTGAGGCGGTCGCCGCGTTTGGGCATGGCGTCTTTGTCTTCCTGGGGCAAGGCGACGCGGCGGAGGAGATCGGTGCCGATTTTGAGGTGCTGGGGTGAGGCGTGATCGAGGCGGAGGTCGCCTTTGTGTTTTTCAGGGCCGTGGCACTCGAAGCAGGCGCGCTGGAGGACGGGGTAGACATCGCGGGAGAAGTCGGTGGGTGCGGCGTGGGCAGCGGCTGTGGCGAGCAGCGTGATGAGGGCGAGACGAAGCATGCTTCTGTATGAACGAAGTGCGGGGGGTGGACTTTCGGACTTGATGGGATCGGGTGGGGGGAGGAGTCGCGGTGCGTGGTGTGTGAGCGGGGTGCTGCGGGTTCGGAGACCCGCGCTCCTGCCGGAGGGCTTCTTCGTTCTGCGGGCCGGGGAGGACACTGAGCGTGAGGCTGGTTTGGATTGCGGGAGCGCTGGGTGGTGCGACCGGAACCTGCTGAAGCAGGTACTACATTTCGTACGCTGTGGACTGCGGTGCGCTGGGGAGATGATGGAACTGGGAGGGTGGGGAGGAGTCGCGGTGCAGGGTGTGTGAGCGGGGTGCTGCGGGTTCGGAGACCCGCGCTCCTGCCGGACTGGCTGACGCGTAGCCGCGAAGCGAACCCCTAACTACGCACTCAGAAACGAGCGGGCGTGTTGGGGAGTACGAACAAACCGCACTCGGAGAGTGCGGACCACTTCACGCTGGATTGGCGGTGATTGTGCCGAGAAGAAGGCCCAGAGAGGCTTTATTGGGACTCTTGGAGCGAGGTGTGTTTAACGCACGCTCGGAGACGGGCGGGCTGTCGCCACACCCATCCCACAGTATGCAGGTGCCTTGGGTGCTTTTGATGGTTATAGCGGTACGCAAAATCCATTTCCGTTTAGCAGGTTGTTTCTTGATCGCAGATCATGGGCTTCGACGGCGGCTGGCTGAGGACAGCCAGCCCTACCAGCGCTGGGCAGACGCGCGTCGCCATGCTCTGCTTTCCGGAAATCAGTTTTGGCAAACGCTATATGCGGGAACGAGTCTGATCCCGGGCTACGACCTCAGAGGAGGCGGCGGGCGTTGCGGAGGCCGTCGGCGGTGACGACGGCTTGATTGCGGGCGGCGACCATGAAGTCGAGGTAGTTGAGCCACTGCATGGGGCGGAGGGAGGCGAGGCCCATGCTGCGGCGGCTGTAACCGTAGTCGGCGATCTCCCAGCCGAAGTCGGAATGGCGGTTGCGGTAGTCGGTGCGGTGAATCCAGGCACCGAATTCGTCTTTGCGCCAGACTTCGGGATCGTTGCCGGGAATGACCTGCGCGAGATTCCAGACGCTGCGGACGACTTCGAGGTCGTAGCCTTCGGCGCTGTGACTGGAGAGGGGCTCGGACATGGAGAACTAAGGCGCGATGGACTGGAATGTCCCGCCTGACGGAAATGGTGAGTTACACCGCAGAGCACCTGAACTCAAGGCTGCTAGATGGTGGAACGGAGGGTAACGGCGGGGGCCATTCGGGAATGGGGCGCTGGTTTTTGGCAAAGCAGAGGAGACCGGAGATTTGAACCACGGAATACACAGAATACACGGAAGGGGGATCTGATTTGAGGATGTGCGAAAAGGGAACGCTGTTTTTTGGCAACGGGAATGGCCGGAGATTTGCGCCGCAGAGGCTGGAACGCCGCAGAGATTTTACAGAATCGGTTCAGAGCCCATCTGCGATTTAGTTATTCGGGAGATGGGAACGCAGCAGAGATTTTCCTGAATGGGGCTGAGGTGCACTGGCTTGTTCAATGGTTCTTTGCTTACTTCAGCTCGATGTTGTCGATGAGACGGGTGGTGCCGAAAAAGACGGCGATGGCAATGACGACGAGTTCGGTGGTGGCCGAGACGGACTCTAGGGTGTGGGCATCCGCGACGGCGACGTAGTCGATGCGGCTGGAGGGGGCCTTCTCCTGGATCATCTGGGTGATGAGACGGCGGAGGACATCGGGGTCACGCGCGCCGTTTTTCCAGGCGTCACGTGCGGCGAGGAGGGCGGTGCGGAGAGAGGGGGCCTCCAGACGTTCTTCGGGGGTCAGGTAGCGATTGCGGCTGCTCATGGCGAGACCGTCAGGCTCGCGCACAGTTTCGATGCCATGAAGCACGACGTTGAAGTCGAGATCGCGCACGAGACGGCGGATGATGGCGAACTGCTGGTAGTCTTTTTTGCCGAACACGGCGTCGTCGCACTGCACGAGGTTGAACAATTTGGCGACGATGGCGCAGACGCCTTCGAAGTGGCCGGGGCGGCTGGCACCGCAGTGCAACTGCGAGAGGCTGGTCTCGTGCAGGACAATGCTGCGATCCGGGGGATAAAGATCCTCGGCCTTCGGGGCGAAGATCATGTCTGCGCCGTTGTCACGGCAGAGGCTGAGGTCTTCGATGAGGGTGCGGGGGTATTTGGTGAAATCTTCGCCGGGGCCAAACTGCAGGGGATTGACGAAGATGCTGACGGCGACATTGCCGCTCGGGCCGGCGATCTCGCGAGCGGCGCGAATGAGCGCGGCATGGCCATCGTGCAAAGCACCCATGGTGGGCACAAAGACGCAGCGCGCGCCTTTGTTGATGGTGCTCCAGGAACGAAGCTGGCGGATGTTGTTGATGACGTTCATGATTTTAAGTCTCTGGATTCAAATACGGCGTAGCCCAGGGTAAAGAGCGTAACGTTTACGGCAAAAAGCACTGCGTAGCTTCTGGCGATGATGGGCCAGTCGATGGTTTCAGCGACGACACGGGCCCAGACGCCGATGTGCTTGGTGAGCAGAAGGTACTCGTGGCTTTCCATGAAACGGCTTTCGCGCAGGATCATGTCCACCAAGGCGTAGGAGAGGGCGCCGATGGTGGCGGCGGCGGGTTTGATGGGGAAGCAGGAGAGGAAAAAGGCGATGCTGCTGATGGTCGTCATGCCGAGACCGAGCATCAAACCTGCGAGCATGTAGCGCTGAATGCCGGGGCCCCAATCGTAGAAGGCGACGACATTGATTTCCGGAGCAAAGGCGAAGAAGCCGCCGCCAAGGCCTTTCATGGCAATGCCGAGAAGGAAGGCGACGAAAAACAAAAAGAGGATGAGCAGCACGGCGTAAGTGCTGGCGGTGAGATACTTTAGGAGCAGGAGCCGAAAGCGGCTAACGGGACGGGCGAGCAGGAGGCGAAGGTGGCCATCCTCGGCCTCCTTGGCCACGATGTCTCCGGCGACGAGGGTGAGGTAGATACCGCCGAGAATGAAGACGGCGAGCTTCACGACGATGAAGGCAAGGGTGAGACCGGAGATGTAGTACTCGAAGGATTCGGTCTGGGGGGCGATGACCTTGGCCATCCATTTCTCAAAGCCCATGGTCTTGAGCATGATGAGGATGACGACCTGCAGGACGGAGAAGACGCCGAAGCCGATGTAGGTGCGCTTGCGTGCGAAGAGCTTCAGGAGCTCGCCATACCACTGCTGGAGGAAGAGGGTCATGACCGGGAGGAGAGGCCCATGTAGAGGTCTTCGAGGGTGCGGCGATGCGCCTGCCAGGTGTTGACCTGCACTTTGCCGTTCACGAGTGCGGCGACGAGTTCGTGCGGCTCCATGGTGGGGGGGACTTCGACGATGCCGTGTTTGTCCATATTGGCGCCGACGCGGTCGAGCACTTCGCGGGCGAGGCCGAGGTCGCTGGTTTCGAGCTGAAACATGCGGCGGGAATTTTCCTGGGAGGGAACGGGGCCTTCGTAGACTTTTTTGCCGTCCTTGAGGATGACGCAGCGGTCGCACATCTGCTCGACTTCGCCGAGGAGGTGGGAGTTGAGCATGATGGTCATGCCGTGGTGCTTGCGGAGATGGAGGATGAGTTCGCGGAATTCGCGGATGCCTTCGGGGTCGAGGCCGTCGGTGGGTTCGTCGAGGAGGAGGATTTTGGGCTGTGGCAGGAGAGCCTGGGCGAGGGCGAGGCGCTGACGCATGCCGTGGCTGTAGGTGGAGGTTTTTTGCTGGATGGCGCGGGTGAGATTGACCATCTGGACGACGCGCTTCACTTCGGCTTCGTCCCACCAGCCGGAGAGGGAGCAGAGGGCGCGGAGGTTTTGCCAGCCGCTGAGGTAGTCGTAGAACACGGCGGCTTCGTAGATGGCACCGATCTGCTGGAGGGCTGCGCCGCGATTTTGCTGCACGCTGCGGCCGCCGATGCGGACCTCGCCGGCGTCCGGCCGGACCATGCCGAGGGTGATGCCCATGATGGTGCTCTTGCCGGCACCGTTGTGACCGAGGAGGCCGAGGATTTCCCCTTCCCGCAGTTCGAAGCCGACGTCATCGAGCGCGAGCCGCCCGGTGGGCCAGCGCTTGGTGAGGTGTCGTACTTCGAGGAGAGCCATGGAGTGTGACATTGGCGTGATGCTGCTGCGGATGCCAGTTTTTAGTCACACAGCACAGAAGAAGTCGCCAAATTCGCATTTACACCGCTGCCGCCCGACTGCATTACTGCGGTGTCCAAGCACACTCTCGTCATGCAGTTTTATTTCCCTACGACCCTCAATCTCGGCCAAGAACATAGCGAAGGCTTTCACCAGGAACTGCTGAGAGGACTGACGCACAAGCTGAACAATCTGCTGGCGGTGATCCAGGGTTTCAGCAGCCTGATTTTGATGTCAGACGACCTTGATCCGGGCGTGAGCGAAAACATGCAGCACATCCGCGAAGCTTCTCTGGGTGTGACGAATCTGAGCGAGCGCATTCGCTCTGCGGGTGGCTGTGCGAAAATCACGCCGCAGTCACTCGGTTTGAATGAATACCTGCCGGTCATCGAAGGCGCGGTGATGGAGCCGTTTCAGAGGGGCGGAGTGCAACTGGAAGCGGATGTGCAGGCTGGGCTGCCGCCGATCCTGGTGGATCCGACGAAGTTCAAAGACATCCTGACGGAGTTGCTGAAAAATGCGGCTGAAGCTGCTGCCAAGGGTGGTGGCCGCTGCGCGCTGAAGATTTGCGGGCCGGGCACGATCACGCCGGCTGAACAGCGGAGGGTGGACATTCTGGTGAGCAACACGGGCTCACAGATCGCCCCGGAGAAGATTCAGGAGGTTTTCCGTCCGTTCCATGGTTCCAAGAACAGCAACCACCTCGGCCTGGGGCTGACGATTGCCGCGATGCTGAGCCATCAAATGAACGTGCAACTGGGCGTGGCCTCCGAGAACAACACGACGACGTTCTGGCTGAGCTGCCCGATGGTTTGAGCCTCGGCTGAATGTTTTTTGAGTTTTGACGTTTAAGATAGATGCAACGGGAGCCCTGTTTTCGTTGTCTATTTGGACATCACCCATTGGAGGTCACTCATGAAACGATCTGTTCTCTTCGCCGCCCTGCTGCTCAGCGTGCTTCCGGCCGGAGCTGCGCCGAAAAACTACGGCACCATCACGACCGTTAAAGGCAAGTCCTTCTACGAGTGTCAGGTCGTGCATGTCTATCCGGACGGGGTGACTTTTTCGCACCGAAATGGGGCATCCAAAATCCCCTTTGCGGAGCTTCCTGAGAGCCTGCGCAGTGAATTCCGGTATGACGCGAAGGCGGAGGCCGATTATCGAAAGCAACAGGCAGCACTCCGTCAAGCCGAGCAGGAGCAACAGAAGCTGCGGGAGATTGCGATGCAGGAACGACTGATGGAGGCGAGGATGGCCGAGGCCAGCTATCTGGCGACCGCCAGCCGCCTTGATGCCGCGTCAGCATCCGTGGCAGAGAAGCAACCCCCTTCGTGGGTGGGAACCCCGATCACCGGTCCGGCCATGGGCGGCCGGTCTTACAGTGGAGGCAGCTACTCAGGCTTTGGCTACCCGTTTGGCTACTCGGGCAGCGGGTATTATTCGGGCGGCTACTCTGCGGGGATCGGCTATGGCTACCCTTATGGCGGCTGCTCGTATGGGAGCTACCCCGTTTATGGAGGGTATTCGTACGGCGGCTACCCGAGCTACGGGGGCTATTATGGAGGCGGCTACCGCCCCACGGTCAGCGGCCAATGGAATCTCGGCAATGGCATCCGCATCCGGATTGGCGGGGGCGGGTTTGGTGGAATGCATCACCACCCTTGAGAGGGTGCTTCGGTCATGCGAAGCAATAAGTGCTGGTAAAAGTGACGTTATGGAGTCAAATCCATTAATATATGAAAACGTTCTCACTTTTGATTATCACTTTTCAATTGGGACTCATGGTTGCGGCGACTGCCTCTGAACCGACGACGATTGAAACCGCTCAAGGGAAAACTTATGTGCGATGCAAGGTCATGAAACGTGAGCCGGACGGTGTGTCGTTTTCCCACAGCAGGGGCGTGGCGAAAGTGCTGTATTCGGATCTGTCTGAAAGGATGCGCAATGCTTTGGGCTATGATGCCGTCAAAGCGGATGCGTATGACAAAGAGCGTGCCGAGGCACGCAAGGAGGCCGAGCAGGCGCGGCAGGAACGGAATACCAAGCTGGCGGAGGCCATGATCGCCGCGCAGGCCAAGTATGCAGCGCAACGGCCAGTGGTGTATGTGCAGCAGCCGAATGGCGGGTATATGCAGAGCCTGGCACCGGTGCTGGGGCTGGGCCAAATCGGGGGATATTATGGCGGGGGCTACCCTGGGCACGGAATGCGGCATTCACGCGGATGGAGTCCTAGCAGGACCACGATCGGCGCTGGCTCCGGCGGCGTTTATGTGCCGCAGGGAAACGGCAATACGTTCTACGGTTTTCCTAACGTGAGCTACAGTCCTACGCTGGGGTACACGAATACGAACATCCATACGCCGGTTTTCTTTGGCGGGCCGAATCCAGGGGTGGTTCCCGGTGTGGGGATTCGGGGGAGCACGACGATTTCCGGGCATCACTAGAGAGCGGTGCCTTCCTTCCGTGGAAGATAGGAACTGGGGAGCGTGGGAATGATGAGCGAGCGATATACTTGTGATCATCTTTCGCCCACAACGCGGAAGGGATATAGCGGTTCGCAAAACTTATTTCCGTTTAGAAGGCTGTTTCTTGCTAGTGGATCATGGGCTTCGACGGCGGCTGGCTGAGGACAGCCAGCCCTACCTTCGCTGGG
>NZ_JAQSEA010000243.1 GCF_029946185.1 Prosthecobacter sp.
AATGGCTGGAAGGAGCAGTGGATCACCAAGCACCCGAAAGACTCAACCGAGTTGATGGGAGCTGGGGAAGTGCGCTATGGGGCCTTTGCGGGCGGGCAGCCGTATGTAACGACGATCGAGCCGATGCATGGGGACAAGCTGGTCATTTATACTCCGAAGCCGGAAGGGCCGAAAAATGGTGAGTGGCAGCGGCATGTGATCAGCGATCAGCTTGTCGATGGTCATGCCATTGCCACGCATGATTTGCTGGGCCTGAACAACCGCCAGATCGTCGTTGGCTGGCGGGCGCAGCAGAAGATCGGCAAGGTGGCGGTGAAGCTGTTCTGGACGACCAAGGAGGATGGCAATGGCTGGCAGGAGACCTTCATCGATGATGGCGGCATGGCCTGTGAAGACGCCGTTTGTGCCGATCTTGATGGAGATCGTGATTTGGAGATCATCGCTGCGGGTCGTCGCAGTAAGAATGTTAAGATTTACTGGAATCAGCGAAGCCAGTGAAAAGCAAAACTTGCGCTAGTCGCTAGCTGATGGGTTGCATGGGTGCGGTATGTGCTCCTAGAATTGTGATCGCTATGAGAGTCACACGTCTTTTCATTTCTGCCGCTGGTGCCCTGCTCTTGAGTCAGTGCGCCATGCCGGAATTTCCCCTGTTTTCGTCGCGCACGGAAATGGCGCGTCGGCCGCTGATGATCATGCCGCCGCTGGCATCCCAGCCGGTCATGTATGTGTGGAATGGCAGCAGCAGCCCCGGCCCGCTAAGTGTGAACATTGATCTCAGCGAGCAGAAAGCGTATCTGTTTAAAGGAGCTGAAAATGTCGGCTGGACATACGTTGCCACCGGACGCAGCGGATTTGCTTCGCCTACGGGCACGTTTCGGATCACGGAAAAGATCGTGGACAAGCGCTCGAATCGTTACGGCGTGATCTTGGATCGCAATGGCGATGTGGTGAACAGTAACGCGACCGCTGGTGTGTCGAGGATCCCTCCTGGAGGTCGTTTCCTGGGAGCGAGGATGCCTTACTGGATGCGGATTACGGGTTATGGTGTCGGCCTGCATGCGGGGGCGATCCCCCATCCCGGATCTCCGGCTTCGCATGGCTGCATCCGCCTGCCACGGGACATGGCTGAGACGATTTTTCAGCATACACATGTCGGCGCACGAGTGACGATCATGCAGTGAGGGGAAACCGAGTTGTTGACGGTTGTTTGCCGGATGACGGGTGCGAAGCTGCGGGACGAGCAATTGCCCTCAATTCGCGCTCTGGCAAAACCTCCCCAACCTCCCTCGGCTAGCTTCTGACTGCTTCGGCCAAGATCTCCTCGAAGCGTTGTAGCCAGGCCTGCGGGCTTGCCTCCCGCAGCAGCCACTGACGTCCGGCGCTGCCAAGGACGAGACGTTGGGTGGCAGGTGTGGCCTCCATCGCCAGCACATCTTGGACGATGCCGCCAACGTCCCCCGGCTCATGCTGCAAACCGGTGACGCCATGCTGGATGATCTCAGTTAAGCCGCCTGATTTTGCGGCGAGCACAGGTTTGCCATAATCATACGCTTCATAGACCACGAGGCCGAGGGGCTCCCACCACGTTGAAGGAACGATCACCGCGCGGCAGCGCCGCAGCGCCTCGCGCTTGGTTTCCCCGCCTGTGTGGCCGAGCTGGCCGATGTAGGGATTGGTGCGCACGCGCTGCTGCACGGCATCGCTGAGCGGGCCCTCTCCGGCGATGTGAAGCAAGGGGGTCTTTTTGCCGAGTTGCGCACGCAGTTCGTCCCAGGCATCGAGCAGTGGAATGACGCCTTTGGTTTCGACCAGACGGCCAATGAACAGGTAGTAGCCCGCATCCTCCGCCACAGGCGGCTGCGGCATCGCATCCCAGGCATGACGCAGCGTGTGAACACGCGACTCAGGCAGCGCTCCGGTGCTGACTAATCTCTGGCGCATGAAATCTGAAATGGCGATCCACGCCTTCACACTCTTCAGCCAGCCGCTGCGTTGCAGGGCCTTTAGCATGACCGCGAAGAGGGCGCTCTTTACCACCGACCCCTGCCATGCGCCGGAGAGCACCTCTTTCCAGTAGCTGCCGTAGAGTGCGTCCTGCACCACCTTGCCGTCCACATGCAGCGTGCCGCTGACTGAAAACGGGCGATAATTATGCAGGTACTGCACGACAGGAAGACGACGCTGCAGAGCGGCATGATACAACGATGGCGAGCCGACCGGGAAGATGTTGTGAAACAAGGCGACGTCTGCGCCGCTGGAGTCCAGGGCAGCCTCGAAGCGTGCGCGCGATTCTTTGTTGTAAAAGAGCCTTTTCACCTGCCCGGCAGCGCTTGGAGCGCCTTCGCCTTTCCAGTCCGCGCTCTCGAAGAAGCACCGTGACATGGCGTGTTCTCCACTCAGATGATTGAAGATGCGGTCCACGCTCATCTCCTCGCCGCCAGGAGAAAGGTAGCGGTTAAACACCTGCAAAATAGCAGGTGTCATTGGAGTTCCCTCGTTTCGTCGTAGTGTCGTCGCGCCCATTCCTCCAGCACGTATAGCATCCAAACGCGCTGACTCAATGGCCATGCTGCCGTGGAGTCCAGTCTGCCACTGAAATATTTTTCACAAATTTCCACCTTCTGCGCCTCATCCACCCAACCACGGTCACGGCAGCGCTGTGATCCCAGCGTGTCGCGGATGCGTTCCTGCCATTTCGGCAGCCGCATCCATTTCATCAGCGGCAGGGTGAAGGTCTTCTTCTGACGATCATCATAAATCTGCGGCGGCAGCAGACTGCGAAAGGCCTCGCGCAGCACACGCTTGCCACCCAGCGTGTCCAGTTTGCTCTCCGGCGGCAGCCTTCCTGCCAGCGCAAAGATTTCCTTGTCCACGAGCGGCACTCGCAGTTCCAGCGAGTGAGCCATGCTCATCACGTCATTGTCCCGCAGCAGGGTGTTGGCCAGATATGTTTCTGTTTCGCGCAGAAGCAGTTCATGAAGCCATGAGTCAGGGGACTGCGGTTCGAATACCGGAGAGGAAGACATTTTGAAGTCTCCGTGCAGAAGTCGTGCCACTTGGCCGGACGGCATGATGGAGCGTCCAAAGGACTGCCATTCGCGCACATTGCGTCCGGCACCGCCGAGTGCGTAAAAGAGCAATTTCCAAGCCCTGTGGCCTCGCGCGCGCTGCGGCAGCATCGAATCTGCAGCGCGTGCCAGCCTGCCCGCTGCCAGCAGGGGCGACTTCGCCGCGACAGCGATGAGGCGGTGGTAATTGTAGCCTGCCCACCACTCGTCAGCACCCAGTCCGCTGAGCGTCACTTTGACCTTCCCGGAAGCCAGGCGCGACACAAGCCATGTGTTCAGCGCATCACCCGTCGGCTGGTCCATTTGATCAAAATAGCCGTCCAAACTCGACTCCAGTGCGGCAGCCGTCAGTCGTTCGCGCTCGAACTCGCAGCCGAAAAACTTCGCCGTGCGCTGCGCTGCGTCGGTCTCGTCCGGCACCCCGGCGTTTTCTTCGTAGCCAATGGAAAACGCCTTGATGCTTTTCTGGCCCGCCTCCCTCATGCAGGCCACTAAGAGGGTTGAATCCAGTCCCCCGCTCAAGAACACGCCCACGGGCACGTCTGAGACCAGATGGGCCTTCACGCTTTCCAGCACGCCCTCACGCACCATGCGCTTCTGCTCCGCCGCGTCATGCACCCACGCATCGCGTCCGGGCCAGGAAGGCTGAAACCAGCGTCTGACCTCCGCCTTGCCACCACGCCATAGAAGCAGGTGCCCCGGCGGCAGGCAGTGCACATCTTCAAACATCGTCTCCGGACTCTGCACCGCACCACGCTGAAAATACTGTGCCAGGGCAATGCGTGAAACCTGGCCTTTACCGCCCAGCTTCCGCAGCGCACGCAGTTCAGAACCGTAAACCAGCTCTCCGGCACTGCTGATGCGATAATACAGCGGCTTGATACCAAAGTGGTCTCGCGCGAGCACCACCGATCCTGCTTCTGCATCCCGCCATGCGATTGCAAACATGCCGCGCAGCCCTTTTAGCACATCATCAACCGGCGCACGTTCAAGCAGAGCCCCCAGCACGGCCGTATCGCCTGAAGATGGCAGATTCACCTCTCCGAGGATTGCGCGCAGTTCGCGGAAATTGTAAATTTCGCCGTTGAAGGTGAGCGTGAATCTTCCGCCGCCAAACGACATGGGTTGCCGGCCGTGATCACTCAAATCCAAAATCGAAAGCCGCTGGAATCCCATCCACCAATTTGCGCCTTCCGCCTCCGCCCCGTCATCCGGACCGCGATGCACGATCATCTGCAGCGACTGCCTGCGCAAGGCACGCTCTTCCTCACGCCATGGCGTGTTGGGCAGACGAAACCATCCGAGAAAACCACACATGAGGGGGACGAATTTAAAAAAAGAACCCGATCCTATGATCCGGTCCCGTCCACCATTACAGCCTTTCCCTCCTTTCAAACAGGAAGCATTTGCAAGATCAACATGCGGCATTGTATAAATCCGGCATGAGCTTCCGTCCCTCCCGGATCATTCTGTCCATGTGTTGTACGATCGCTCTTGTCGAGGCGGCTGATGAAACCGTTTATCGCCCGTGGAAGGATGCGCAAGGACGGGTCATCCGGGCCGCCTTCGTCAGCGCCACAGACGAGAGCGTCACCTTGAGGATGGCGGATGGGAAAGTGCACCAGTTGCCGCTCGGCCGCCTGTGTGCCGAAGATAAGGCCTTTGTGAAGAGCCTGTCCGGAGCGCCTGCTCCAGCCACCGCACAGGGGGCCGAGCCTGCCGTGACCGCCCCCGCTTTGAACCGGATTCCCGTCGAGAAACGCACCTGGCCGGAAAATGTGGTGGTGCCGACCAAGTCCATTGAAATTCAGGTGGTTGAGGAGAATCCGGCGGCGCGGAAGTGCGTGTACCGCTCCGAGGGTTTTGAGTTCACGTCACAGGCCAAACTGGCCGGCAGTGTGATGAAGGAAGTGGCACGGACCTTTGAGGCTACGAAGTCTCTCGTCTCGTCATTGCCATGGGGGGTGGTCTGCCGTCCGCCTGAGGGGTTCGAGCGCTACCAGGCTGAATTGTACGAGACACGGAAGGATTACATCGCTGCGGGTGGTCCCGAAAACTCCGGGGGTGTGTACATGAGCGGTGACAAAATCTTCCGCGTGCCGTTTCCCAGCATCGGCCTCAAGCTGCTGGGCAAAACCTACGCCAAGGATGACAATTACGACGGTGGCACCTTGATCCATGAGATCACCCATCAGGTGATGGACGCCTACCTCACCTTTCTGCCGGTGTGGGTCATTGAGGGCACGGCTGAATACACCGAGATGCTGCCCTACAACGCTGGCAAGTTCCGCGCCGATGCCCATCAGAAGGGCCTGCGTGACCATATTACCGAGATGCAGAAGCGCGGGTACGCCCTCGAAATCGGCAATCTGGAAGAGCACCTAACGATGAACCGCGCCACCTGGGCGGGCATCGCCAACACCACCAATCGAAAGATGGGGGAGCTCTACTTCCGGTCCGTGCTCGCGGTGTATTTCTTCTGCCACCTTGATGGCGATAAAAAGGCACGCGCTTCATCAAATTCATGGACGCCGTCTATGGCGACACCGAATCCCTGCGCACTTTTTTCAAGGATCCCCGCGTCAAGCACATGGACGGCGGCCGCTTCAGCTACCCGACGAACTTCCCGCCTCCGGACATGAAGGCCGAAACCGCGCCGTTCAAACATCTGGAAATCCTGCTCGAAGGACGAAGTTATTCACAAATCGCACAGGAAATGACTGCGGCTTACAAGGATATTGGAGTCAAAATTTCCGTAAATTGAGCCGCTGAGCGAAAAACCGGTGAAATAGGCCATCCCGTGGGGAGCTATTTCATGTCTTTTCTACCCCTGCGTTTGACGCATCGCATCGACTGTGCAAGATGCCGGGCTTTCTGGCCCCGCGTGGCGCAGCATATGGATGCGGCGACCACCTCTCGGCACCCGAAAGCGACAAAATCATACGCTTTCATCTTCCCAACCCTCCGACATTCGTCATTCCATATTCGGATCTCGTCATTTTCCCTCCCCCATGCCCAAAGACACCACCATCCATCGCATCCTCGTCATCGGCTCCGGCCCCATCGTCATCGGTCAGGGCTGTGAATTTGACTACTCCGGCGTCCAGGCCTGCAAGGCTCTGCGCGAAGAAGGATATGAAGTGGTGCTGATCAACTCCAATCCGGCCACGATCATGACGGATCCGGAGTTCGCTTTCCGCACCTACATCGAGCCCATCACACCGGAGATGGTCGAGAAGATCATCATCAAGGAAAAGCCGGATGTGCTGCTGCCGACGCTCGGTGGCCAGACCGCGCTGAACTGCGCCATGTCCCTGCACCGCGCAGGCATTTTGGAAAAGCATGGCGTGCGCATGATTGGCGCGAAGCCGGACGCCATTGAGAAGGGCGAGGACCGACTGCTGTTCAAGAACGCCATGCTCAAGATCGGGCTCGATCTGCCGCAGTCCGGCGTCGCTCACACGATTGAAGAGGCCCGCGTGATTGCGGAGCAGATCGGCACCATGCCGCTCATCATCCGCCCCGCCTACACGCTGGGTGGCACCGGCGGCGGCATCGCTTACAACAAGGAAGAATTTGAAACCATCACGGCTGGCGGCCTCGATCTCTCGCCTGTGACGGAAGTGCTCATTGAGGAGTCCCTCCTTGGCTGGAAGGAGTTCGAAATGGAGGTCATGCGCGACAAGGCGGACAACTGCGTGATCATTTGCTCCATCGAAAACCTCGACCCCATGGGTGTGCACACGGGTGACTCGATCACCGTGGCTCCGATCCAGACGCTCACGGATCGCGAGTATCAGATCATGCGTGATTTCTCCTTCGCCTGCATCCGCGAGATCGGCGTGGAAACGGGTGGCTCAAACATCCAGTTCGCCGTGCATCCGGACACGGGCCGCATGATCGTCATTGAGATGAATCCGCGCGTCAGCCGCAGCTCCGCGCTCGCGTCCAAGGCCACCGGCTTCCCCATCGCGAAGATCGCTGCCAAGCTGGCTGTGGGGTACACGCTGGATGAACTGAAAAATGACATCACCCGTGAGACGCCTGCTTCATTCGAGCCGTCCATCGACTACGTGGTGACCAAGGTGCCGCGCTTTACCTTTGAAAAATTCCCCGGTGCCAATGAGACACTGACCACGCAGATGAAGTCTGTGGGCGAGGCCATGGCCATTGGCCGCACGTTCAAGGAGTCCTTGCAGAAGGCGCTGCGCAGTCTGGAAATCAAACGCTTTGGTTTGATCGGTGATGGTGCTGACAAGGAAGTGGATGATGAGACGCTGACCTCGAAGCTCACGGTGCCGAATGCCGAACGCATTTTCTTCCTCGGCCAGGCTTTTGCGAAAGGGTGGGATGTCGAGAAGGTGTTTGAACTGACGAAGATTGACCGGTGGTTCTTGAGGCAGATCGATCAGATTGTGCAGGAAGATCTGCTCATCCCCAGCCAGTCTGCCGAGGCTTTGATCAGCCAGATTCCAGAAGCTGAGCGCACTGAAGAAAAGAAGGCCGAAGTTCTTGTTGCCGCTATGCGCAAATGGAAGCGCATGGGCTTCTCTGACAAGCAAATCGCACATGCGTTTGGCACGACGGAAAAATGCATCCGTGATGGTCGCATCAAGTATGGAGTGGTCCCTACCTACCGCCTCGTGGACACCTGCGCGGCTGAGTTTGAGGCCTACACGCCCTACTACTACAGCACCTACGGCATCGAGGACGAAGTGCGGGACAATGACCGCAAGAAAGTCATGATCCTCGGTGGCGGGCCGAACCGCATTGGTCAGGGCATTGAGTTTGACTACTGTTGCGTGCATGCCAGCTTCGCCCTGCGTGAGATGGGCTATGAGACCATCATGGTGAACTCGAATCCTGAGACTGTCTCCACCGACTACGACACCAGCGACAAGCTCTACTTTGAGCCGCTCACGCTGGAGGATGTGCTGAACATCTATGAGCGCGAAAACCGCCACGATCAGGTGCTCGGCGTCATCGTGCAGTTCGGTGGGCAGACCCCGCTGAACCTTGCCAAAGGCCTGGAAGAAAACGGCGTCCGCATCATTGGCACCTCGCCGAAGAACATCGAACTCGCTGAAGACCGCAAGCTGTTCGCCAAGCTGCTCGACGATCTCGGGTTGCTCCAGGCCCCTAGCGGTACTGCGACCTCGCTGGAGGAGGCCCTGGCCATCACTGCGACGATTGGTTACCCGAGCCTCATGCGCCCCAGCTTCGTGCTCGGTGGTCGTGCCATGCAGATCGTTTACAGCGACGCTGAGTTGACCCAATACATGAAGAACGCCGTCGAGGCCACGCCGGACCGCCCGGTGCTGGTGGACCGCTTCCTCGAAGACGCCACCGAGGTGGATGTCGACTGCATCAGCGATGGTGAAACCACCGTCATCGGTGCCATCATGGAGCACATCGAAGAGGCGGGCATTCATTCGGGCGACAGTGCCTGCGTCATCCCGCCCTTCAGCCTCAGCAAGGAGATGCAGGACCGCATTCGCGAAGCTGCGAAGAAACTGGCCAAGGCACTCGGCGTGCGCGGCTTGATGAACATGCAGCTCGCTGTGAAGGGCGATGATCTCTATGTGATCGAAGTCAACCCACGTGCCTCCCGCACCGCGCCGTTTGTGAGCAAAGCCATTGGCATTCCGCTGCCGAAGCTCGCCGCCAAGATCATGGCGGGCATGACCTTGAAGGAACTTGGCTTCACCGAGGAAGTGATTCCGAAGCACCACAGCGTCAAAGAAGCTGTCTTCCCCTTCAGCAAGTTCGCCGGCGTGGACATCATTCTTGGCCCGGAAATGAAGAGCACCGGCGAAGTCATGGGCATCGACTACGACCTCGGCATGGCCTTCGCCAAGAGCCAGATGGCAGCCGGTGGTACACTGCCGACCAAGGGCAATGTCTTCATCAGCGTCAAGGAAACTGACCGCCCCAACGTGGTGAAAATCGCCAAAGGCTACGCCGATCTCGGCTTCACTCTCTATGCCACCAGCGGCACCGGCGGTGTCATCAGTGACGCGGGCATCCCGGTTCAAATCCTCCCCAAGCTCGCCAGCGGCCAGCGCCCGAACGTCATCGATTTGATGAAGAACAAGGACATGGCCCTTGTCATCAACACCCCGAGCGGCAAAAATCCGCGTGAGGATGAAATCAAGATCCGCACCGCCTCGATGCAGAACCGCATTCCGATCATGACCACGCTGCGCGGTGCCGATGCCGCGCTGCGGGCGATCAAGTCATTGCAGGGCACAGAGGTGCAGGTGCGGGCGCTTCAGGAGTATCACTCCTAACGGGACGCACCAAACTGCTGGCTTCACCCTTCCTCTCTACCTAACCATGTGCCAAGTCTCAAAGCGCGGGAACGGAGATGAGAGGAGGGCGGCGGCGTCCCCCGGCTTGTCCGCTGGTGATGCTCGTCCCAGCACGCGTTGATCGTCCGAGCTAACCGGCTTTCATCCCTCAATCTTACGCTATGACAACCGGCACCGCCGACCAGCATCGAGGACTGCCGGGGGGAGTTGCTGCTTCACCTGTGCGAGGCCCCAATGGGTGGCCGATGCTGCTGATAGCGTGGCTGGGGCTGTTGTCTTATCTTCCTTTACTGCAGCGGTATGTCTGGGCCATTGATGACTATCCTTTGTCACAGATGGCGCGGCTGGGAGGAGCCGCGTATCTGGAGAATGCCTTCTACGAAAGAGGGGTCTGGCGGGTATTGCAACATGGCTTGGTCGGATGGGTCCTGAATGGTGGACCGTGGCTCCCTGGGCTTCTCGCCATTGGTTTGCATATCCTGACCTGCCAGTTTTTCTACCTGGTTTTCCGCC
The DNA here is from genome assembly GCF_029946185.1 of Prosthecobacter sp. Lineage (GTDB taxonomy): Bacteria > Verrucomicrobiota > Verrucomicrobiia > Verrucomicrobiales > Verrucomicrobiaceae > Prosthecobacter. The sequence continues at coordinate 9,893 of NZ_JAQSEA010000243.1, forward strand.
GCCTATGCGGAAGACAGGAAGACGCGCTGCTGCTGGCGCTCATTGCCGCTTGTTCGCCTTTCGGATTCCAAGCGCTTACCTGGACGTCTGCCTTGCCCTACGTTCTGAGTTCACTGGTTCTGTGGGCGTCCATCTGGATGTTTTTGCGAATCCAGTCCATTCCAAAGTGGGCCTGGTTGGCTTGGGTGCTGATTTTAGCGGCTTCGCTGCTGGTCCATGAGCATTTGCTCTTCGCCTTCGCGTTTGTGGCCGGAGCGGCGTGGCTGCTGTCTCCAGAACCGGAGCATTGGAGGACTTGGTTGAACCCGTCCATTCGCTGGTTTCCTCCGTTGATAGCCTGCCTGTATCTTGCCGCTTACGTAATCTGGAAACCGAAAGACCACCTCCTCTACATGGAGCCTCATTTCCATTGGCCGTCTGTGCTGAGTCCGCTTGCGAATCTCTGGCGATGGCTGGACATCTGGGACCCTTTTCCCAGCACGGCTCTATGGCAGATTGCCGCCAGCGAATGGCCCTGGGGATGGTTTGGCCTGGGCTTTTGCGTGGTGGGCGGAGTGGCCGCGCTATGGATGATTCCTGTGGTTTCGAACGGGGGCGGGGAGGTCGACAAGGTGCAGGCCAAAAGAGTGATAATGACCCTGTTGATTTTGTTCCTGCTGGCCAGTCTGATCTATGTCCCTGGTGGAGGATATTCGCTGGATTCACGGAAGCGGTATCCCTTGTTTCTGTTTCTCCTCGGCGGCGGGGGTATGATCGCGCTTTACTGGAGATGGGGCGTCACTCTCCTGTGGCAGCATTGGCAGAGAAGGGCCGCTATCAGCTTGTTGATCACAGCTCTGATGCTGGCGTGCTGGTTGCATACCGGCTTGTGGAGAGCGGAAGCCCGAGCGACGCGTTTGCTGTCGGATTTTCTGGCTGCGAATCCGAGCTATCGTCAAGTTTATGCTGCTAAACTGGTGGATCCTGCCAAGATTTCTCCTCCCACGTCGCGTCTCCACGGCCAGCCTTGGATCCTGACAAATTATGTCTCCCAGCCATTTGTCATGGATCATCCTGGGCTGGCACCACCCGATCTCAAAGAGACTCCCGGCGCAGGCATTCCTTCGTTGGTCTATGACTACAGGATCCGGGAGTGGAAAGCGGGGACTCCTTCCGCTGTGCCGTGAGGGTGCCTGACTTTTCTTCGGGTGCAGCTCAGTTTAACCATGGATAGATGGCGGTGAATCTGCATGATGGCACGGCCATGAACGACCACCCTCTGCCAGCCCTGCGCAACCAGTTCCTCAGCCTGCACAAGCTGCTCATGAATGCTGAGCGTGCTGCGTATGAGAAGGAGGGGAATGTCATCGAATCGCCGATGCAGTTTCTGCAACTGCTCATGGAGCATGAGCGGTTTGCGTGGCTGAGGCAGCTTTCGCAGCTGGTGGTGGTGATGGATGAGGCGATGGAAGAGAAGCCGCCGATCACGAAGGAGCGGATGGACGCGCTGGTGGGTGAAGCGCGGCATTTGCTCTTGGGGTCAGAGGAGCCGGGAAGTTTTGCGGTGCGTTACGCCAAGGTTAGAGGGCGTGAGTCTGCGGTGGCGGCGGCGCATGCGGAGATCAGCAAGAGCTTTGTGTAAAGTGGAGCGGTTCAGAGACCGGATGCAGAGCAACGCCTGACGGTCTTTCTCCTCCTCTTACTCAGACTCCTCCTCTCGGAATCAGGAAGTCTGAAGCCAAAGCAGCCGGGAGGAAGAGGAGGATGGCAATCAAGCTTACGCCAGCGCCTCTTTGCAATACTCCACGCACTTCTTCACCTCGGCGACGGCGTTGGAGCCCTCTGGGATTTTGTATTCCAACTCGACCTCGGCGGGGAAGGTCCACTTTTCCTTTTTCATCAGCTGCAGCACTTCCTTGATCGGGGTTTGGCCCTGCCCCCAGGCCACGTTGCCGCCGTCGGCGGTGCGGTCCTTCAAGTGCAGGTTTACAATTCGGTCGTGATACTTTTCCAGAACGGGGATGGGTGACTTGCCCTTGGTTCCGGCGACGTAGTGGCCGATGTCGAGGTTGAAGCCGATGTACTGGCCGAGGTCCAGAATGGCATCGTACTTGTCCATCTCAGGGAGGTTGTTGGTGTGGTTGTGAAACCCGACCCAGATCTGGTGCTTGTCGGCAAAGGGAGCGACGCGCGCGGCGAGGATGGCATTGCGCTCGGTGGTCACGCCCGTGCAGCCCAGCGCCTTGGCGACGAGGAAGCTGAACTCGATCTCCTCATTCGACTGGCCGAAGCCCATCTTGTGGATGTGGATGTTGACTCCCGCGTCGTTGTACATCTTCCGCAGCTCACGGCACTTCGTCAGCTGCTGCTCACGCTCGGCGTCGGTGGCTTTGCCTTTGATGCCAGCGAAGTCCTGGATCGGCCCACCCATGAGTTCGGTCTCGCTAAGGCCGTCATCGAGCAGCGCCTTGAGCGTCTCCCCGACCGTCTTCGCCATGCTGCGGTAGCTGTAGGTGATGCAGCCGATGCGCACGCCATTGAAGACGGAGCTGGGCTTCTCTGCGGCAGTTGCAAGGCGGGGAAATGTGAGGCCGGTGGCGGCTGCGACTGCGGTGCCAAGAAAGGCGCGGCGGGAAAGCGTGTTCGTTGTCATGGGTGGAAACGGGGTGTGATTTAGCGGTTCATTTGCTGCCATGTGTTTGCCACATTCCCCACATGATGTCACGCCAAACTGCTGCAGAGGAAGGGCGCGTGATGACTTGCTCTGGCGCATGCCTGCTATTGCTCAGGCGAGCACCCATGAATAAAGACATGGTGAGGGTGGCGTGGGCAAATCTTCAATTTCGACGGCATTTTGACCTCTGTGTGACAATCTCGTTATTAAAACGAGCGCATCTCTTCATGCGTCCGACATGAAGGCGTTGCAGAAGGCTCAGTTTGAGTCAACGTCCTGTCTCCCCCAACTTTAATCTATAAGAATGTTTCTCCTTCGTCAGGGCTCCTTTTCGGCCCTTGTAGCTCTTGCCTGTGCAGCCCTGTGCGGAGCACCTGCGCCACTTCGCGCCGCCACCCTGCTTTGGGTGGGGGATGTGGATGCTGCCTGGAACACCAACACCTCCGGCAATACCAACTGGTCAACGGATCTGTTGCCAGCGGCCAGTGGTGATCTGCTGACATTCGGCAGCGCCGGAGCGAGCGGGACGACTTTGAACAACGACATCGTCGGTCTTTCGATTGCAGGCCTGACGTTCAATGCCGGAGCGGATGCATTTACGCTAGCGGGCAACGCACTCACTTTGAGCGGCAGTCTGACGAACAATTCATCGAGCCTGGAGGTGCTGAGCATGGCGGTTTCTTTGGGGGCATCGAGTTCCATCAATGCCACCGGAGGAGGCATCAGCTTCGGCGCAGCTCTCAGCAGCGCGGCGAGTGATCTGTCCATTACGGGTTCAGGAGTGATCACGTTCAGCGGGCTGAACTTTGCCTCCACGGCGAACAAGATCACCTCCACGGGAGCGGATGTTCGTTTCGTGGGAGGCAGCACCATCGCTGCTGATGTGCTGATCAGCAGCGGCACTGTGGGGATGGAGTCAGGTGCGCAGGTTTTTAATAACGGATTGAAAGTGGATGGAGCGAGCAGCGTGCTGAATTTCAAAGGAGCAAGCGTGACGGTCAATGGCATTGGCGGTGGGAGTTCGGGGGAGCAGGACAGCCTGGAAATTTTAAATGGCGGCACGCTCAATGTGAGTGCGGGTACGGTGGATCTGACACCGAGCCGGTTCTGGATGCAGACGGGGACGCTCAATGTCATCGGCGGCACAATGAATTTAAACAGCACGCTCATCGCTCAGCTCCCCGGCGCCATTGCCCGCATCAATGTTTCTGGCGGAAGTCTGAGCCTGACGGCGGGCAATCGCTTCGCCAACAATGGCACCGCGATTTTGACCGTGAGCGGCACTGGTGCGGTCACCTGGGGAGCCGGAGGCACCGGCTTGTCCGAGAACGGCACGGGAAGCATCATCATGAACGGCGGTACGCTGAACATGACCAGTTCCGGCACCACCTACCTTTATCTGAATGGAGGCAACGGGGCCGGATTCAACACTGCGGTGACCAGCAGCATCGCCTTCAATGCGGGGGTGCTTTCCACACGGGGCTTCGCCATGAATCCCGGGGCGAATTCGACCAACCGGCTGGCCGAACTGCGCTTCAATGGCGGCACTCTGAAGGCGACCGACAACAACAGCGCCACCAACTTCATTCCCTACTCCGTCAACCTCACGTCCAAAGTGCAAGCGGGAGGGGCGGTCATCGACACCAACGGGTTCAGTATCAACATTGCCGATAATCTTGAGCATGACAGCGCGCTGGGCGCGACGGTGGATGGCGGCCTGACGAAGAATGGACTGGGCACGCTGACAGTGAGCGGAGCGAACACCTATACAGGAGCCACCACGATCAATGCGGGCACATTGAACATCGTCAACAACACGGGTGGCACGGTCACGTACAGCGGCCTGATCAGCGGGCTCGGTGGCACCTTGACACTCAGCGGAGCGAACACGCTGAACTTCACCGGCGGTCTCTCCATGACCAATGTGGCCAGCACGCTGCTGGTAACTGGTAGTGATGTGAGAGTCAACAGTGACGGAACGTTTAACGTAGCCTCAGTCACGGTGAACAGCGGTGGGGCTCTGCGGTTTCAATCGGGCACGGAGTCGTTCATGAAGGGGCTGGTGGCCAGCGGTGCGGGGACCATTCTGAGTTTTGAAGGTGCCAACGTCACCCACAATGGCAACGGTGATGGGAATGGGAACAACGGTCTGCAACTGGACACCGGAGCCACCATGAATGTCTCCGCGGGCACCGTGGTCTTTAACAACATCAACCGCGCCTTCATCCAGACCAGCACCATCAATGTGACTGGCGGGGCGCTGACGATTAACAATGCTCTTTATGCACAGGGGGTGGGCACTGCTTCGGTAGTGAACGTCTCTGCTGGCAGCCTGACGATGGGCGGTGCCACGAGGTTTGCCAACAATGGTTCTGCAACGCTGACGGTCAGTGGAACGGGTGCGGTGACGTGGGCCTCGGGCAGCTATGGACTTTCTGAAAACGGCACCGCAAATGTGGTCATGAACGGCGGCACGCTGAACATGACCAGTTCCGGCTCCAGTTACTTCTATCTTAACGGCGGCAACTCAGCGGCAAGCAATGTGTCCAGCATCGTCAGCACGATCTCGCTCAATGCAGGTGTTCTTTCCACCCGTGGCTTTGCCATGAACACCTCAAGCGGCGCGTCGAGCGCAGGCAGCAACCGTCTCGCTGAACTGCGCTTCAATGGCGGTACGCTGAGGGCGACGGACAACAACGGTGCCGCCAACTTCATCCCAGACTCAGCCAACCTCACCTCCAAGGTGCAGGCTGGAGGGGCAGTCATAGACACGAATGGTTTTAACATCACCATCGCCGACAGTTTGGAGCATGACTCCGCGCTGGGTGCCACGGCGGATGGAGGGCTGACCAAGAACGGCACAGGCACGCTGACTTTGACTGCGGCTAACACTTATACGGGCAAGACAACCGTGGCCGCTGGAACCCTGGCCCTCAGCGGTGCGGGTGCCGTGGCTTCAAGCCCTTGGATCGAGGTGAAGAGTGGTGCCACGCTCAATGTCACTGCCGTCACAGGTGGCACCCAGACTCTGAGCAATCAGGTGCTCAGCGGCACCGGCAGCGTGACGGGTACGGTGGTCATCGGCGCGGGTTCGATTTTGAAGCCGGGCAATTCTACGGATGGCTCGCTCAGCGCGGTTGCCAATGCAGGGGACGGCAGCGGGACTCTGACGTTTACCAATCTCACACTGGCCACCGGAGCGAGTGAGAGCAGTCCGCGCGCGCTTCTCACGCTGAGTGGAACCAGCAGTCATGCCGCCGATCCCACGGTGCCCGCTCAAGTCAGTGCGTTTAAAGACAGCGGCGCCGGCGGACTGTATGACTCGATCAAGGTTACGGGCGCGCTCGGGCTGAATGCCGGCAGCACGATCAAGGTGGAACTGGCCGCTGGCTATACTCCTACATGGGGCGATGTCTTCAATATCGTCGATTGGGCCACCCTGAATGCCAACGCCGACGGCCTCAGTGGAGCCTTCACTGTGGCCGATCTGGTGGTGCCGACGAACTTGGGCAACGGCTGGTTCTTTGCCACGGATCAGTTCATGTCCAATGGCATTATCTACGTGGTTCCAGAGCCTTCGCGCATGCTGCTGCTGGCAGTGGGGCTGCTGGTTCTAGCTGGACGGCGCAAGCGCTGATTGAAAACGAAGATTGATCCAGCGGTGGCCCGAGCTAACGGAGAAGCATGACGCTCACTCTCCCGCGCTGGTTCGATCTTCACACGCATTTCCGCCAAGGCCCGGCGGTGGGCTCGTATTTACAGTCACACCTCGACATGGGCTGTGCAGGTGCGCTGGCCATGCCAAACACGCAGCCGCCGGTGTCCCGGATTTCAGGGCCGGCGCAAAGTGATGGGTGGTCGATTGAGAGTTACTCGGCAGATTTGAGGGCGGCGGGGGCGGATGGGTTCGAGCAATTGATTGTGCCGCTGTACCTGACGCGGCAGACCACGGCGGAGATGATTCGCGAGGGGGCTGTCACGGGAGTGCTCAAGGCGTGCAAGTATTACCCGCCGCATGGGACGACGAATGCGGAGCATGGGATGCCGATGGATGATCTCATTGGCGGTGAGGTGTTCAGGGCGATGGAGGAGCATGGCATTGTGCTGTGCATTCATGGCGAGCAGCACGCACTGAGCGGTCCGGACTATATCGACGCGCAGCAGAATGCGGAGACGCGGTTTTATACGGAGCGGATGCCACGTCTGATCGAGGCGCATCCCAAACTGCGGATTGTGTGCGAGCACATCACCACGCGCACGGCGGCGGCGTTTGTGGCGAGTGCACCAGATCATGTGGGGGCGACGATCACGCCGCAGCATTTGCTGTACACCTTGGGGCACCTGATTCAGGGGCTGAAGTACCACCTGTACTGCCTGCCGATTGTGAAATTTCAGGATGATCGCGCGGCCTTGCGACATGCAGTGACGAAGTTGGGGCAGAAGAAGTTTTTTGCGGGCACGGACAGTGCGCCACATACAACCAAGGCTACGGCCTGCGGCTGCGCAGCGGGCTGCTTCACCGGAGGCTGTGCGCCGCAGCTTTATGCCATGGCGTTTGAGGAGGCGGGCGTGGATCTCGGCACGGCTGAGGGGCAGGCGCTGCTGGAGCGTTTTCTATGTCTCAATGGACCGGGTTTTTATGCATTCCCAGCTTCGGAGAAGCGTTTCACGATGAAGAAGGCGGCGCAGCAGATGACGCTGCTGGACACGCCAGCAGGACCGGTGACGCCGCTGCCGGTAGGCATGGGCATGGAGCTGACGTGGCGGATTGTTGGGTGAGACAAGGCTCAGCTATCAGGTTTCTACTTCGTCGCCTTTTGCGGTGCGCCGCCCTGTGGCACTACTTTCACGGCGTCTGTTGAAACTGGGGCTTCGGCGGCAGTGATGAGTGGCAGATTGTCAGGCAGGTGCTTCACTAGGAAGTCTTTGTATTGAATCTTCATGACGGGGCCGCGATGGACCTGTACGGCGATGACGCCTTCGAGGGCACGGCCTTTTTCGTCGAGGTCGATGACGTCCACGGTTTGCACGCCGTCGATCCAGTGCTGGTGGTGGTTTCCTTCAACGAGGACGCGGTAGTCGTGCCATTGATCGGCGGGGAAATTCTGGATGGGCAGCTTGCCCACGACCCAAGGCTGGCCCTGCGGATCGATGATGACCTTTTCGCCGGTGTGGGCGAGGATGCGGCGGCCGCGCTCTTCGTAGAGCATGCCGTTGTAGTCATCCTTGCCCGGGACGACATCGCACTGGTAACCGGTGACGACCCACTCGCCGAGGTCGGGGCGCTCCTGGCCGCGATACTGCAGGCCGCTGTGGAAAACCTGCTTCGACGCGGCCTTCGCAGCCT
>NZ_JAQSEA010000244.1:0-6046 GCF_029946185.1 Prosthecobacter sp.
GATGGCATGAAATAAGCTTACACAATATACCACTCCATGCACTCCACCCTCAAGATCAAGCTCTCCATTTTCATGTTTCTCCAGTACTTCATCTGGAGCTGTTGGTACATGACGCTGGGCAGCTACCTCGGCACACTGGGCTTCAGCGGCACCGAGATCGGCGCGACTTATGGTGCGTTTGCGTGGGGTGCCATCCTCTCGCCCTTCATCGTCGGTTTGATCGCCGACCGCTTTTTTGCCTCCGAGAAAATCATTGCGGTGCTCGGCATCGCCGGAGGGCTGGTGATGTTCTACATCCCGCAGTTGAAGACCTTTGGCAGCGTCTATCCCACGCTCATCCTCTACTGCACGCTCTACGCGCCGACACTGGCGCTGGGCAATTCCATCTCCATGACCCATCTGACCGACGCGAAGAAAGACTTCCCCTTTGTGAAGATTTTCTCCGCCGTGGGCTGGATCGCCGGGGGTGTGGTGCTCAGTCAGTTGAAAGCCGAGCAGTCAGCGCTGCAATACTACGTCGCTGGCGGCACCTCGCTGCTGTTTGGCCTGTTCGCGCTAACGCTGCCGCACACGCCGCCGAAGAAGAAAGGCCAGAACGTACCGCTGAGCGAAGTCCTCGGCCTGGATGCACTTGCCCTGCTCAAGAAGCCCACCTTTGCCATCTTCATCCTGTGCATGTTTCTCATCTGCATCCCGCTGTACTTCTACTTCGTGAACATGGGCACCTACCTCACGCAGTTGAACTGGGCGGACATGGCGCAGAAGATGACGCTGGCCCAGGTCTCCGACATCGTCTTCCTGATGCTGCTGCCGCTGATGCTCAAAAAGCTCGGCTACAAGAAGACCATCTTCCTCGGCATCCTGTCATGGGTCGTGCGCTACTTCATGCTCAGCGCCAGTGCAGCCAGCAGCGGCACCGTGCTCATCTTCGGTGCCATCCTGCTGCACGGTGTGTGCTACGACTTCCTCTTCATCGCCGGACAGCTCTACGTCGATAGCGAAGCCAGCGAGCGCACACGCGGAGCCGCGCAGGGCCTCATCGCCATCATCCTCTGGGGCTTTGGCTCGCTCGTCGGCACCTACCTCGCCGGGTATTTCATGGATCAGAACAAACTGGCCACGCCGAATGGAGCCATCACCCACGACTGGTCCGCCATCTGGGCCACGCCCGCGTGGATCGCCGTGAGCGTGCTGGTCGTCTTTGTGATCTTCTTCCGCGAGCCGAAGAAATCGTCTGCGGCATGAGGTGATAGGAAGGACGCTCGCGCCGTGATGCTGCGCAGACTTGTCTTAACCTCCACGCTCCAGACCACTGCAGCGGCCCTTACGACGCCCCCCGACTCGGAGGGCGAGAGTGAGAGCCCAGTTTGTCGTGTCAAACATGACACGTGATTCCAAGCTCTTTGTTACAAACCCAGAGAAAAAATCCCTAATCTTTGTCTTGTTATGTCTTAAATATTGCTTTAGGAAGTTCGAGCTTATTGACGTCAGGTTCATGTGCCTTTCCCGCGAGAGAAGGCAAATCAGTCCGCAGTCATTTACAGTTTGAGGTGTTTGGCCAGGCACTTGATTCAGAGCTGAATAAGAAGTTAAAGTCAGATTTATATCATTATAAATCAACGATTTATGCTGCCTTTTTGTGTTACTCCCATGGCCTCCACCTGCTCCTCCTCATGCCTATACATCCACTATTTGCCCCATCTGAGTTCTTCTCACGCATCACCCGCCGCATGGCAGTAGGTACGTGTGCAGCTCTGGCTCTGCTGGCAGCCCCTAGCCTGTCCACGGCCTCCACCACGCTGACCTTTTCCTACACCGGGCCTGCCGTGGCCATCCCCGATGGCGGCGATCTGTCTGGTACAATTCCGGGTGCGCCAGCGTTTGCTTCCATCAATGTGTCAGGCTTTGGTGCCACGGACATCATCTCCCATGTGACCTTCCGTTTTGATGGCGTCCCTTCCACTTTAGCAGGAAACACCGGCGTCGGTCTGGACCACAGCTTTACGGATGACCTGAAAATCTCCCTGATTTCGCCGGCCACCACCTCCGTGTTGATCATCAACCGTATCGGCGGCAGCGGTAATAACTTCGCTCAGACGGTCTTGGACGACACCGGTACCACGAGCATTAGTTCGCTGACTTCAAGCAGTGCGCCCTTTACCGGCACCTTTTCGCCAGCCAATCCGCTCTCTACATTCAATGGGGAACTGGCCAATGGTCTCTGGCAGTTGGGAGTGCAGGATTTCTTTTCTCAGGACATCGGTAGCATCCGGCTGTTTTCCATCATCATCACCGCAGACTCTGTGGGGCTGCCGGCCACCCACTGGCTGGGAGGAGCCAATGGCAACTGGAGCGGCAACAACTGGGCCAGCGATGCCGCAGGCACGACCACCCCGCTGACGCCGACCTCCGCTGATGACGTCACCTTTGCCGCCACCGGCGCGACCAATCAGGTCAACACCAACCTCGATGCTGCCTTCACCATCAAAAGCCTCACAGTGAACAGTTCCACCGGCATCTCCACCACCGGCACGCAGACCCTCACCGTCAATACCACCACCGCCATCAACAGCCTGCTTTCCGTGAACAGCGGCGTCACCCTCGCGGGCGGTGGAGCACTCACCATTGATGCCTCAGGCACCCTGGCAGGTGCAGGCACCGTGCAGATGGCCCTGGACCAGTCCATCCTGGCCAATGGTGCCATCAGCGTGGGAGACCCCAGTGCAGCCGCCGGTGCCGCCGTCCTGACCCTTGGCACCTCAGGCCTGGGTTCCGTGGTCATGGGAGCCGCCAGCACCATTCTGGTGGACGTCTTCACCGGTGCAGGCCTCGGCAACAATACGGGCATTTCCACCTCCGCAGACACACTCAGCCTGGTGGGCACGCTCAATGCCACCGCAGGCGGCACACTCGTCATCGCCAATCCCAATACCCTCACCGGCTTTGCTGGCGGCGACCAATGGCAGCTTGTGAACCTCAACGGCGGAACTGGCAGCATCACCGGCACGCTGAGCGTCAATGACAGTGCGATCGGCCTGACTTCCGGCTTCACCGGCAGCTTTGACCAGGGCACCGGCATTTACAGCATCACCGATCACCGTCCGGAACTCTCCGCCACACAATCCGGCCTCCCCTTTGCCAATGCCGGAGGCCAGGCCCTGCTTGCCGCAGGACAAACCGCCACCAATGATCTCAATGGCCACCTTTTCAATCTGCGCTCCGGCGGCGGAGAAGAAGAAGAGTCAGACGGCAGCATCTCCGCCAGCCTGGACTACGGCGTGGTGATGGGCCAGGGCGATGGTGATGAGAACAACCCCATCGCCAGGCGCATCAAGCGCAGCCGTGAATGGGAAATCTTCACCACCGTGAACTACGGCAACGTGAAGCTCAGCCCCATCAGCAGCCAGTCCGGCGTGCAGATCGACTCCTGGGCCTCCAGCGTCGGCATTGAAAAGCACCTTTCCCGCGGCCTCACCGTCGGCTTTGCCGCCACCTTCCTGCAGAGCACGCAGACCTACACCGGCGGCCTCGGCAGCCTCGACCTCGAAGGCCCGACTCTCTCCACCTACGTCTCCTATGTGCGTAAGAACTTCTGGGGCAGTCTGCTCTACAGCTTTGGCGCCTACGACCTCGGCTCCTCACGCAATCCCGGTTTCGGCCTCCCCACCGCCTCCGGCAGCACCAACGCCTACACCAACAGCGTGCAGTACAACACGGGCTGGAACTTCCGCTTCCAGAACAACACCTTCGTCACCGGCCCCTTTGCCGGCATCGACTATCTGCACGGCTCTGTGGACGGTTACAGTGAGACCGGCGGTGGCGTCGGTGCGCTCAGCTACGCCCGCCAGACCTTTCAGTCCCTCGTCACCCGTGTCGGCTGGTCCGCCTCCAAGAAGTTGCAGACCAACTGGGCAGACATCACCCCCCAGGTGCGCCTCGGCTACGAGCGTCAGAACCTGCAGAACAACGGCGCCAGCGTGCAGGCCCTCAACGCACCCTTCAGCGCCAGCGGCGGCAACCAGTCTCCCGGTCAGGACTACATGGTCATCGGCGGCGGCGTGAACTTCGAGTTTAATCCTGCGTTGAGCCTCATGCTCAGCTACCAGAACCAGATCTTCCGCAATAATCTCGAGGCCCACTTTGTCAGTGTCCGCCTGGGGTATAAGTTCTAGGCAGAGGACAAGAACCGACTCTCTTGAGCAGGCGGCGCCGCAAGGTGCCGCCTGTTTTCTTTGAATGCCACGACGATGCAAATGGCATCATAGTTCAGCCAACAGGCATGTTCCCGAGTAGAGCGCCTCGCAAAACTCATTTCCGTTGGCGGATCGCGGCACTGCTCAAGGCGGTGTCGTTTTTCTCAGCATCTGGCTTTGAATGGCGCACTTCAGGCGGGGATGGCCTGAGGAAAATAAAGCTGCGGCGCTGGGTTGCTCCTGCAGCAACAGTCGTTAACCGTGGTCGGGCTGGCGAGATTCGAACTCACGACCTCTTGCACCCCATGCAAGCGTTCTACCAGGCTGAACTACAGCCCGACCTAGGTTTGACGTTCTCTCCAGCGGTGCCGCTTTGGGGTGGCTGCCGGTTGGCGAGAGGACGTGCATTTTGGACAGAGCCGCAGGCTTTGCAACTGCGATGTTGAGTTCTCGTGAGAATGTCTGCGAAGCTTGCCATTGTACTGCGGCTCAAGTAGAACCGTAGCAAATTCCGCATGGTCACGATCACAATCCAGGAACTCACCAAACGATTCAGCGGCAGTGTCGTGCTGAGCAGCGTGGACCTGCAGGTCGCTGCGGGGGAATTGTTCTTCCTGCTGGGGCCCAGCGGCTGCGGCAAGACCACCCTGCTCCGCCACATCGCGGGATTCTACACGCCGGATGCGGGCAAGATCTGGTTTGATGACGAGGACGTGACGCGCCTGCCTGCGCACAAGCGCGGCACGGGCATGATGTTTCAAAGCTACGCGCTGTGGCCGCACCTGAACGTGGCGCAAAACGTGGCCTTCGGGCTGGAGGAGCGCAAACGCCCGCGTCGGGAGATCGAGCACCGTGTGTCTGAAGCGCTGGAGCAGGTCAAGCTGGACGGACTCGGCTCCCGCAAGATCCAGCAGCTTTCCGGTGGCCAGCAGCAGCGGGTGGCACTGGCGCGCGCGCTGGTGGTCCGCCCGAAGTGCCTGCTGCTGGATGAACCGCTGTCCAATCTGGATGCCAAGCTGCGTCTGGAAATGCGCACGGAGATTCGCCAAATCGTCAAGCAGCATGGACTCACGGCGATCTACGTCACGCATGACCGCGATGAAGCCCTGAGCATGGCCGACCGCATGGCGATCATGGACGCCGGCAAGCTGATCCAGGTGGGTGCGGCTCCCGAGATCTACCTCAATCCCGCGACACGCATGGTGGCCGAGTTCATCGGCGAGACGAATTTTGTGGAAGGGCGCGCCCTGCGCGAAAGCAGCCGCGTGGGATTCTACGATGTGGAAACCGCCTTCGGCGTGCTGCGTGGCCGCACCGACGCCACCTGGCAGCCTGCCAGCGGCCAGCCGGTGATGCTGAGCATCCGGCCTGAGGCGCTGACGTTTAGCAGCGTGCTGGATTCCCCGAACCGCTTCCCCGGCCACATCATCGACACGACTTACCTTGGCGCCACGGTGCAGTACCTCATCCAGGTGCAGGGCGGTCCGCAGATGAAAGTCTGCGAGACCAACCCGCAGGACATCCGCCTGCCCGGTGAGGATGAAGTGCGTGCCATGGCAGCGATGGGTGATGTGGTGATTTTGCGCAAATGAAGACGCCTTTCTTCATAACCCTGCTGCGGCGTATTCAGACGTCGTCCTCGTCCTCCTACTCGAACTCGTCCTCGATCATGGCGCTACGAATGCGGAATGTGGAATGCGGAATACGGAATGTCAGCGCGGCTGGCTCTTCCTCTCTTGCGACGCTGGCATCCTGGAGGAGGACGAAAACGCCATGGGATAGCGCGAGTCAGGAAACGCCCAGTAGCGGATCTAGGACAAGGCGCCGAGCTTTGGAGAGCATTGTCGACCGGG
>NZ_JAQSEA010000244.1:6146-17833 GCF_029946185.1 Prosthecobacter sp.
GTGCTTGCCACGCGCTCGCAGACGGGCGGGCTGTCGCCACACCCATCCTACGGGCCGAGTCGCATGCCCGTCGGAGGACGAAGACGCCATGGGATAGCGCGAGTCGGGAAACACCCAGTAGCGGATCTAGGACAAGGCGCCGAGCTTTGGAGAGCATTGTCGACCGGGGTGCTTGCCACGCGCTCGCAGACGGGCGGGCTGTCGCCACACCCATCCTACGGGCGGAGTCGCACGCCCGTCGTAGGTTGGGTGTGTTTGGCGCGCGGTTCTCCCAATGTCACCTGCATGCCTCTTCGCCAAACCGCCCGACTATGAGCGCGTTCGTACGCCTTTGCGGCTCCCGTGCGCTGAGAGACGGGCTGGGCATTCCGGCATCCTACTCTTCCTCACTTTCAGATCCGGCATCCGTGAGGAGGAGGAAGAGGCAGATTGGGGGGGACGAATTGTGACGATGAACGCACTTCTCCAGCACCCACGCACTCAGGCCGTGATCGCATGGGTGCAGCAGTGGCGCAAAGAACTCGCGGTCTGCCTGTTGATGGCGGTTACGCTGGCGGGTCCGTTTCTGCTCAAACCGGCGCAGAGCACCGCACCAGCGCGCTATGATCGACGGCTGGTCATCATCTCGCCTCACCATGACCGCATCCGCGAGGAGTATGGGCATGCGTTTGCTGCGCATTGGAAACAGACGACGGGACAAACGCTCTTCATCGACTGGCGCGTGCCCGGCGGCACCTCCGAGATTGCCATGCTGATCAAGTCCGAGGCCATGGCGGCCTTCCAGCAGCACTGGCAGAAGAAGCTGCACCAAACGTGGTCGCCTGCGGTGGCGCAGGCCTGCTTGAACCCGAAGGCCGCGCCCGAGGATGCCGCACGCAAAGCCTACCTCGCCTCGAACGTCGGCACCGGCATGGATGTGTTCTTTGGCGGTGGCGCGTATGACTTCGAACAGCAGGCCAAGGCGGGCACGCTGGTGGCTGGCGACGGTGAAAAAAACGGCCTCAGCGGGCTGGCGAAAAAGCACCCGGAATGGTTCAGCGACGCGGGCATTCCCGAGAAACTCAGCGGCGAGCCCTTCCGCGATTCGCAGGGTCGCTGGTGCGGGGCCTGCCTCTCCAGCAGCGGCATTGTTTTCAATCGCGATGTGCTGCGCCGCATCGGCATTCCTGAAGATCCCGTGGCCTGGGACAATCTCGCGGACACGCGCTACTATGGGCAGATCGCCCTGAGCGATCCCGGCAAAAGCGGTTCAGTCACGAAGGCGCTGGAAATGCTCATCCAGCAGCAGATGCAGCTCGCGCATGATCGTCTCAAAGCGGAGCCGAAATCGAAACTCGACCCGGATCAGCTCGAAGCCCAGGCCGTGGCGGAAGGCTGGAACGAAGGCCTGCGCCTGATCCTGCGCATCAGTGCGAACGCGCGCTACTTCACCGACTTCTCCACCAAGATCCCCCTCGAAGTGGCCAAAGGCGATGCTGCTGCAGGCATGTGCATCGACTTCTACGGACGCTCCGCTGAAGAGGACGTGCGCAAGGCCGATGGCACCTCACGCGTGGGTTTCATCGCGCCGCTGGGCGGCACCTCGATCAGTGTCGATCCCATTGGCATGCTGCGGGGTGCGCCCGATCCCGAACTGGCCACCGCCTTCATGGAGTTCGTGCTTGGCGATGCCGGGCAGAAGCTATGGAGCTACCGCGTGGGCGAGCCGGGCGGACCGCTGCACCACGCGCTGCGCCGGCTGCCGGTGCGGCATGATTTGTACACGCCTGAAAACATCGCGAGGATGAGCGATGGCCATGAGGTGCCCTTTGAAAAGGCGCAGGCCTTTACCTACCACCCTGAGCGTACCGCTGCGCTGTTCAACACCATCCGCTTCCTCGTGCGCGTGATCTGTGTGGACTCCCATGTGGAACTCCACGAATCCTGGAAAACCATCATCGACCACGGCATGCCCGAGCGCGCCCTCCAGGTGCTGGAAGATCTCACGCGAGTGAAGTACGAAGCCGCCACCGGCAACATCGCCAAGATTCTAGCGGCTCGCGACAAGGTGCAGGAAACACGGCTGGCCCGTGAGTTGGGAGACGCCTTTCGCAATCAATTCATCAAGGCTGGACGGATGGCGCGGAACGACGAGTGAAGGCATCTTGGCTTGCGCTGGCCCGCAAAGTTGGAATAATAAGCTATGAGCAGCATCGCCCAGGAACTAGACGCCACCCTTGAGAGCCTGGAGCCTTCTGAGGCGGCTGTGCTGGCTAGCATGGTGCAGCAGGCTATTCAACAAGTGCAGGCTGCACCCTCCATGAAACGGCATGGGTGGCATGCACCGCTTGAATCGGAGGCCAAGCGCATAGATCTTTGGGAAGCTGCGCTATTCACCCAGAAGTGCGAAGAAGTCATGCATCAGGCATTTGATGATGCTCTTGTGAAAGCATTTGACGAAGTAGGTTGGAACCATCGTAAAGACAGCGGTATAGATGTGCAGTTATTGTCTGGAACAGCATGGGAAAAAATGCTTGCTTCACTTATTACTAAACAGCCTGACAAGCTAAGTGAATCCACACATCTCACACCTCCGAGTGATTTGAATCTGGAGGCATGGAACAAGCGACTGACCTCACGCAGCGAACAGCTTTCAACCGGCAGACAAGGTGCCACGCTACAAGAAGTCATGGATGATCTGCGGGGCTACGAGTGATGAGCTACTGGGACACATCCGCGTTGGTGAAGCTCTATTTGCGGGAGGTGGACAGCATGGCTTTCCGCAACAGATCATTGCAGGAAGCACCGCTTCACACAGCACATCTGGCTCGGCATGAGTTGCGCACGGTTTTTCTGCGCCGTGAGTCAGAGGGACTTATTCAACCCGGCAGCGCCGCACTGCTGTTTCAGGATTTTGAGGAAGATGTCATAGCTGGACGGATTCTCGTCCAAACCGAGACGCCTGCTGTGCAGCAGGAATTTGTGAAGGTGCTCGAACAATGCCTTCTCGTGACGCCACCGGTTTTCATTCGCACCAACGATGCGCTTCACATCGCCAGTGCACGCGTCGTTCAGCAGACAGATTTCGTCACAGCAGACAATCGGCAGAGAGCGGCGGCAGTCCATGTGGGACTGACCGTTTCGTGATTCCCCCCCATGTCCAAAACTCTCTCACTGCTGATCTTTCTGGGGATGACCGCGTTCTTCGCGTGCTTCTTTGCCTACCCGATCTGGGCGGCTCTGGAGTCGGCATTTCGTGGGCCGGACAATCAGTTCACGCTGGAATATGTGTCTGAGGTTTTCCTCAATCCGCTCTATCGCCAGGGGTTGTGGAATTCGTTTGTCATCGCGGTGTGGACGACGCTGGGGGCGCTGTGCATCGCCCTGCCGCTGGCGGTGTGCTACGTGCGTTTTGCCTTTCCGGGGCGGGCGCTCATGAATTCGCTGGTACTCATCCCCATGATCCTGCCGCCGTTTGTGGGGGCCATCGGCATCAAGGCGATGCTTGGGCAGGCGGGCGCGCTGAACAGCCTGCTCATCAATCTCGGAATGATGGACGCGCTGCATCCGACGGACTGGCTCGGGCAGCACCGCATGCTGGGCATCATCATCATGGAGGTGCTGCACCTGTATCCCATCATATATCTCAATGCGGCGGCGGCGCTGTCGAACCTTGATCCGGCGCTGGAAGAAGCGGCGGCGAACATGGGGTGCAATGCGTGGGGCCGCTTCTGCCGCATCACCTTGCCGCTCATCATGCCCGGCGTGTTTGCGGGCGGTACCATCGTCTTTGTGTGGGCCTTCACGGAGATGGGCGTGCCGCTGCTGTTTGACTATGACCGCGTCACGGCGGTGCAGATTTTCCGCAGCATCAATGACCTGAGCGGGAACCCCTTCCCCTACGCCTTGGTGGCGGTGATGCTGGTCTTCAGCACGCTGTTTTACCTGACGAGCAAGCTGCTCTTTGGCAGCTCCAATGCCGGTGGCGGCGGACGTGCCACCACGGGCCGTGAAACGATCGTGCTGCCCGCCGGTCTCGGCTGGGTCTGCACCGCATTCTTTGTGGGCGTCACCTTTCTCGCGGTGCTACCGCATCTCGGCGTGGTGCTGCTGTCGTTTTCCAAAGACTGGTACGGCACCGTCATTCCACACTCCTTGACGCTGGATCATTACCGCGATGCGCTGGGGCATGAGCTCACGCTGTCATCCATCGCCAACAGCTTGAAGTACTCCACGCTGGCGATGCTGGTGGCGCTCGTCCTCGGCATCGGCGTGGCCTATGTTTCTGTGCGCACGCGCATCTGGGGCCGCCAGCTTCTTGACGCCATGGCGATGCTGCCGCTGGCCGTGCCGGGCATCGTGATGGCCTTTGGCTACCTGGCCATGACGCGGGAGGGCCAGCCCTTCCACTGGCTGATGCTGGGGGAAGATCCGCTGCTGCTGCTGGTCATCGCCTACGCGGTGCGCCGCCTGCCTTTTGTCGTGCGGTCGGCCGCCGCCGGTTTCCAGCAAGTGAGCCCCACGCTGGAAGAAGCCGCGCAAAACCTCGGTGCCCGCCCGGAGAAAGCCCTGTGGCGCATCACCCTGCCCCTCGTCGCACCGAACCTCGTCGCGGGTGCGCTGCTCGCCTTCTCCTTTGCCATGCTGGAAGTGAGCGATTCCATGATCCTCGCGCAACAGGCCACCTACTTCCCCATCACCAAGGCGATCTATTCCCTCGTGCTCGCCCTCGGCAGCGGCCCGAATTTAGCCTCTGCGCTCGGCGTCTGGGCCATGATTTTCCTCGCTGTGACCATCCTCGGTGCCGGGCTGATTTTGGGGAAGAAACTCGGCGCGCTGTTTCGGGGGTAGGTGGCAATCTGAATTGAATGGAAGCGAAGGTGAAGTTTTCGGCGCGACTTTACGATCCGGTGATTTGGACACATCTTCCTGACATGAAGTCTGCCATTCTTCAATCCCTGCTGGACAGCCCTGCTCTGCCTGAACTGCTGGAAGAGGCGCACAAGGCCATGGTCCGCGAGCAAAAGCTGCGGGAGAAATTCTATGCGGACATCACTCTCGAAGACCAAAAATGGGAGTTCATTCAGGGCGAGGTCATCATGCACTCCCCGGCCCTGAACCGGCATCTGCTGGCGACCAAGCATTTGTTTAGCGTCATGGATGCCCATGTCCGTCTGAAAAACCTCGGCGTCGTTCACAGCCAGAAAGCCATGACCAGCTTTCCGCGCAATGACTATGAGCCGGACATCTCGTTCTTTGGCCTGACGAAAGCGCGGCTCACCGGCCCGGATACGCTGAGGTTTCCCATTCCTGATCTCATCGTCGAAGTGCTCTCTCCTTCCACGGAAGCGCGAGATCGCGGCATCAAGTTTCAGGACTATGCGCTGCATGGCGTGGCTAAGTACTGGATCATCGACCCCGTGACCGAGAGCGTGGAACTCTACCGTCTGGCGGGAGAGGTCTATCCCCCGGCAGAGCGGCAGACCGAGGGCCTGCTGTGCAGCGATGCCATCGCCGGGTTTGAGATACCCGTGCGGGCGGTCTTTGAGGAAGCGGAGAACTTGCGGCTGCTGCGGGAGATGTGGACCGGCGCATAAAGCGGACATTTTAACGAAGGCGCTGTTCCGTGGCTGAGGCATAGATATACCGCAGCACCCGCCACGCATGAAGTCCAAGCGACCTGTCAAAATCAAAACCTTCGAGCAAGCTTTCGAGTTCGTCTTGAAGGTAAAGACCTGCCTCATCTTTGGCTCAAAGACCTCTGACCTCCCCAGCCTGTGGGATGTGGTGGATCTTCCGGGGAGACAACCCGGGAAACCGGGATGGGGCGCAAAAGTGGAGGCGGTCTGGGCCTGGAAGAATGAACTGCCGGCGGAGTTCCCCGACGAGATCTTCTACGGCAAACTGCCCGGCGGACTCGCGGTGCTGATGAGCATGGAGCATCTGCAGCAGGCCCACTATCCGGCGCATCATCGGCCTGTTTCCGAATGCAGCGCACTGGCTCGGCGTGCCTTTGAGCTGATCCGCAGCGAGCCACGCACCACGGCAGAGCTGCGCAAGGCGCTTTCACCTTCAGGGACGATCAGCAAGAGCAAGGTGGACAGCGCTCTGGTGGAGCTGCAGGTGACGCTGAACATCACCCGCTCGAACGCGCCGAAGCTGAAGCTCGACACCTGGCTGCCCTTTGCAGAGCAGTATCCCAGCATGGGGGGTGAGGCTTGAACCGCACCGACCGCCTCGTCTCCATGGCCCTGGCCCAGACCATCACTGCCAAGTCAGCTAGGATTCACGCCAGCCCGTCGTGAGGATGCATCGCACCGCCGTTCTGGGCTTCCGGTTGGTGCTCGAAGCTGAGCCGTAATCCACTCAGCGCCCAGCCAGGCTGTTTCGTTTTGACCATTCTGGAACTACAGACCCGAGCGTCATGCATTGCGAAGCTCCACTATTCATCGCAGCCGAGTTATTCACAATGTAAGAATGTAACGTTAATAAGGTTTCCTTGACCTGAGTTCCCCTGTCCTGCATTCTCATGCCGATATGAGACGCCCATGGATCAAGATCGAAGTCTGCACGCCGGACAAGCCGGAGATTTGCAGTATGGCCACCCAGTTACGGATGGATGATGACGCCGTGGTGGGAAAGCTGGTGAGGCTGTGGTCCTGGGCGGAATTGAACCGGATCAACCCTAACGACTTAGGCGTTACGAGGGAGTTCATCGATAAGATTGTGGGGCGCAAAGGTTTCGCGCTGGCGCTGGAAAAAATCGGCTGGCTCATTGAAACGGAAGAGAAACTGTCCTTTCGTAACTTCAAACGCCACAACAGCCCGGTGGCCCAGAACAAGGCCCTGACGGCCAAGCGGGTGGCTAGGCACCGCTTGCGCAAAGCAGCTGGAAATGAAGAGGTTACGGCTAAACCCTTGGCTAAAAAAGCGGTGAAAGCGCCGAAGGTTCAAGAAGCGGCCGCCCCGCTCCAACAGGGTGGAGAGGTCGAGGCCAAGGACTCCGCTTTGGTTCTCAGAAAGAAACCGTCTGCGCCCATCGAAACAGAGGTCGCGAAACATGTCATCGCACCCTCCGAGCCAGTGGTTGAGCCAGTGGTTGAGCCAGTGGTTGAGCCAGTGGTTGAGCCTACGGTCGAACCTGCGGTTGAGCCTGAGGTTGAGCCTGAGGTTGAGCCTGTGGTTGAGCCTGTGGATGAGCCTGCGGTTGAGCCTGCGGATGAGCCAGCGGTTGAGCCTGCGGATGAGCCAGCGGTTGAGCCAGCGGTTGAGCCTGCGGTTGAGCCTGCGGTTGAGCCTGCGGATGAGCCAGCGGTTGAGCCAGCGGTTGAGCCTGCTTCTAGCATTGAGGCCGTGGTGCCGGCGGCAGCGGTTCCTGAGGATGTCGTTGTGGCTGCCCCAGTCGAGGAACCCGCACCGCGCAAACGCCGTGGTAAAGGTGCTGCGGATCGGGATGATCAGCCCATGTTGTTCTAAGGGGGGGGGCCGAAGTTGGGTGACGAGTGGAGAACACCTCACTGCAGGCTGCCGGTATTTTTAAGTGGGAACAGAGAGCCGCTCTCTTCCCTCGCTTCAGGATGGGCGCTGTCTGCGGGCAGGACCTTGGTCTCAGTCTATTGCACACGCCCAACCCTTTGCTATTCTCCTTTTCTGTTCGGACTGTTCTGGCAATTTTTCTCCTTCCACCCGCGTTCTATTTGCTCGCATGAAATTTACTCTCGCATTCATCACGCTGTTTTCTGTCTCTGTGCTCTCTGCTGCGGACTGGTCACGCTTTCGCGGTCCGAACGGCACCGGATTTGCTGACACCACCGGTTTGCCAGCGGTGGTGGATGACAGCACGACGCTGTGGAAGGTGGAAACGGGCAAAGGCTGGTCTTCGCCGGTGCTGTGGAAGGACATGGTCATCGTCACGGCAGAAAGCAGTACGACGCGCCGCGCGGTGATCGCTTTTTCTGCCAAGGACGGCAAGGAACTGTGGCGGCATGAGGAGGAGTTTGTACCGCACCCCATCCACAAGACCTACAACACCTTTGCCAGCAGTTCCGCCTTTGTGGATGCCGAACGCATCTACATCAACTGGAGCAGCGGCACGAACATCCAGGCGCTGGCGCTGGATCACACGGGCAAGCTGGTCTGGCGCAATGACCATGTGGCGGACTACATTCATGAGCACGGCACGGGCATTTCGCCGATTGTTGTCGATGGGCTGATGATTGTGCGCAGCGAATTTGACTGGAAGCGTGATGGCAAGGTTTACTCCGATGTCCCTGAGCAGCAGACATGGAAGAGCTGCGTGGTGGCGCTGGATGCCAAAACCGGCAAGCAGGTGTGGAAGCGGGAGCTGCCGAACTGCCTGAACACTTTCTCCACGCCGGTGGTGCATGATTTGAAGGGCGGCGCAAAGGAACTCATCTGCGCGAACAATGCCAGCGGGGTCATGGGGATCGCTCTCAAGACAGGCGAGATCAACTGGCAGTACAATCCCGGCTACAAGCAACGCAGCCTGGGCTCGGGCGTGCTGAGCGATGACTTCTACTTTTGCACCTTCGGCACCGGTGGCGGTGTGAAGGAGATCGCGGCAATCGACCTCAAGAGCGGCAAGCCTGTGCCAGTGCCCTTCGACATTCCCAAGGGCCTGCCCTATGTCCCCACCCCGCTGGTCATTGGCGACAAGATGTACCTCCTTGGCGACGGCGGCATCATGCGCTGCGTGGAGTTCAAGACTGGCAAGGTCATCTACGAGGAACGCATCGAAGGCACGCAGGGCAGCGCCAAGTTCTTCAGCAGCCCGGTCGCGGGCGATGGCAAGATTTTCTGCGCCAGCCAGCAGGGAGATCTCATTGTGATCAAGGCGGGACCGAAGTTTGAAAAGATCGCCGCCAGCAAGCTCGATGGGCCGATCAATTCGGTGCCTGCGATTGGCGACAAGCGGATCTATGTGCGCACGGCGAATTCGCTGTACTGCATCGGAGCGAAGGGCCAGCCGGTGCCTTGAGGTGCTTGGTTGATTCAAACTCCCCTTCACCGGCGGCTGGGAACATCACCCCTCAAACATCGCTGATTCGACCCATCGCCAACCTCTTGATGCACAGCCTTCATGGTGCATCTCTTTCTTTGACGACCTTCACCGAGCCGTCGTTGTGGGCAACGATCTTCCTTTTGGAGCGATCTGCTTTCTTGGTGACGAGCACGACGGCGTTGCCTTCACTGGAATCAGTGAGCTCGGCGCCACGGTAGTCCCAGCCCTGACCGGGAACATCCGTCACTCCTGGGAATTCAAGCAGCTTGCGGTCCGCTATAATCTGCTCGTCGTACAGCGTTTCGATCGATGGCGGGTATTTGCCATCATGGTCTGCCGAGTACTGTTTCATGGCAATGACAAGCTGCTTGGCATTGCTCACCACTTTCATCTGATCCCCCTGCGTCTTTACCATGGTGAAAGCCGGGACCGCCAGCGAGGCAAGCACGGCAATCAAGGTCAGTCCAAACCCCAAATAGCCCAAGATCAGTCCGGCAATCGCCATGCCACGACCACCGAGAGCACCGCCAGATTTTCTGATGCCTGAGAGGGCCAGATGGCCGGTGATCACCGCAGGCAGGCCGGCCAGCCCCACGGTGAGGAAAACGAGAATGCCACAGACCAAACTTGCGATCGCAAGCCCCGAGGTGCCCTGAGGAGGAGGCGCCAGCGAGGCTGCGTTTGTGGCGAAAACTCCTGAGGGTGCAAAAACAGGCTGAGCTTGCGGGGGTGGAAGCAGTTTTGAGAGAGGCTCCCACTCGGCCATTCCTTCGTGCCAGCCGAGATCGGAGCCGCTGAGTTCACCCGCCACGAGACGTCGATAGACCTCCTCCTTCTCAAAGGGGCCGGATTTCTCTCCGTTTTTGGCAACGTGGTAGGTCATGTGGATGTGGGGTGAAATGGCAGCATTTCAGGGATACTCGAAGCCATGGGGACGGCACAACTTTAAAGTCGTGGCGTTTTCCATCAATCCGGCTCATGCAGGCCATGAGCAAAATCTCCTTTGCCAAATGAGGGCCGGGGGGTATGTCTGCGGCCCTAAATATGAGCAAAAAAAGTGACTTCGGATTGATCGGCCTCGCTGTGATGGGCCAAAACCTCGTTCTCAACGTGGAAAGCCGCGGCTTCCAGGTGAGCGTTTATAACCGTACGACCAGCGTGACGGATGAGTTCGTTGCCAAACATCCTGGCAAGGCTCTCGTCGGCTGCCACACCCTTGAGGACTTCGTGCAGAGCCTCGCCACGCCGCGCAAGATTCACATCATGGTGAAATCGACTGCGGTGAAGGACTCGGACCGTGATGCGGTGGACGCAGTGATTGAGCAGCTGATCCCCCTTCTCGACAAGGATGATATCGTGATCGACGGCGGCAACAGCTTCTATCAGACGACGGAGCGCCGTGACGCCTACCTTGCCAGCAAAGGCCTGCGCTTCATCGGCGCGGGTGTTTCCGGTGGTGAAGAAGGTGCGCGCAAAGGCCCTGCCATCATGCCTGGTGGCCCCGCTTCCACCTGGGAAGTGATGAAGCCGATCTTTGAAAGCATCGCGGCGAAGGTCGATGGTGAGCCTTGCGTCATCCACATCGGCCCTGGCGGTGCGGGTCACTACGTGAAGATGATCCACAACGGCATCGAGTACGGCGACATGCAGCTGATCTGCGAAGCGTACAATATTTTCAAGCACGCAGGATTCACCACCGACGAGATGGCCGCCATCTTCAACGAGTGGAATGAAGGCGACATGCAGAGCTACCTCATCCAGATCTCCGGCAAGGCCCTGGAGCAGAAGGATCCTGAGACCGGCAAGTCCATCGTGGAACTCATCGTGGACAAGGCCGGCCAGAAAGGCACGGGCCAGTGGACGCTGATGAACGCGGCTGAAAACGCAGTGGTGATCAGCACAATCAACGCCGCCGTGGAAGCCCGCATTCTTTCCTCCCAGAAGAAGCAGCGCGTGGCCGCCAGCACCCAGCTGACCGGACCGACCGCGAACATCACGACGGACAAGAAGGAACTCGTGAAGAAGGTTCACGACGCCCTTTATGCCTCCAAGATCATCAGTTACGCGCAGGGTCTGGACCTCATCCAGACGATGAGTGAGAAGAAGGACTGGAAGCTGGACCTCGGTGGCATCGCCGCCATCTGGCGCGGGGGTTGCATCATCCGCGCCCGCTTCTTGAATCGCATCACCGACGCCTACCGCACGAACGCCAGCCTGGCCAACCTGATGCTGGATCCGTTCTTCAAGGACGTGCTCAGCAACACGCAGCAGCATTGGCGTGAAGTGGTCAGTATTGCGACCTTGAACGGCATTCCTGTTCCTGCGTTTAGCGCCAGCCTTGGCTACTACGACAGCTATCGCGCCGCCCGCCTGCCAGCAAACCTGCTGCAGGCCCAGCGTGACTTCTTCGGTGCTCATACCTATGAGCGCACGGACAAGCCTGAAGGGCAGATGTTCCACACGGAATGGCCTGAGGTGATTGGCTAAGGGTAGCCGAGTTGCTGCGCAACTGGACAACTTTAAGGGCGGCTGGGGTAAACCTGGCCGTCTTTTTTGTGCTCGCAATTCTCGCAAGAAAATCCTTCGGCTACGTCCCCGGCGTTTTTCGTTATAGAGGTTAGCAAAACTCAATTCCGTATATCAGGCAGTTTCTTGATAGAAGATCATGGGCTTCGACGGCGGCTGG
>NZ_JAQSEA010000245.1 GCF_029946185.1 Prosthecobacter sp.
ACCGGCACTGCGCGGGACGTGACCCAGAGCATCCGTGCGGAGGAAGCGCTGAGTGAGAGTGCGGAGCGTTTCCGCCTCATGATCGAAGGCAGCGAGCAGGTGATTTTTTACATCCATGACATAGATCACCGCTTTGAATACCTCTCACCCTCCACGCTCCCCGTGCTGGGCTATGAGCCAAATGAGTTGCTAGGGCAGCTCTATGACACGCTGCTGATTTCGGGTGATCCTGAGAATGACACTGTGCATGAGAAGACCGATCAAGCGCTGAGGGACGGCAAGCCCCTGCCGCTTTACAATATCGCCGTGCATCAGAAAAACGGAGGCCGGATCGTGCTGGAGATCCAGGAAAGCCCGATTTTTCGAGATGGCGTCGTGGTCGGCATGCAGGGCTTTGGCCGTGACATCACCGCGCGCAAGCTGGCAGAAGATGAAACGCGCCGGTCCGCCAACCTGCTCCAGGCCGTGGCGGATAGCACCTCGGACGCCGTCTTTGTGAAAGACCTGCAGGGGCGCTACCTGCTCTTCAACGAAGGCGCGGCGCACTTGGTCGGCAAGCCGGTGGCCGAGGTTCTTGGTCATGATGACACGGAAATTTTTGATCTTGAGGGCGCACGCACGATGATGGAAAGTGACCGCGAGGTGATGCGTTCCGGTCAGATCACGGTGGCGGAAGAAGACCTCACCGCCGCAGGAGTCGCCCGCATTTATCACGTCACCAAAGCTCCCTACCGGGACAGTCAGGGTAAAATCATTGGTCTGGTGGGCATCTCACGCGACATCACCAAACGCCGGCAGGCAGACGAAATGCTGCGGCAGAACCAGACCATGCTACGCATCGCTGGCAGCGCCGCCAAGCTGGGCGGCTGGAGCATTGACCTCGCGGACAATAAACTCAGTTGGAGCGATGAAACCGCCATCATTCACGATCTAGAGCCCGGAAACACCCCGACTTTGGAGGAGGCCATCGCCTATTATCCATCGGAGCATCGTGAAGCAGTGTCAGAGCATGTCCGATTAATCGTTACGGATGGCACCCCCTTCGATTTCGAGGTTGAATTGATCACTGCCCGACAGCGGAGAATCTGGGTGCGAGCTATCGGTGAAGCGATGCGAGACAATGCGGGTAAAATCGTCCGGATCTACGGTGCGTTTCAGGACATCACAGAACAGAAACAGGCCGATCTAGCTTTGATCGCCAGCAACCGTGCGCTGCAGCTTCTCAGCCGCTGCAATGAAGCCTTGATCCGCTCGGAAAGCGAAACCTCTCTGCTTCGTGACATTTGTCGCATCGCCACCGAAGTCGGTGACTTCCGGCTGGCTTGGGTTGGTTACGCTCAGGACGACGCGGGAAAAACCATCAAACCACAAGCCTACTCTGGAGAAGGGCATGAATACCTGACCGATCTTCGAGTCAGTTGGTCCGAGGACGGACCAAGCGGCCAAGGCCCTGCTGGCAGGGTCATTCGCAGTGGCAAACCACTGGTCATTCCCGATCTGTCCCAAGAGCCGAGTTTCGCCCCCTGGCTCAACAAGACCAAGGCCCATGGCTTTGCGGGCATTGTCGCACTGCCGCTCAAGAACCAGACCCGCACCTTTGGCGTGCTCATTCTTTATACAGGCAAAATACACACGCCACATGTAAACGAAATGCAACTGCTGCGTGAACTGGCCGATGACCTGGCCTTCGGCATCGGCACCCTGCGCTCTCAGGTCGACCGCCGCCGCATGGAAGTCGCCATTCAGAAAATGGCCGCCAGCGTGTCCGCCAGCACCAATCAAAACTTCTTTTATCAGCTCGCAACTAACATGGCGGAAGCACTCGGCGCACAGGCTGCTTTTGTGAGCCGTCTGCTGCCGGGCCAACCGCTGACTGCGCGAACCATCGCCGCAGTCATCGATGGTGACCTGGTGAAAAATTTTGACTATAAGATATCCGGCACTCCGTGCGAAGCTCTGATGAGCGGCAACGACTGCATCGTGACAGAGCGCCTTGCTGAACAATTCCCGGAGGCTGCCGCACTCAAAGAACTCGGTGCAGAAGCTTATGTGGGCCGACGGCTGCTGAATGCTGACGGTGAAACGACCGGGTTTTTATTCGCCCTTCATCGGAAGCCCTTGGAACATTCCGAGTTCGTCAGTTCAACCCTTCAAGTTTTCGCCACCCGTGCCAATGCAGAACTCGAACGCCGTAAATCCGATGCACGTCTCCGGGAGCAGGCATCTCTGCTCGACAAGGCGCGTGACGCCATCCTGGTGCGGAATCTCGACCATACCATCCTTTACTGGAACCAGAGCGCCGAGCGCCTCTATGGCTGGACGGCAGCAGAGGCCATCGGCCGCTCGGCAATCGATCTGTTCTATCACAATACCAAAGACTATCTGATCCCCGTAGAATCCACCCTGACCACTGGAGAATGGCAGGGGGAACTACAGCAGTGCACCAAAGCTGGAGCACTGGTCGCAGTCGAGGCACGTTGGACATTGGTGCGTGATGATCAGGGGGAGCCGCAGTCCATCCTCGCCATCAACACCGACATCACCGAGCGGAAAAAACTTGAGCAGCAGTTCCTGCGCGCCCAGCGCATGGAAAGCATCGGCACCTTGGCCGGAGGCATCGCCCATGACCTCAACAACGTGCTGGCACCGATCATGATGTCCATCGAACTGCTCAAGATACAGGAAAAAGACCCCCGGCGGCTGAGCGTACTCAACACCATCGAAACCAGCTCCAAACGCGGCGCGGACATGGTCAAGCAAGTCCTCTCTTTCGCGCGCGGTGTGGAAAGCCAGCAGTTAGAGGTGCAGGCCGGTCACCTCCTCACAGAAATCGAAAAACTCGCCAACGAAACCTTCCTCAAAAACATCCAGGTGCGCAGTATTATTCCACCTGATCTTTGGATCGTTCGTGGAGATCCAACCCAGCTCCACCAGGTGCTGCTCAATCTCTGTGTGAATGCCCGTGATGCCATGCCCTACGGCGGCACGTTATCCCTGGCCGCCAGCAACCTGATGCTCGACGAGCACTACGCCGGCATGAATATTGAGGCCAAGCCGGGGCCGCATGTGCGCATCGTGGTGGAGGACACCGGCACCGGCATGCCGCCGGAGGTGATTGAGCGTATCTTCGAACCCTTCTTCACCACCAAAGAGTTAGGCAAAGGAACGGGCTTGGGCCTTTCCACCACCATCGCCATCATCAAAAGTCATGGCGGGTTTCTGCGTGTTTACAGCGAGGTCGGCGTCGGCACGCGCTTTCATGTCTATCTGCCCGCTCAAACAGAACCGGGTGCCGCCAACATGGGCCACCTGGAAGTCGAGCTCCCCGGTGGCCAGGGTCAGCTCATCTTGGTCATCGACGACGAGGCTTCCATCAGGCAGATCACTCAGCAAACATTGGAGGCCTTTGGCTACCGCGTTGTCTTGGCTTCCGACGGGGCCGAGGCTGCCGCCATCTATGGCGTACGCCGGCATGAGATCGCCGCCGTGCTCACCGACATGATGATGCCCGTCATGGACGGTCCGGCGACCATCCAAGTTCTCATGCGGATGAATCCGCAGGTGCGCATCATCGCCGCAAGCGGACTGAACGCCAACGGCATGGTCGCCAAGGCTGTCAATGTGGGCGTCAAACACTTCATTCCCAAGCCCTACACCGCAGAGACGCTGCTCAAGACGCTGCACACGCTGCTTAACGAAACAAATGCCACCAGGTAGATGCACGGATTGTCAAAAAACTCGTGGGACGCCAGATCGTGGCGATCCGCTTCAGTGGCCGTGATCGTGATGGCCCGGAACTCCTAGATCACCGCCTGTGTGTCCAGTGGGCAGAAGGGGAAGGGGATTCAGCTCGACTGCGGCCCTTTTCTATAGCTATCGCAGCTTGGCTTGATGCTGATGAACCATGTGCCATGGGCACATGTCTGGCCCATTCACTAGGCCGTGTTTGAAAACCAGTTGGATAAACCACGGGTGCTGCCTTCGTAGGTTTTACCCATTGACCGCCATCCTCCAGACACCATCTCATCCGCATTGCAATGGCCCGGTGCCCTGGATTCAGCGCTCCTGGCGCGCCTTCATGCAGGGCAGCTTTTTGGTGGGCTTGTGTCTAACTGAAACGCTGACCTATGCCGCCAGTACTGGCAGCAACGACTTCGAGTTTTTCGAGTCCCGTATTCGCCCGCTGCTGGTCGAGCATTGTTATGGATGCCATAGCGCCAAGGCCAGGAAGGCCAAAGGTGGCCTGCTGCTGGATTCGCGCGAAGGCTGGGCCAAGGGAGGTGAATCCGGCCCCGCAATCCTGCCCGGCAACCCCGATGACAGCCTGCTTATCCGGGGGGTGCATTATTGGGACAAGGAGTTCACCATGCCGCCGGACGCACCGCTTTCGCCAGCACAGGTGGCCGATCTTGTGGAGTGGGTGAAGCGCGGAGCACCCGACCCCCGCACTGCACCGCCCGCCCAGCTCGCGTCAGTAAAGCCAGCTTCCAGCATCGATCTGGACAAAGGCCGCAAGCACTGGGCATTCCAACCGGTGAAGATGCCGGCTCTTCCGTCAATCACGGACCCGTCATGGCTGCGGACCGAGGTGGATGCTTTCACTCTTGCCCAGATGGAAAAGGCAGGCGTTGAGCCGGTGCCTGAAGCGGACCGGCGCACTTTGATTCGTCGCGTTAGTTTCGATTTGATCGGCCTGCCGCCCACTCCCGATGAGGTCGAGGCCTTCGTCACAGATCCTTCCACAGACGCTTTTGCTCATCTGGTGGAACGCCTCCTTGCCTCACCCCATTATGGCGAGCGCTGGGGACGCCATTGGCTGGATGTGGTGCGCTACGCGGACACCTGCGGCAACGCGTCGGACTATCCGGTGCCCCAGGCCTTCAAGTACCGGAACTACGTCATCCAGGCCTTTAATGCCGACATGCCCTTCGACCAGTTCATCCGCGAACAGATCGCGGGCGATCTGCTGCCAGCCTCATCAGATGATGAGGGTTTCGATCATGTGGTTGCCACTGGTTATCTGGCCGTTTCTCGACGTTTCGGCGGTGGCAAGGGGCCGGTGAATCTGACCATTGATGACGCCATCGACAACATAGGCCGGTCCTTCCTCGGCCTCTCCGTCAGCTGTGCCCGCTGCCACGATCACAAGTTCGATCCAGTGCCGCAGGCCGACTACTACGCGCTGTACGGCATTTTCAGCAGCACGACGTTTCCTCATCCCGGCGGCGAAGGCTTAAATAGACCGGCGAACTTGGTCCCGGTCGTGGCCAAGGCAGAGATCGAAGCCGTCACGAAACCGTGGCGTGAACACATTGCCAGACTTGAATCCGAAATGAAGAAACTGGAGGCTGAGAAAGCCGGTTTGGAAAAGCAGCCGGACAGCGCGGAAAAGAAGGGCTCCATGACATTGACGACCAAGAAAATCACGGAGGCCAAGACCCGCCTGAAGCAAGTGACGGACACCGTTCCTTATGAGCTGGCGTATGCCGTGAGCGAAGCGACAGGCGGCGACACGCGCTTGCAGGTTCGGGGCGATCCAAAGCGCCTTGGCGAGGAAGTGCCAAGGGGATTTTTGCAGGTTCTCGGCGGCCAGCAGCTTCCAAAAAACACTCGCGGAAGTGGTCGCCTGGAATTGGCCCGCTGGATAGCCGACCCTGCCAACCCGCTCACGGCGCGGGTGATGGTGAACCGCCTCTGGCAGCATCACTTTGGACGCGGCCTCGTCTCCACACCCAACGATTTTGGTACTCGCGGCCAGTTGCCGACCCATCCCGAGCTGCTGGACTGGATGACTCAGCGCTTCATCCAAAGCGGATGGTCGATCAAGGCGATGCACCGCCTGATGCTGCTCTCACACACTTGGCAGCTTTCCAGCCGTGTGCCGCAAGCGGTCACTGCGGACCCCAACAACACCCTGTGGTGGCATGCCGAGCGCCGTCGCCTTGATGCTGAATCCATTCGCGATGCCATGCTCTTCGTCAGCGGCGATCTCGATCTTACGCCCGGTGGCGCGCATCCATTCCCGCCTGCGCACACCTGGAGCTTCACGCAGCACCGGCAGTTTTTCGCTGTCTATGATAGTCCCCGGCGCTCTGTTTATCAGATGCAGCAAAGGCTGCGGAAGCATCCCTTCTTTGCCCTCTTCGACGGTGCGGACACAAACTCAAGCACTGCCGTGCGCGACCCCAGCACCACGCCGCTGCAGTCGCTCTTCATGATGAACGACAAGTTCGCCCATGATCAGGCGGCCCAGCTTACAGCGCGCCTGATGACGATGGCAGACGAGGATGCCTCGCGCGTGGATCGTGCCTTTCGCCTTCTGTATGCACGGCCACCCGAACTCGATGAAGTCCGCATGGCCACCGACTATCTCGCCCAGATCCGTGCGCGGCTCGGTACCAAAAACCTTCCAGCGGAGCAAGCCTGGCCCAGCCTTGTGCGTGCCCTGCTCGGTGCCAATGAGTTTCTCTACCTCGACTAGACCATGAATCGTCGCGCCGCCATCCACTCACTTGCCGGTAGCTCGCTCCTGTTGCCGGGCATCGTTTCCGAGTTGCTGGCTGCGGAGGCAAAACGTGACGCCGTCGCTGCGGACGATCCGCTTGTTCCGAAACCGCCGCACTTCGCCGCCAAAGCCAAGCGAGTGATCTTTCTGCACATGAGCGGTGGTGTCTCGCATGTGGATTCGTTCGACCACAAGCCCCGCCTGTTTGCCGATCACGGCCAGCCTTATGAGGTGCCGAAGAAGATGCTGGAAGCCTTCGCTAGCACCAATCGAAGCGCGGTGAAGTTCTTCAAGAAGCCGGATTGGGAATTCAAGCAGCGCGGCCAGTCCGGACTCTGGATCAGCGAGATGTTCCCCCACGTCGCCAGGTGTGCAGATGACATCTGCCTCATCCGCTCGATGTACAATGATCACGCGGACCACGCCCAGGCCACGCTTGGTATTCACACCGGCTCGGTAACCTTTACCCGGCCGAGCCTGGGCTCATGGGTAAGCTACGGTCTCGGCACCCTGAATGCGAACCTGCCGAGCTTCATGGTCATCGCGCCTGCGCTGCCTTATGCGGGCGGCCAGGTGTGGTCGGCTGACTTCCTGCCCGGCTGCCATCAGGGCACACGCGTGGTGCCCGGCCCCGAGCCGGTGCCGGACATCAAGCCGCTGGTGACTGATGCAGAGTTGCAGGAAATGGAACTGGGCATAGGTGCCGCCTTCAACCGCCGTCATCTGCTCGCCCGTGGGAATGACCGGCAACTGGCGGCGCGCATCAAATCCTTTGAAACCGCCTATGGTATGCAGGCCGCTGCGCCAGAGGCCTTTGACCTGAGCAAGGAAACAGATGACACGCACACGCTCTACGGCCTGCCGCGCGGAAGTACGAAAGGGTTTGGCTGGCAGTGTCTTGTCGCCCGCAGACTTGCCGAGCGTGGCGTGCGTTTCATCGAACTGATTGACACAGGGGCCTCTGGAAACTGGGACGCGCATGGGGACATGGCCACGCATGGTCCGCTCGCGAAGAAC
Organism: Prosthecobacter sp.; assembly: GCF_029946185.1. Classification (GTDB taxonomy): domain Bacteria; phylum Verrucomicrobiota; class Verrucomicrobiia; order Verrucomicrobiales; family Verrucomicrobiaceae; genus Prosthecobacter. The sequence goes on from NZ_JAQSEA010000245.1 coordinate 7,523, forward strand.
GTGGACCAGCCCATCGCAGCACTCCTCAAGGACCTCAAGCAACGCGGCATGCTGAAGGACACGCTCGTTGTGTGGGCCACAGAATTCGGCCGCACTCCGTTCAATACGTCGAAGGACTCCAAAGGACGCGAACATCACGCCCAAGCCTTCACTTGCTGGATGGCCGGTGGCGGCGTCAAAGGCGGCTGCAGCTACGGCGAGAGCGATGACCACGGCAATGCCGTCGCCACCAACGGCGTGCATGTCCACGACTTCCATGCCACCATGCTGCATCTTTTGGGTCTCGATCACACGCGCCTCACCTTCCGCCATTCCGGCCGTGACTACAGGCTCACGGATGTGCATGGCAATGTCGTTCAGGACATCCTGACTTAGCTTGTTGGCCTGATCAATTTAAGGAGCGCGATGATCATCTGCCGCTGGGAGAACTGGCGGGCCTCAACCACGCTTCACGCCGTCTCCGGCATGAAGGTGGGGAAGACGATGCCGCTGGCCGTGGCAATGGGGTCTGTGGATTGCGCGACGTGGAGCTCGACATTGCGTGCGCTCCAGGAGTAGGCGGTGCGGACGAGCGCGGTTGCGGTACAGGGCACGAGAAAGACGAGCGTTTTGCCACGCAGGCCGTCGAGGGCCTGCCACAGCAGCGCGATGGCGGTCTCCTCCGTGGCTGCGACGCCGGGGCCGATCATGGTGAATGAAGGGTGCGTGCTCATGGCGAGAAAGCCATTCACCGCGCCGTCTGTACTCGTGGAGACAAGCACGCGCCATGCGCCGACTTCATTGCGGAGGAAGAAGGCGTAGTCCTGTTCGCGGCGGATGCCCTGCTGCGCGTGTTCAAAGTCGGCGATGTGCGGCACATCAGCCAGTGTGGCTGGTCGCACACGGTCCACGCCACTGGGGGGCGCGACTGCCAGCCCGGTTTCTGGTACGGTGATGAGCAGGTCTTGAAACATCGCGCCGGGGATGAAGCCGAGGCGGGTGTAGAGCGAGAACGAATCGAGATTCAACAGGCTGGACACGAGCCGCGCCGGTTTGCCCAGCCGGCTGGCTTTATCGAGCACGGTGTTCATCATTTTCCGCGCGATGCCGCGTCCGCCAGCCTCCGGTGCTGTGGCGACAATGCCGATGGAGATGTGCGTCTCCCGTTCATGGGAGAAGCACACGCCGACGATCTCGCCGCTGTCAGTGCGGGCGGTCACGCACTGGCCGGGATCGAGCGCTTCATACACGGCGGGAAACAGCAGGAACGGATCATGGCTATCGCCAAACCGCGCGCCCTGCCCGAGGCGGCTTTCATACCAATGCACCAGCGCGTGGTGCAGCAGCCGTGCGATGGGTTCGTGATCCGCCGCGCTGAGCGGGGTGAAGTCAATGTGCTCGGCCATGGCTTAGACGACCTCCCATCCTTTGCGATAGGTTTCCTTGATGAAGGCATCCGCTGCGGGCAGCCCCTTGGCTTTCATCGCGGGTGCATCCCACTCAATGGGTTTCTGCGTGCGAAGCGAGAGCACGCCGAGCAGCGCGATCTCCGTGAGATGCGCGGCATAGGCAAAGGGACTCGTCGCCGGGTCGCCGCCTTTGCAGGCATCGACCCAGTCACGGTGGTGGCCGTTCGAGCGCTTCAGCTTCGGCGCTGGCTTGGTGTATTCGGCGCGGCGCGCATCCGGGAACAGCCGTGGCGCGCCGCCGCCGCCATCGCATTGGATCACGCCTTTTTCGCCGATGAAAAGGCAGCCGCGCTTTGGCAGCGGGAAGTTCCCCAGCGCTGCCGGAGCCTCTGGCATGAGTCCACCGTCATGCCACGTCATGCGGATCTCGGGCCGCGCCCCAGCCGCTGGAAAGGTGTAATAAATCACCGAGCCATGCGGTGCGATCTCGCTGTCCATCATCCCTGCGGCATGAGCCTCCACACGTGAGGGGATCGGCAGATCGAGCGCCCGCACGGCGCTGTTCATGTCGTGGCAGGCGAAGTCGCCGATGCCCGTGCTGCCAAAGTCCCAAAAGTCGCGCCACGCGACCGGGAAGTAGGCGGGATTAAAGGCACGCTCGTTGCGCGGGCCGAGCCAGAGATCCCAGTTCAATCCAGCGGGCACGGGTGGTGTGTCGGTGGGTTTGCTCAGCAGTGTGGGATTCCACCGCTTCGCGCCGACCCACACATGAATCTCCTTCACCGCACCAATGGCACCGTCCTGAATGTATTCGATTGTCTCGCGCGTGCCGAGTGACGAATGGCCCTGGCTCCCCAACTGCGTGGCCACGCCTGTTTCGGCGGCGACCTTGGCGACATGCCGCGCCTCCCAGATGTTGTGCGTCAGCGGCTTCTCACAATAGACATGCTTGCCAGCCCGCATCGCGATCACGGAGGCATACGCATGCAGGTGGTCCGGCGTGGCGATGAGCACTGCGTCGATGGATTTTTCCTGTTCAAGCATGTCGCGAAAATCGACATAGTCGGAGCAGCGGAAGTTCGGTGTTTTCGTGGAGTAGTGTTTCTCGATCTCCGCCTTCACCGGCAGGCGACCGCCCATGCCTTTGAAGTAGAAATTTTCCAGGCTGAAGGACTCCGCCGGATCGGCCACGGCGATAATCTGTGCATCATCCAGTTGCATCAGTGCGCGCACATTCGACCGGCCCTGGCCGCCCGTGCCGATGATCGCCACGTTCAGCTTCTCACTCGGCGGCACAAAGCGCGGCCCGCCCAGCACATGGCGGGGGACGATGTTGAAGGTCGCCACGGTGGCGGCGGCGGTTTTGAGAAAGTGGCGGCGAGTGGGCGGGGTAGGGGTGTTCATAGCAGGCGGGAAGGTGGTCGCAGTGGTCAGTGATTTTTGGGCTTGCGGCATTGAGTGGATCAGGGCTGGATTCATACGTGATCACGACCCCCTGATTTCATCTGAATGATTTCGAAGTGTGCCCGACTGCGGATGATGAATCGAAGAACGTTGCCTACCGAATGTCCACTTTTTCACCGCGTTCGAGAATGCGCACAACGTCCTCATCCAGCAGGAAGCCTTCGCGGTGCAGTTTCAATGCGGCGGCGGTGAGGCGGCTCAAGTACTCGCCACGGGAGGGATAGCGCTCTTCGAGGGACAGCCGTGGATCACCGCTGCCTTTGCGTTCGGCCTGGGTCTTCGCGAAAGGCAGGAACATGCCGTCGAGCGGCGACAGCATCGATTCTGCGCCGAACTTCGCCGCGCGCAGATTCCAGCCGGTGTAGGTGCCCAGCGGCACGGCGACTTCTGGCAGCACGATGCCGCTCGTTTCATTGCCATCGGCATTCACGGCGGGGAGCAGCGTGCGGAAGGTCGGGCCGATCTTCGGCGGAATGATGTCGGCGATGCCGGCGCTGAGAAAACGCGGGCCGAAGTCGAGGCGCGCTGGCTCGTAGTGCTGGGCGGGCAGGTTGCAGCCGGGGATGGTTGGAAACCCGGAACGCCAGGTGGTATGATCTACCAGTGTGCCATCCGCCAGCGTCGGGTGGCGGCTCGGCGGCGGGGTCTTGCCGCTCTGCATCCAGGCGGACAGCGCCACCAGCAGCGCACGCTGCACGGGGCCGCGATCATTGAGCGTGTTGCGCGGCTGCTGACAGATACCGCGCTTGCCGTCACTTGCGCCCAAGTGCTCGGCCCCGGCGATGGAGTACACCCGCACATTTTCCGGCAGCGCGAGGTCCTGCGTGCCTGCCACATCCGTGTGCAGCAGCGAAGCGGCACGGCTCCAGTATTCCGTGGACGTTTGCGTGAAGATGATGCGTGGCATGTGGCCGGAATGGTGCGCCCGCGCCAGCGTATCGCCGGATTCCCCAGTGACCGGATCGGTCTGCGGCAGTGGCGCAAACGGGAAGAACTCCGAGCCGGACAAGTGCCCCTCATGCTGCGTGCCAAACTCCGTGCTCATGCGGAAGCGATGGTTGAACATGCCCTTGCCCGCACCCGCGACGTGGATCAGCGCACCGTCAAACACCGCACGCCGGTGCTCATCGGTATTCAATCCCTCAAACAGGAAGTGATGAATGACACGGCCCGATTGCGAGATGCCGAACACGCAGGCTTGCTTGATCGCGCCCGCCAGCGGATTCGTCGCCACGTCCGCATGTCGGAAAAAGGCCACGCAATCTCGCAGCGCGGTGAGCCCAAGACCCGTCACGCGTGGCTCCTTCGCGGTGTAAACAAGATCATACAACCAGCCGGGACGCAGCCCTTCCTTCACATACACATGCGTGGCATCGGCAATGAGTTTGCCATCCTCCCAGCGGCCAAAGGCCCACTCGGTGCGCGGCACCTCGACACCTGCCTCAGCGCGGTTCGGTCGCATCGTGAGCGTGGCGTCTTCATTATCCAAACTCACCGCTGGAAACGCGGCGCCGATCCCCCAGGGACTCCAGGAAAACGCGCGGCTGAAGACCTGCTCCGTACTGCTGATCTCCAAGTGCGCGTGGCCAGTGATGGTTTTGCCATGGTCCGTCGCGATGGGCAGGCCGCATAGCAGGCGCTGCGTATCGTCCGCCTGCACCTCGCCATTCCAGCCGCACCACAGCACAGAGAAGCCCTGCCGCATGAGGAAACCATTGCCCGCATGTTCCGCCGACTGCGGATCGTTGGTGCGCAGGCCGTCGTTGAAGGTCCACAGTGCCAGCATGTTGCCGCGATTGTTCACGTCGTAGAGCAGTTGCCCGTTGCCCTTGCGGGCATCGACCGGTTTCAATAGAAAGAAGTCCGTCCAGCTTTCCACCTTCCCGCGTGCATTGCGCGGCGCGAGCTTCAGGTCGCTGATGCGCGCATTCGCGGCATGCTGCGGATCGGTTTCGAGATACAGCCGTCCTTTGACGCGCTCATACGCACCCGCCGTTCCAAAGCTCATGCCAGCGGCAAACGCCGCACGTTCGGTGATCTCCACGCGCACCACTTCGGCCTGCGTGACGGCGGGGTGGATGACAAGGGCGAATGAGCAGGCGAGAAATCGTAATGAGAAATGCATGGGCAGTGGGACTGGGCGGGTGGCTAGGGTTACTGGGCTGCGGTCTCTGCGGACAGTACCTTGATTTTTTCCTGCCAGTTAGCGGTGTCTGTCTCGATGCAGCGCAGGATGACTTTCGCCTCAAACTTCGTGCCGCGTTTGAGCATGGCGTGGGAGTAAAGATGATTGTAGAGCTTGTGATAGACCGTCTTGTCCCAATAGAACGTCTTCAAGCCCTGTCCGACGAGCGGCTGTGGATACCACACCAGCGTCGCACGTTGTGACTTTGGATCATGGATCGCCGTCCACTTCACATCCTCCTGCAACGCGTGGCCGCTTTTGCTTTCGAACGTGCCATCCACCAGCGTGCCGTCCGTTTTCTCCGCCATCCATGCCGTCGTGCTCGGGACAAACGGGTGCATGAAGCCGTAGAGTATCCCGATATTCACGTCTGTGGTGGCTTCGTAGCGGTGCAGCTCGATCACGCGGTCATCCGTGATCGTGTAAATCGCCTTCAGCTTGATAGGCCCCAGCATGGATTGCTTGCGCAGTTCCGCGTTGCCTCCGCGATAGACTGCGCCGTCCACCAGCTCGCAGGGTTTGCCGTCCACGGTGAGCACTGCGCTCTCCACTTTCTCGATGCCTCCTTCGTTGTGCCCCGTGCCGATCCATTTGCCGCCCTCGGGAGCAAAGACCGTGCCGTAGAAGCCGGGGCGGCCGGTGATGAGCGCACCTTTGTGCGTGATGCTGCTGATCGTCCACGCGCGGTCGCCGGCGAACTCGACCTTCAGGTCGCGCGTCTCCACGGTGACGTAGCTGACTGGCCCCGGCTTTTCGCCAGCGGCGAAGCTGAGGGCAGGTGTGAGTGTCAGGACGGCGAGGAAAGGGAGGAATCGGGAGGTCATCATGGGGCAGTGGGTTACTTTGTCGGTGCTGGTGCAGTTGCGCTGTCATGCGCGAGCTTGTTGTTGGCGAAGGTGTTGTCCTGGCCACCTTCGATGCGAATGGACGGAGCCGGAGCACGGTCAGGACGACGATCCGCGATGAGGCAGCCACTGATGAGGCTGTTGCTCACCTTTTTGAGCAGCAGGCCCACGCCATCACTGTCCAGGATCGTGCAGCCGGAGATGTTGAAGGTGTCGCCGTCCTCGATCTCCACGGCGGCGGGATGCGTGCGCACGCCGTCGATGTGCATGCCGGTCAGCGTGATGTCGCGGCAGTGGCGGAACACCAGCCCGCCCTTGGCGACGTCCCGCTTGCCACGGTAGTAGGGTGGATTGCGGTCAAAGGAGTTGCTGCCGACGGCGATGTTGCTGCAATTCGTCACCCGCAGATCGTGCTCGAAGCCGCCGCCGAAGGTGTTGCCCGTGATCACCGCGCCGCGCACATGCTGCAGGTCGATGTTCACCTCCACATCGCTCAGCACGTTGTCGGTGATGCTGAGATGGCCCCACTGTGTGTCGTCCTCCGGCTTGCTCTTGCCGATGAAGCGCACGTTCGCCGCGCCGGGCGATGGATTGTGCTGGATGGTGCAGCCGACGATGGCGACCTCCGCCGTTGAACCTCCCGTGCAGTCGATCAGCACATTCGCAGTCGGGGGGGCTTCAGGCGTCATGTTGCTCTCGATGTCGCAGGTGCCGATGTGCAGGTTGCGCACGCCGCCACCGCGTGTCACCACGCCGCCGCCCGCATTGTAACTGATGTGGCTGCCGATGATGTTCGACTGGTGCAAGTCCACCTGATCATAAAACACACCGATGCCCGTGTTGTGGTAGAGGTGGCAGTCGCTGATGATGACGTTGCGGTTCCGCACGGTGAGATGGATGCCATGCCGCGCCTCATGCACCGCCAACCGCGTGATCGTGACCTGCATCGTCCCCGTCGCCTCGATGCCATCGGCCTCGGCGTGTGCGCCGACGATTTCGATGCCGTCCACCATCGGCGTGCGCTGCCGCTCAAAAATCTCCGGCTTCAGGCTCTTTGGATCCGCCGTGCCGCCATGCGTGCCTTTGAAATGAAACGCCGGTCCTGCGCCCTCCATCACGAAGCGTGCCACACCATCACCGCTCAGGGAGATGAAGCCCGTTTGGTCGAGGTCGATGACCACCGTGCGGGTCAGTCGATAGGTGCCTCGCGCAAAACGCACCGCACCACCGGCATCCACGGCCTTCTGCACTGCTGCCGTGTCATCGGCTTTGCCATCGCCCACGATGGCCGGTGCCTGCGCGCCGAGTGGCGAGACTGCCAGGGCGAAAATGAGCGGCACCAAGGTGTGGTATTTCATGAATTAATGTATGATTAGATTATATTACGGTTTCCAGTCGCGTGCGTTGCGGATCACGCGGATGCGGTCGCCTGTGCCAAGCTTTTCATAGACCTCACGGGTCCATTCAAACGCGGGTGGAATCTTGCCAATGAAGGTAATCCGACGCGGATGCAACAGCGCCAAGTTCTGCGGCAGGTCGCCGATGCGCAGGATGCCAGCGAATTCTGCGGCGGTGGGCTGCGTGTGGCTTTCCGGCGGCGCTTCGAGGATGAGTTCGCTGATCTGCGGATCAAGGATGGCTGCGTAGATGGCCAGTGCGGCGGTGTCGCCTTTGCCGTACAGCACCAGTGGCCCGGTGGTGGTGCCCTTCCGCATCAGCGCGGCTCCGGCCAGCAGATCATTCACCTGCCGCTCCGGCAGCGTGTGACCGAGCAGCGGATAGACGCGGCGCAGCGTCCACAGGTATCCCGGCCCCACAGAGGTGGCGCCGGTGTTCCGCACTTCGACTCCGGCGCTGGTAAACTCCGGCGCGAGTGCCGGGCGCGAGACGCCCCCGCCGGTGAAGGTGCTGCGCGCTTCCGGCTGTACCGCGAAGACGACCGTCGGCACGCTGCCGCTTCGGGGTTGCAGGTGGCGTGTCTTGACCGCCAGCGTGAGGCCATCCGCAGTATCGAAAACGCGCGTGCCATAGACATCGCCATCGCGCGTGCCGCCATCGGCGAACTGGTCGCGCAGGCGCGGCGTGGGATCGGCAGGGACGTTGCGAAAGGTGGTCTGCCGCAGCTTCGTGAGCGCGTCTTTTTGATGCGACTGCCACTGCGTTTCGCTGTCAGGCATCGAGACCTCAGCGGCTTTGACCAGCCGCGCGTCCATCTGCATCATGGTGTCGTTCTGCGGCAGTTTGCCACCGAACACCAGCAGATTTTCCGCTGGCTCGACGAAGTCGGTCACGTCGTCCTGCACGGGGGTGGGATCATTTTTCAGGTGCGTGTTGAAGAAGGTGAAGATCGCCTGCCGCAGCTTCGGCGTGTAGCCGTGCGGTGCGAGATCTTCGACCAGATCAAACTGCTTCGGCACATTGAGCGCCGTGTATTGATGACGGATGCGAAGCGCCACATCGCGATAGCCTGCGGGCCGCCACAGCACGTCCTCGCTGCCCGAGGCGATCAGGAACGCACGCGGCGCGATCAGCGCACCGATGTCCGGCCAGCACCAGCGATAATAGTTGACCCAAAACGCGCAGTCGCAGTGCCCATCGGTGGCGCGATCCACCGCCATGCGCTCGATGCTGCCACTCTGGCAGACCGGCACCACCACCTTCACGCGCTCATCCGCCGCGCCGAGGAACCACGACATCGCGCCGCCGCCACTGAGACCGGTGACGCCCATTTTTTCGCCCTCCACATCCGGCCGGCTCTGCAAATAATCCAGCGCACGCATGGCATTCCACACCTCCGTGCCGGCCGGTGTGTAGCCACGGCTTGGCCAGTCAAACCGACCATCGCGGTAGGTGCCATGGTGCATGCCCTGGCACTCGCCGAGCTGCACCGGGTCCAGCACCAGCGCCACATAGCCATGCTGGGCGAACCAGCGCGGATTCGCCTGATAGGGCCCGTTCACTTTGCCTTTTGAGTGGCCGCAGAGATACAGCACCGCTGGCAGCCTGCCGGTGATCTTCGCCGGACGGTACAAGTTCCCCGCCACATGCGCGCCGGGCGAGCTTTGAAAGTGAATCTTCTCCACCACATAGTCACCGCGTTCCAGCACGCCCGTCACCGTCGCCTGCAATGGCGTCCGCTCCGGCAGTGGCGAAAGTCCCAGCATCTCCAGCCACTTCCCGCGCCGCTCGGCCAGTGTGCCCTGCCACTCCTCCGGCGTCATCGGTTGCGCCAGCGACGCCCTGCTGATCGCTCGCGCATCCTGACTGACGCTGCCGTAAATGGAGAGGTCTTGCGCGCCTGCGTGAGTGATCGCAAGCAAACCGAGAGCGATGAGGTGGGAGGGAACGTGTCGTTTCATGGAATGGGGAAGAACTGGAGCGCGTCACGATGACTAGAGCCATCAAACGGCGAGGCGAAGGCGGGAAGGTCGGTGAGCATGGGCAGGCAAAAGGTACGACGCCTAGCCGCCCTTTCTCAGCGTCAGATGTCTCTGTGTCACTATTTTGCTGTGGATGTTTTTTGAAAAGCGCCATCGCCGCTGCGTATCACTGCCATCTCATGAAACTCACTGCGCCCTTTTTCCTCTGCATCGCCTCCCTCGGCCTGTCTTTTACCACCGCCAGTTCTGGTCAGGAAAAAGCCGCTGCCCCGCGCGTCTTCAACGCCGGTGCCGCCACCAGCAACATCACCCCACCGCTGGGCATGGAGATCGTGGGAAACTTCGCGCCCCGACCCATCTCCACGAATGTGCATGACGAGCTGCATGCGCGCTGCCTCGTGCTCGACGACGGTACCACCAAGCTGGCCTTTGTGGTGGCAGACACGATCTCGCTGGCGCGTGACGTGTGGGACGAGGCGAAGCAGAAGATCGAGGTGGCCACGGGCATCCCCGCTTCAAACATGATGTTCTCCGGCACGCATACACATTCCAGCGTCGCTACGCTCACCAATCCGGATTCGTCGCTGAACTACCGGCAATTCATCATCTCACGCGTGGTGGACGGCGTGCGTCGTGCCTTGCATAATCTGGAACCTGCACGCATCGCCTGGGGCTCGGGAAAAGTGCCGCAGCATGTGTTCAACCGCCGCTGGCTGATGAAGGAGGGGCTGACGAACCCGAACCCCTTCGGCGGGTTGGATCGTGCGGTGATGAATCCCAGCGGCCTGCTGCGCTCCCGCCTCGCCGGACCTGCCGGCCCGACCAACCCCGAGGTCTATTGCCTCTCCGTGCAGGCGGCAGACGGACGCCAGATCGCGCTGATGGCGAACTACTGGCTGCATTATGTCGGCGGCGTTCCGCGTGAAGATTTGTCCGCCGATTACTTCGGCGAGTTCTGCCGGGTGCTCGAAACGAAGCTCGCTTCGACCGGAGAACATCCGCCCGTCGTCGGCATGC
>NZ_JAQSEA010000246.1 GCF_029946185.1 Prosthecobacter sp.
GGCAAGACTCCCACCGTGAAGCGCGCCCCCTATGAAAAGAGCAAACTCGTGGCCGGTGATCTCGCCACCGAAGTACTGCGCGTTCACGCCACGCTCAAACATCAGGACTGGGTGCCGCTGAAGGCAGCGGTCGAAGACCTCGAACTCTACGTGCGCCGTCCCACACCGGAAATGATTGCATGGGCGGAGGGCGTGCTCGCCAAACCCAAGGACGCCGCGCAAACCCACCGGCTGGAGCAGCCCTATGCCGAGCGCACGCTCGCTGCCCGCGATGCGAAGCCGGACAAGATCAGCGCCGTGATGCAGGCCTTTGGCATCGGCGAACTTGGCATCGCCGCCATCCCGTTTGAGGTCTTCACCGCCATCGGTCTGGAAATCAAAGCCCGCAGTCCCTTCAAAAGCACCTTCACCATTGAGTTGGCAAACGGCAGCAACGGCTACCTGCCCACCCCCGCGCAGCATGAACTCGGCGGTTACGAAACCTGGCTCGGCACGAACCGAGTCGAGCGCGAGGCATCGGTGAAGATCACGGCCAAAACCCTGGAGCTGTTGCAGCGCGTGCGCTGAAGACCCATGCTGCCTCACTTGCCTTTGCACATGCTCGTCGAAGAAACCTCGCAGAAGTGGGTGTAGATCACGCTGCTTCGCTTTCAAATGAAAGCTGAGCGATGCGTCGGGAATGATGACGAGTTCGTGTGCGGCGCAGGCAGTGAGGCTCCGGAAAAGAGATGGTTTTCAGGACGGAATTTGGTGCTGACTATGCAAAAAGAGCGGCAATCGGATTTCCCTGATCCGTGATCGGCACAGGACGATCTCCGTCGTAGAGGTTCTTGCGGTAATCGACGCCTACGGCGGCGCAGACGGTGGCAAAGAAATCGGGCACGCTGACGGGATGGGTGACGATGTTTTTCGAGAGGTCATCGGTTTGGCCCCACGCGCCGCAATGCTTCAGGCCGCCTCCAGCCAGCACGCAGGTGAAGGCGCTGCCCTGATGCCCGCGCCCGCCGCCACTGTCGAATTCCGGTGGGCGGCCAAATTCGGTGGTGACGATGATGAGGGTTTTATCGAGCAGCTTTTTCGCGGACAGATCCCGGATCAATGCGGCCATGGCGATGTCGAGTTCCTGGATCAACACATGCTGCTGGAGAATGCCTTCTTTGTGTGCATCCCAGCCGGTGCCATTGATGAAGTTTAGATTGTGGGAGACTTCGATGAAGCGCACGCCGCGCTCAACCAGCCGACGACTGAGCAGGCAGCGCTGGCCGAATTCACCGCCGTATTCGTTCCGCAGGTCGGCGGGTTCGGCGTCGAGTTGAAATGCGCGATTGAACTCAGGTCCGCTGAGCTTCAGGCTTTGCGCGATGGCGGCATCATAACTTTTCAACTGCCGGTCTGCGGTCGTCCCGGCACTTGCCTGGAGGGATGAGAGAAAGCGTTCGCGACGCGCCTGCCGCCCGCTCGAAATCCCCGGTGGGAGGGACAATCCTGCCGGACCGCGACTGGTATCGGTCAGGTAGAGGTAGCTGGATTGCGCACCGAGAAATCCAGGGCCACGGGTGACATTCGGATAGCCGATCAGGACATAGGGCGGGGCATCCTCGGCCACGGCTCCCCGTTCGTGGGATATGATCGAGCCGATGGATGGATAGCTGATCGTGCCGCTGATGGGACGACCGGTATGCATGCGATTGGTGGCGGCGGCGTGTTCATCGATGACGTTGTGGTTTACCGTTCGCACCGCTGTGACGCGATCCATGAGCGGTGCCATGTGGGACAAATGTTCGCACACTCGCACGCCGGGAACTGCTGTGTCGATGGACGGGTAGTAGGAGCCAGCCTTTTTTGCTTTTGGGTCGCCCACTCGTTTAGGGTCGAAGGTGTCGGTCTGCGCCATGCCACCTCCCAGCCAGATCGAAATGACGTGCTCTGCTTTTCCGCGAATGGGCGGCGAAAGGGTTTCCGCTAAAAGCGAGTGTGGTAAGGCAAGGCTGCCGGACAGGGTGGCTCCGGTTTTGAGAAAGTGTCTGCGCTTCATGAGGGGGGCGATTGTGAAGGATTTCTAGGCAGTAGAATGGGGGCAGTAGAATTTTTTGATCTGAATTTCTGGTTTGAATTCTACTGCCTATTTTTCTGTCTTGCTAAGTGTCGTGATTTCGACGCTGGCATGATTGAGATTGATCCATTGCATGACTTGAGGCGGGATGCGGTCGAAGACATGCTGAAGTTGACGTTGATATGATGTCTGGCCTTGGCTGAGAGTGGTCACGTGAAATGTCGCGTTGGGTGCGTGCATCTGAACAAGATGGGACCCTAAAACGGAAGTGGCGGAGCGGACATCGACGCGCTTCAAACATTGCGGCTCACCTCCGAAGTGATGAATGAGTGCTTCGTTGTAGAGCGTCGCGCAGAGATGAGTGCCCCAGTCGTTGAGCAGAATGCGAAGATGCTCAACAAGGCGCTCGCAGCCGGGCGTCTGCGGTTTCCAACCACATTTTTGTAGCACGGGGTGATGCCGCTCGGACTCATCCAGCAGATTTTTGAGAAGATCACCCTGAATTCTGTCTGCGCCGAAGTTGAGCAGCTTCACCAACCGCACGCCTTGTAGCATGGCGTAGTGCAACGCCTGGGCCTTGTGCGAGTTATGTAGAGTTTCGACAACTTTCAGCTCATAAACCATACCGTTCACGATCAGGTCGAGGTAATAGGTCTTGGAGAAACTACCATGAACCACTTGAACCGGAATCTGGGAGAAAACCTCAAAGCCATCCGCTCGCAGCCGTTCGGCGAGCTCGTTTTCATAGATGCGCTCGTCGAAAAGTCGGCCCATGCGATTCTGGATGTCATAAGCATGGCCCATCACCGCTTTGTCGATGCGGGCAAACTCTGCATCCGTGATGGCTGGCAGGTTGAGAGTGCGGTGGATAGGCATGATGGGAGGGATGTTTGCAGGCAGTAGAATGGGGGCAGTAGAATGGGGGCAGTAGAATGGGGATAGTAGAATTTTTGATTTGAACTTCTGGTTTTGAATTCTACTGCCCCTATTCTACTGCCTACTCTTCTTGTCACGGCATCCAGACAAAGTCGCGGTCGTTGATCAGGCTCCAGATGAGGTCTTCGTAAACTTCTCGCCATGCTGGTTGCAAACGCGGATCGGGGCTGGGGCCACGCTGGGCGCGGTTTTCGTTCTCTTGCTGAATGGTGTTGGCGTCCGGTGTCACATGGTTGAGCCAGGTCACCAGACGCAGCGGTTCTGGCTTCGTCGGTGTCACGATTTGAGCGGCGGGTGTGAGTCGTTTTTCAAAGCCGGACTGCAACACCGGGAGAAATGAATCCCGTTCAGATGGCAACGGTTTGCGGCTGAGGAAACGGAGGAATAGGTTTTCCAGCAGCGCTTCCGGTGATGTCGCTTCCACCGCGAGACTGGCCAGTTCGGATTTCCAGGATGCTCTGGACAACGACTGGGTCAGAGTGCCGTTTTCGAGGATTCCGGGCTGGAGCATGTTCGGGTCTGTATCACGATCAAAGATCGGCTTTTGGCGGGAGCCGTCCCACCCAAACGCCTCCAACACATTCACGGCGGCTTGCGCACGGGGCAGGGCCAGACTCGGACGATCCCGTTCGTTGTTGAGGCTGGCGAACATCCAGCCACGGCGGGGAAAGCCGAGATCCTGCCGCGACTGCAGCGTTTTTGATCCGTCGTGAATGAAGGTCATGGCTTCGGAATCGATGGCGACTCCGGCAGCCGTGTGCAGCGAGTCCAGGATCTGTTCAGCGGTGAGGCGGCGACGCGCTGGCGCATTGAAAAAACGTTCGGCGGCACTCGCAGAGACCAGATTTTCCAAGCCTGCCTCACGTTGATAAGCCTGCGATGTGACGATGAGCCGGATGATGTGCCGGACATCGTAGTCGGCGGAAATCAGCTCGGTGGCGAGCCAGTCGAGCAACTCTGGGTGACTGGCGTCATGGCCTTCCCAATCCTGCACTGGTTCGACAAAACCCGCACCCATGAGGCGTTTCCAAATTCGGTTCACAATCACGCGTGGGAAACGCCGGTTCTCCGGCGAAGTGATGAGGGCCGCGAGGCGCTCCCGCGTGTCCTTGGGATCTTCGATGAGGGATTCGAGGCCGGTGTTTTCCGTCACACCGGTCACGCCAGCGAAGGGCCAGACGGGAGTCACCGGCTCGTCAGGTTTCAGCGTCACGCGGATCAACGATTCGCGGGCTTTCTTTTCAAAAAATGCCGCAGGGACCCGGCTGGTCTTCGGGACTATCACTGTCTTGCGCTCCAGCATGGCGGCGAGCGAGTAGAGATCACGCTGCAGGGTGGAGTGATAGGGCGAATCATGACAGCGGGCGCACTGCAAATCGATGCCGAGAAACGCGGCGGCAACGATGTGGCCTTTCGCGGCGAACGGTGCATCGTTTTCCGCCGCCTGGGCAAAGCCTGCGCTGCCGCCGTGTGCGGCATCTCCGCGCATCAGGAGCAACTCCGTGACCATGCGGTCGAGCGCCTTGTTGTCACGCAGGGCATCGTATAGAAACCAGCGAAACGGCCCGGTACTGTTGAGCGAAGCATTGAGCAGCGTGGGGTTCTCAGCGAGAACATCCATCCAGCCGCTGACCTCATGATCCGCACAGCGTTCATCAGCGAGCAGCCGGTCGATCAGCTTGGTGCGTTTGTCAGGATCGGTGTCGGCGAGAAACGCTTTCGCCTCATTCGGAGCAGGCGGCAGACCGATCGTGTCCAGATAGATGCGCCGGAGAAAAGCAGTGTCGGAGGTGATGGATGTTTTGGCGAGTTTCTCAGGATCGACCGGAGGGGCGGGCCAGTCGGCACCGCTGCGAATCCACGACTCCAGCCGGGTGATCTGTTCTTGCGTGAGGCGGTCGCCGGTGGGCGGCATGATTTGATCCTCGTCGTTGCTGCGGAGGCGCTTGATCAATTCACTGGCCGCCGGATCGCCGGGAATGATTGAAGGGACTTCCGAATCACCTCCACGCAGGGCAGCCTCACGCGTGTTCAGCTTCAGACCGCCCTTGTCTTTCTCGCCGTGGCAACGGAAACACTGTTCCCGCAGGACCGGTAGAATCTCCCCGTGGAAAACCTTCGCTGCGTCTGTGGTGGCAGCACCCGCCGCGAGGGCATTGCCGATTTTTGCGTCGATAAAGGCATCCACGGGGTGGCCTTCACCTGGAGGTTTTGGTGCCGGATTTTTCTTCACCCATTCTTTGGCGATGCCATGGCGCTTCTGCCAAAACGAATCGCGGGACTGGGATGCTTTGCGTCGATTGGCGTCGTCAAAACGGGCCAGTGAAGTTTCGATTTCGCTGAGGGCCGGTTCGACCTGGGCATCCGTCAAAGAAAGTTCCGGATTGCCGACGGCCTGGAGAATGGTGAATGAATCGCCACTCGCCGACTCAAGAGCGACGGTGACCTCCCCGGTATCGGTGCGCTGGTTTTTTCCGCCGACAATCAACTCCAGCACGACGCGGGAAGTCGCTCTCTTGGACGGCTTCGACATCGTTCCGAAAAATTCCTGCTGGTGGTAGCCTTTGACTCGCACTCCAGGATGCGGCGGCTTTGCAAGTGGAGTCACCGGGTCGAAACCATTTTCGCCATTGCCGACCGCTGGTTTTGTTTCAGCGATTAACTCGCCATCGATCCAGAGACGTGACAGTCCGCGGGTTCGCAGCAGCACACGGCGTGATCCTTCCGGCAGTGCCACGTCTGCGGCCATGCGGAGCAAAAGCGGCGCTTTCCAACTCGACCGGATGCCCCATTCGTCAAACTGCACCGGCACACGGGGCAGCAGGAACGCAGCGCCCCACCAGCGGGCGGATTCCTGCGGTGCCTCCATCGAATTGGGCCAACGATCAGAGACGGAGAGACCTTCGTTGAATTGAACGAGCACTTTTCCTGCCTGGATCTTTCCTAACTCCGGCATTTTCGCGACAGCGGGCAGCACCACTTGGGGGCCATCTTTTCGCCGGCTGTGCTTCGCGATTTCTGCATCGGTCAGAGCGCGTCGATGGATCGCCACGGCATCCAGAAAACCCACCAGACTGTTGCCCGCGTTGCCGCCCAGAGACGAGCCGATCCAGACGTCGTCATTATCGACCACGGGTGCCTTGGTCGTTGCTCCATCCGCTCCCCATACTCCCTTGGTTGCCACACCGTCAATCCATCCGCGCAGCGTGTCGGGTTTGCCAAAGACGTATGAAATGGCGATGTGATGCCAGCCCGTCGCGATCTTGAAAGACGCCTCTGAATTCCAGATATGCCAGGTGTTCTGGCCGCCGGGTTCTGGAGCGCTGGCAAAGAGAAAGCTGAGATGTGCCAGACCCGCACTCCCGCCGATGGCGCGCAGAGACCAGTTCTGATTATTGCGGGCAAAGTGCGGCGAGTTGGTGCGACCTTTTCCCACGATATACACTGGCTGGCCGGGGCTCAGTTGAATCACCTTGACCCAGGATTCCATCGTGATGGCATCGCTATTGGTGAAATCGAATGGACTCTGCGGCCCCGGATCTTTGATCTCAAAACGGGAACCTTTTCCCTTCAACTGAATGGCGGTGTTGTTTGATTCAAAATCCGGAAACTCCGGCGGACGCGGCCCGGCCTGATCACGCACCACATTGCCAACAGGAATCAATGGAGCCGATTCTTCCTGGCCGAAATCCAGTTGCAGCACCGGCTTTGAATCGTCGGCCTGAAGTCCACAGACGCAGACGATGCCAAGCAGCGAAATGGTTGTTCTCAAGGTCATATTTAGACTCGAAGAGGTTGGACAACGTTGCGGTAGCTCTCGCGCAAGAGCGTGACGTCAGTCTCGATGGCAAGATGGGTGAAACCGAGCGCCTGCAGTTCGGCAAAATCGTCGGTCTGACGACAGAGAAGACCACAAGATTTGCCCGAAGCCTTGGCCGCAGCGGCGACTTCGAGCAGGCAGGCCGCGTAGTCCATGCTGGTGCGTTCGGGGCGGGACTGAAGGTTGAGCTTCAAATCCATCGGACCAATGAAGAGCACATCCACACCATCGACAGCGGCGATGGCGCGCGCGTTTTCCACTCCTTCAATCGTCTCGATCTGCGCATAGAAAACAGGCGTGCGCATTTCGCGATGAAGTCCGAAATTAAAGGCGCGCACCATTCCTGCCAGACCTCTGTCTCCACGCGGCGGGTAGCGCATGGCGCGCACGCAGGCTTCGGCTTTTTCCGCCGTGGATACCATTGGCACCATGATACCCGCAGCACCCCAGTCCAGCGAACGCGCGATGAGATCTGGATGCGGTGCGCCGACTCGCACGATGGCATCGGCATTGCGGATGACCTGGATTTGCGGCAGCACCATGGCCTCGGTGCCGCAGCCGTGCTCGAGGTCGATGAGCAGCCAGTCGAAGCCGCTCATATCGGCAATTTCGGCGATGACGGCGGAACCGGTTTGCAGCCAGGTGCCGAGCTGGAGATTTGATTTGGTAACAGGAGTCATGGGAGAAGAAGTCGTTTTGTGAAATTGGGCGGGATTAATAGGCAGTTGAATGGGGGCAGTTGAATGGTGAGTTCTGAATTCTACTGCCCTCATTCTACTGCCTAACTCTGGGTGAATCACGCTCCCAGCAGCTTGGTAAAGGGGTGCCCTTCGTTTTGGTCGATGCGCTCTGGCCGCCCCATGTGCGGGTAGATGAGCCGCGTGTGATCGATGCCCAGCAGATGCAGAATCGTGGAGTGGATATCGTGGACGTGCAGGCGGTCTTCCACGGCATAGAGACCCAGATCGTCCGTGCTGCCGTAGGTCTGGCCACCTTGCACACCGCCGCCGGCCATCCACATGGTGAAGCCTGTGGGATTGTGATCCCGGCCGTCGCCTTTTTCGCTCATGGGGGTGCGGCCAAATTCGCCGCCCCAGATGACGAGGGTCTCCTCCAGCAGACCGCGAGACTTGAGATCGGTGAGCAGCGCGGCAATGGGTTTGTCCACGGAGTTGCAGAGCTGTGAGTGCTTGGCCTCGATGCCGTTGTGGCTGTCCCACTTGCTGCCAGCGCCGCTGTAAAGCTGCACGAAACGCACACCGCTTTCGACGAGGCGACGGGCGAGGAGGCAGTTGCGGCCAAAGGTTGCAGTGGCCGCGTTGTTCATGCCATAGAGCTTTTTGGTGAGCTCGGTTTCTCCGCTCAAATCGACCGCGCCGGGTGCTTCAGCCTGCATCTGGTAGGCGAGTTCGAAGCCCTGGATGCGGGCGTCCAGTTCGGTGTTGCTGGTACGGTTCGCGTTGAAATCGCGGTCGAGTGCTCCGAGGAGGTCGAGCTTGTCGCGCTGTTCACGGCGGTCCACGCCTTTGGGGTTGTCCAGGTATTTGATCGGCGTGCCGTCGGAGTGAAATTCGACGCCCTGATACACGGCTGGCATGAAGCCATTGCCCCAGTTGCGCACACCGTTCACGACCGATGCCTCGCTGTCCTTGATGACGACAAAGGCGGGCAGGTTTCGGTTCTCCGTGCCGAGCCCATACGAGGCCCATGCGCCAAGCGACGGACGACCGCCAAAGAGTGAGCCCGTGTTCATCGAGCACACACCGCCCGCGTGATTGATCCCGCTGGAGGCACAGGAGCGAATCACGGCGAGATCGTCTGCATGACCGGCGACCTGTGGGAACCAGTCGGAGATCCACAAGCCGCCCTGGCCGTGTTGCTTCCAGGTGCGTTTGCATTCGAGCAGGGGCGACTTCGCCTCGCCTGCCGCCGTGAGCGGAGTCTTGAAACTCGCGGGCAGAGATTGCCCGGCCAGCTTGTTCAGCAGCGGTTTGTAGTCGAAGGTGTCGAGGTGGCTGGGACCACCTTCCATGAAGAGGAAAATGACGCTCTTTGCCTTGGCAACACGTTGGGGCAGACGAATCGAGGCGGCCTGGGCCTGCTCGCCCATGATTGCCGCCAGCGCGACGGCACCGAAGCCGCCACCGGCAGTTTGCAGGAAGTCGCGGCGCGAGGCGGGAAGGTCGTAGCGATGGCAGGACATGGCGTTGGAATTAGTGAAGGTAGAAGAACTGATTCGAGGTCAGCAGCACCTGGCAGAGGCCGGTCATGGCTTTGAGCAACGGATCATTCTCCTGGGGGGCTCCGGTGTCGGCACCACTCCAGGTGAATTGCGAGTTCGGCGGATCAGCGGCACGCCAGATGAAAAGACCGGCATTCCATTTTTCGGCATCGGTGTTGAGCGCGCTGTCATCAGCGTGACCCGCCACGAGGCGCAGCGCCTCAATCTGGCCGTCCCATTGCCGCGTCGGCGTGCGCTTGTTCAGGCCACCGAGGATGACCGGCGAAGCGCCCCGGCTGAGATTGGAGAGGCGATCCATCGGCACGACGGCGGACTGCACCGCAGCCCCGGGCGTATCGAGATCACGCACGGTGAAAGTGACGCTATGACGAGCGCTGGAAACACGCACCACCAGATGATAGCGGCGACCGACCTCAATGTGAATGTCGGATGCCACCACCTGATAACCGATGTTCGCGTTCTCGTCCTCGCCCACTAATTGCATGAGGATGTTGCGCGGTTTGTAACGAGACTTTTGACCGGTGACGTCGATGCTCCAACCGAAGGATTCCAGGCTCGCTTTGCCGCCGTCCCAATGCGAGACCAGGGTGCGAAGTTCGGCATTCACATCGACGCTGTCGAGCTTCACGATGGCCTCGACGGAGAATTCATCGCCCTCTTTTTCATTGGAACGAACGAGCAAACGCTCATGCGGGCTGTTGAAATGAAAGCCCCTGCTTGGGGCATTATTTTCAGCGGCTTCGGTGGCGGGAAGCGCTGCTTCGGTCATGCCAATCCGCCGCTTGAGAAAGGCATCCGCCGTCGCCCGCTCTTTGTCTGTGGGGCGTCGGCCCAGAACAGCCATCCAGACCTCGTCGATGCCCTTCACCTGCGAAGCCAGCTTGCGGGCGCGGGCGAGCAACCAGTCGCCATTGAGCAACTGCAAGGCCTGGGTTGGCGTCGTCGTGCTTTGCCGCTCGGCGGTGCTCGTAAAACCCGCTGGCATGTCGAGAGCCAGCAGCAGGTCGTTTGGGCTGTTGCGCTTCTTCCGCGTGTAAACAGAGCGGCGTGTGCCATTGCCATCACCGGATGGACCTCCGGCTGTGAGGTCAAGTTCACCGCTCACCGCCAGCATGGCGTCGCGGACCTGCTCCGCATCCAGACGGCGGGGGTTGAAGCGCCAGAGATAAACATTCGATGGATCGACCTTTGCCGCCGTCGCATCCGGCTCGCGGCGCGCGGTCTGGCGATAGGTGGCGGAAAGCATGATCTCGCGATGCAGTGCTTTTAAATGCCAGCCTCCGGCCACAAACTTTGCCGTGAGAAAATCGAGCAGCGCGGGATGCGACGGCTTCTCGCCCAGAGTGCCAAACTCACTGGCTGACGCGACCATGCCGCGTCCGAAATGATACTGCCACACGCGGTTCACGATGACCCGGGTGGAGAGCTGGTTGTCCGGTCGCGTGATCCAGTCGGCGAGCGCTGTGCGACGACCGGTGGAGGTCTTCGTCGGCGTGATCTTGGGCGGATTCGGGTCCACGATGGCAAGGAAACCCGGCGCGATTTCCTGATCGCCTTTGCGGGTGCTCAGCAGGTTGGCAGGTGCTGCGGGGCCAGCATCCGTGGCCACGTAGGCTTCGGGCAGTGGCTTGGGCTTCAGGTGCTGGAACTGATTGAGTTCCTCCTTGAGCGCCTTGTATTCCGCCTTGGCCGCGTCGGTCTTGAGGTTTTTCGTTGGGTCAAATGACGCACGCGCAAAATCCAACTGGCGCTCACAAAGTCCGCCGAGCTGTTTCTCCAACGCATCACGCTGGTCCGCAGGTTTGAAGGTCATCGCCTGCAAGTCTTCGGTGAAGCTGACAAGCCACGTTTCAACCACCCGGTCGATGCCAGGCTTCGTGAGTGCGTCCATTTTGGCACGGATCGCAGCCGTGGCGGCTTCCCACTTGGCCTGCTGCTCATCAAAGGCCTGCTTCTCCGCTGGAGTGACGAGCTTCAAATCGTCGCGCCAATGCACCGGCGTGAAAAAGGCGCGCAGACGATAGTAGTCCTTTTGTAGAATGGGATCGAATTTGTGATTGTGGCAGCGCGCACAGCCCATGCTCAGTCCGAGAAAAAGCTCACCGGCGGTGTCCGTCAGGTCGGTGAGAATCAGGTCCCACTGGCCGCGCACATCGCGCAGATTGTATTCATACACCGGATGACGCAGGAAGGCGGTGGCGATCATCACCTCCGGGTCATTCGGCGCGATTTCGTCGCCCGCGAGCTGCTCGCGCACGAACTGATCGTAGGGCTTGTCGTCGTTGAACGATTTGATGACGTAGTCACGATACGGCCAGACGAACGAGCGATAGGCGTCCTGGTTGTATCCATCGCTCTCCGCGTAGCGCACGAGGTCGAGCCAATGCTGCGCCCAGCGTTCGCCATAGCGCGGGCTCGCCAGCAGTTCGTCCACGAGCTTTTCATAGGCCAGCGGCTCCTTGTCGTTTACAAAGGTGTTGATCTGATCCTGCGTCGGTGGCAGGCCGTGAAGGTCAAAATAAACACGGCGCACCAGTTCATGGCGGTCCGCTTCTGAGGCGGGTGTGAGCCTCAGCGCAGCACGCTTCTGTTCGATGAAGCGGTCGATTTCGTTGCGCCCCCATTTGCCGTCCACTTGCGGCGGAGACACTTTCGCCACCGGTTGAAAGAACCAATAATTTCGCTGCTGTTCCGTGAAGCCTCCCTCAGTCACCACGACCTGCTTCGAGGCATCTTCGGGCCACGGCGCACCCAGCTTGATCCACTTCTCCAGAATCGCGATCTCGGCGTCCGGCAGCTTTTGCTTGGGTGGCATCTGGAAGTCTGCGTTCGCATAGTGTACCGCCTCGATGAGCGCGGACGCTTCCGGCTTCCCCGGCACCAATGCCGGGCCAGTGTCTCCCCCCGTTTTCAAGTAGCCGATGTGGTCCACCCGCAGGCCGCCCTTCTGCTTCGTGTCGCTATGACATTCATAGCATCGCTTTACCAGGACGGGACGCACTTCGTTCTCAAAGAAGGTCGCCGCCGCACGCTGCGTATCATCCAACGCCAACGCCGTAGTCGCGGTGGCAGCAATCGAGAAGAGCAGGGGGGAAAAGCGCAGCGGATTCACTTGGCGGGAATTGGGCGTTTGCCAGAGCGGGTGGCTTTTGCTGTGGGCGGTGGTTCCGAGATTTCGGGGGTGTACCACTCAATGGAGTCTTTGATATGCTGGGCCATCACTTTGGCGGCAGTCTCCGGCTGGCGGTTGGCCAACGGCTTCAGTACATTTCGGTGCCCCATCACGCTGAAACTGCGGAGATCGGGGGCCATCTTCTGCTGGAGGCTGTGGATGTAGGTCAGCGCCATCTCGAACTGCCAGCGCACAAATTGCCATAGCGTGACCAGACGTTCATTGCCGCTGCACTGCATGATGTATTCATGCATGGCAATGTCCAGTTGGCTGAACTTTACCCCTGTCGCTGCTTTCTCCTGCGACATGATGCTCTTCTCAATCCAGCGGGTGTCTTCTGCAGTCCATCGGATGGCCGCCAGCCGCGCGCCCATCGCTTCCAAAGCAATGCGAGCTTCGACAATTTCGGTGATGTCTTTTTCCTCCAGCGTCCGCACGCGCGTCCTACCTGTTGTCTCAAACTGAACAAGGCCTGCGCGTTCCAGCTCAATCATCGCTTCACGAACAGGCGCACGGCTGACTCCAAAGCGTTCGGCCAGCATCGGTTCCGCCAGGGCTTCACCCGGCTTAAAAGTGCCGGAAATGATGTCGCGCCGCAACTGTACGGCAATTTCATGGGCAAGATTACGTCGGGGCTGAAAGCTATTCTTCGTCATGGGGTGCTGCGGGATATAAGCACGACGAAACTGTCGACACTATTCTTTCTTCTAAAATTAACTGTCGACAGTATTTCTTTCGTTGAAAACTAACGGCGCTCAAATCCGTAAGACGGAACTTTCCAATCCTGACCCATGATGAAGTCTCCCGCCTCTCCCCCACGCTTCGTATCCACACTCGCTCTCCTCTTCGTTTTCGGCGCTGTGGCTTCGGCGGGGGAACTGCTCGTCGGCAGTGCGACGGTGGACATCACTCCGCCCGAGCCGGTGGCGCTGGCCGGGCAGTTCAGCACGCGCATCTCCACCAAGGCGGAGACACCCATCGTCGCGGCAGCCCTCGTCATTGAGACGCAGGAAGCGGGGAAGCAGCTCGATCTCGCCATCATGATTTCCTGCGACCTCGTGGCCATTCGCCCCAGCATTCAGGACAAGACGCGGCAGAAGCTCGCGGCGCTGGTGCCCGGGATCGACGTCCGCAAACTGTTCCTCTCCGCCACCCACACGCACACCGCGCCTGTGACCACGGAATTGGAGGCCAGCCCGAATCTCTATGACATCCCGAAGGAAGGCGTGATGCAGCCCCCGGCCTACGTGGAGTTTCTCACAGATCGCCTCGCAGAAGCCGCCGCGACGGCTTGGAAGCAGCGCCAGCCAGGTGGGGTCAGCTGGACGCTCAGTCACGCTGTGGTGGGGCTGAATCGCCGCGCGGTTTATGCCGATGGTCACGCGCAGATGTATGGTAAAACCGGCCAGTCGAACTTCCGCAACATCGAGGGTGGCGAAGATCACGCCGTGGAAACACTCTTCTTTTGGGACGCGGCCAAGAAGCTGCGCGCTGTGGCGATCAATCTGGCTTGTCCGGCGCAGGAAGTGGAAAGCCGCAGCTCGATCAATGCCGACTACTGGCATGAAGTGCGCGAGCAATTGAAAGCGAAACTTGAGCTGCCCGAACTCAACGTGCTCGGCTGGTGCAGTGCCGCAGGTGATCAGTCGCCGCATCGCATGTATCGGAAAGAAGCCGAGGAGCGCATGCTCAAGGCACGCGGACTGACGATGCTCCAAGAAATCGGCCGCCGCATCACCACAGCAGTGGCTGATACGGTGGACATCGCACGGGCGGACATTCGCACCGACGCGCCGTTCAGCCACACTGTGGCGGACCTGACATTGCCACCGCGCAAGATCATCCCGCGCGAGTATGAAGACTCGAAGAAGATCCTCGCGGAGTTCAGCGTCATTCAGAATCCGGACAATCGGGTGCGTATGATGATGGATCGCGAAAAGGCGGTGATCAGCCGCTTCGAGGAAGGTGACAAGCTCCCGCCCTACAGCATGGAGCTGCATGTGCTGCGCATTGGCGACATCGCCATCGCCACCAATCCGTTTGAACTCTATCTCGACTATGGCGTGCAGATGAAGGCGCGCAGCGTGGCGGAGCAGACCTTTCTCATTCAGCTCGCTGGCGGTTCGGGCAAATATCTGCCCACACCTAAAGCCATCGAAGGCGGCAGCTATTCCGCGCTGCCGGTCAGTAATGCCGTCGGGCCCGAAGGCGGACAAGTCCTCGTGAACGAAACCGTGCAAGCCATCAGCGCCCTCTGGCCAGCCAAACCGCAACCGGGCACGAAATAGAAACCGAGGGACCCATGACGGCGATCAAGACTTTACAGCCCTACCCGCTGGATACACGCTCGGCCACAGGGACGATTTAGAAAGCTCTACCTCCATGAATATCCGCTGTCTTACTTTCATGATTCTCGCCGCGTTCGGCCTCAACCTTTTGCCCGCAGCAGAGCTGTCCCCAAGCAGCGCACAGAATGCCACTCCCTGCGAAGGAGCCTACCCGCGCCATCTTCAGGGTATCTGCACCGATGGCAAAGGCAGCATCTTTTGGTGCTGGACCGATGAGCTGGTGAAGACCGATCACAACGGCCATGTTCTCAAGAAAGTGGCCGTGGCCAGTCATCACGGAGATCTCTGCTATCACGACAGTCGCGTCTATGTTGCGACGAACCTCGGAAAGTTCAACCAGCCAGCGGGCGCGGCGGATTCGTGGGTCTATGTCTATGATGCGGCCACCCTCGCCGAGCTTGCGAAGCATCGCCTGCCCGACGTGGTTCACGGCGCAGGCGGCATGGAGTATCATGACGGGAAGTTCATCGTCATCGGCGGTCTGCCGCCCGGTGTGAACGAGAACTACCTCTACGAATACGACAAAAGCTTCCGCCTCCAGAAACGCCACGTCCTCGCCAGCGGCTACACGCTCTTGGGCATCCAGACTGTCGCGTATGCGGACGGCGCGTGGTGGTTTGGTTGCTATGGCAAGCCCGCGGAACTGCTGCGAGCGGATGAGAACTTCCAGTTCACCGGCAAATGGGATTTCAACGCCTCTGTCGGCATCGCACCGATCAGCGGTGGCCGCTTTCTGATTGCTCAAAACACGGCCATCAAAGTCGACGGTGGCAAAACAAAGGCAAACCAAGCCCGTGTCGTCATCGCCCGACCCGACGAAAAGACCGGCATGGTGGTCGAAAAGCCCTGACCCCATTTGGTTTGCTGCTCTGGGCCACTTCGGGAAAACCTGATGTTTTTCGCTGGTTCGAATCAAGTCCTGTTCACTTCCTTCATTCGAGGAACTGTGGATGCGCTATGGAGTGTTTACCCCATTGTCGGCAGTGAGCCTTGCTGCGATTGTTCAAGTCTATATGATAAAAAAGCGTCTCGGTGATTTGCTGCTTGGTGGAGTGGTGATGATGGTTTTCGTTGGCTGTGCCTCCCCGCAGCAGAGGCGGCTGAGGCATGCACGTGAGAATGCATTTATCAGCTACTGGCCGGCGCAGGGGCAGGGGCTGCGGCTGGCGGTGAAGGACAATATCGACATGAAGGGCAGGGTGACTTCGGCGGGAAGCGAGTATTTGGCGAAGCACAATCCTCCGGCAGCACGAGATGCGGCGTGTCTGGCGCTGGCGCGGGAACGAAACGTCCTGATTGTGGGTAAGACAAATCTCACGGAGTTTGGGGTGACGGTCTCCGGCGATAATCGATATTTTGGCACGCCTAAGAGCCGTCTGGATGGCAAGGGAGATGTGATCCCTGGCGGTTCTTCGAGCGGTTCGGCGGTGGCTGTTGCCACGGATATGGCGGATGTGGCGTTTGGCTCGGACACGGGGGGCTCGATCCGGACGCCGGCGGCTTGCAACGGCGTGTATGGATTGAAAACGACCTATGGTCTGGTTTCAACCAAGGGGGTGTTTCCGATCTCGCCGAAGCACCTCGACACGGTGGGACCGCTGGCACGAAACATCAGCGATCTGGCCAAGGGGATGGATTTGCTGGAGCGGGGATTTGCGAGCAAATATCGCGAGGCTGTGGCGGACAAACCGAGGGCGCGGCAGATCACCATCGGGCGGCTTTATGTGAGTGGCACGGATCCGGCGATTGATAAAGCCATCGACGACGAACTGAAGGCGAAGCATTTCAAAATCGTCAGACTCAGCGAGGAATTCGGGGAGAAATGGCGTCAGGCGGAGAAAGACGGCAAGGTGGTGGCGCTGGGGGATGCGTGGTACAATGATCAAGAGTACGAGCATCATAAAGGTGTGAGCCTGCTGACGAAGCTGGTGCTGGCCAATGGTGAACTGGATTACAACTTAGGCTACAAGGCGGCGGTGAAACGCAAGGCGGCATGGCAGCGTGAACTGCGCAGGGTCTTTAAGTACGTGGATTTCATCGCGATGCCGACGCTGAAGAGCCTGCCGCCGAAAATGCCTTACTGGGGTGCTGATGTCATCTTTGAACTGCGCGTGTTTAACATGCAGAACACGCTGCCGGTGAATTTTGCGGGCAACCCGGCGCTGGCGATTCCGATTGCGATGCCGCCGCAGAAAAAAGCCATGCCTGTAACCAGCCTGCAACTTGTCGGCCCGCGCTTGAGCGAGGCGGCTCTTTTGAATGCGGGAAGACTGATTGAACTCAAAAACTAACACCATGTACCTATCCTCCATCTCTCGAACCACGGTCTTTGTCGCAGCCCTGCTGCTCACCTGCACCACCGGCCATGCACAAAGCGCGAATGAACTGATGCTGCGAGGCGATGTTCATGATCTCAAATTTCAGGCTGCGGATGCGCTGCGGTATTATCTGCCGGCGGAAAAAATTGAACCTGCGAATGTGGATTTGCTGGTGCGCATTGCGCGGCAGTACCGGCATCTGATGTCGGATGCGAGAACGGAGGCGGAGAAGCTCAAAATTGGCGCGGTGGCGCTGAACTATGGCAAACGTGCGGCAAAGCTGGGGCCGAATGATTCGGATGCGCAGATCTCACCCGCGATCACCTACGGGCGCATGCTGCCGTTTCAGAGTAACAAAGAGCAGGTGGCGGCGACGCCGCTGATCAAGGCGGCGGCAGACCGCGCCATCGCCCTGAATCCGCGCAACGATGTGGCCTGGCATGTGCTGGGGAGATGGCACCAGGTGCTGGCCAATATGGGCACGATGAAGCACCTGCTGGGAGGGCTGATCTATGGGAAGCTGCCGACGACCACGCATGAGGCGGCGCTCGTGTGCTTTGAGCGGGCCATCGCGATCAATCCGCGGCGGCCACGGCATTACATTGAGCTGGGACGGACGTATGCGCAGATGGGGAAGAGTGCAGAAGCGCGGAAGTTCATCAACAAGGGGCTTACAATGCCTGACCTGGAGAAAGATGATGCGGAGGTGAAGCAGCGCGGGCGTGAGGATATGGCGAAGCTGCCTTGAGGTGGCGCACACTTTGGAGGTGAGGAAGAGAAAGATGTGCGGCGGGGCTGGTTGCAGACGCTGCTGGTGGGCG
>NZ_JAQSEA010000247.1 GCF_029946185.1 Prosthecobacter sp.
ATTATGACGGCGAACGACGGTGGAGAGTGCGGCGGCGAGCGCGTATTCGTCTTCGATGATGAGGATGGCGGGAGGCATGCTTAGAGTAAGGGGAGCGTCACGAGGATAACTGCCCCGCCCTTGGGGTCATTTTGCAATTTCATTGTGCCACCATGCGCGGTGATGATGCTAGAGACAATGTTCAGGCCTACGCCCATGCCGCCTTCCTTTTCCGTGAAGAAAAGTTCGGAGCCCTGAGCCAGCGCCATTTCGGAAAAGCCAGCGCCGGAGTCGGCGAAGCGCAGCTCAAACCATGCATCGGCAGGCTGGCCGTTTATCTTTAGCCTGCCGCCGCGTGGCATTGCCTGAATGGCATTGATCATGAGGTTGCGTATCGCCTGGGCCAGGCGCTGGGAATCTCCCATGATGAAGACTGGGGCTGGTAGATCGAGTGTGATTTCAACGCCGGCATGAAGGGCCTGAGCTTCCATGTTTACGGCGACGCCACGGATGCACTCGGTGAGATCAAGTTTTACGAGCTTCGGTGGGAGCGGATTCGCGAGGTGGAGCCATTGGTTTACCAGACCGGCGATGACTTCCGACTCGCTTTCGATGAGCCGGACGGCTTGCGCGTCTTCCTCATTCTGTGGCGTCATCAGCTGGGCATGAAGCTGAATGGAGGCGAGGGGGTTTTTGATGTCATGGGCGAGGCTGGTGGCCACACGTCCGAGCATGGCGAGGCGTTCTGAGTGCGCGCGCTTGAGGCGCTCGCGCACGAGGAGCCAGCCGACGAGGGCGGAGATGAGCCAGAAGGCGATGAAGGCGTTGCGCGTGGCGGGGTCGCGGAGGGAGAGGGATGACACCACCGGCTTGCGCGAGAAGATCATGTCGTGCTTTTCATCCAGCCGGATGGTCAGACGGTCCTCGGTGTTGGCTGGCGCTGTGCCTGAATCGCGAAACTCAATCTGCATGCCGAGGAGTTGCTCCAGATCATGCGCGAGCTTCTGGCTGCGCGGCAAGGTCATGCGGCGTACAAATTCGGCATCGGCCTGTGCGAGAGCTTGGAAGAGGCGGTTGGATTCCTCGCGCTCGCGCTGACGGAGCCACGCGAGAAGCAGGAGTGATCCCGCGATGATGAAGGCGAGAAAGCCGAGACCTAGGGTAAGGCGGAGCTTGTGAGGAGAGGCGGACACTGCCTACGGTTCCGGCAGCGGGGCGCTTTTATCAATCGGCTTGTCTTCCCAGATGGCTTCTCCGGTGGAGGGCTCATAGGTGAGGATGCGGCTCTTGCTGCCGGGGACGGGGCGTTTGTCGATCTTGGGCAGCCACTTGGCGAGTTCGGTTTTTTTGGCGGTGTGGTTCGAATCACCCGCGAGATTGGTCCACTCGTTGGGATCGTTTTTCATATCGTAGAGCTCTTCGCTGCCGTCGGCGTAGCGGATATAGCGCCAGTCCTTGGTGCGGATGGTGTGGTTGCCCTGATTGTGAGTGGTGATGGCGGGCCATTCGCGGGGGGCATTGGCATCTTGAAACTGGGGCATGAGGCTGTGGCCTTCGATGTCGCTGCGGGCGGGCAGTTTGGCGAGGGCGAGAAGCGAGGGGAAGATGTCGAGGAGCTCCACGGGGCTGGTGCAGACCTGGCCGGCTTTGATGCCGGGTCCGGCGAAGATGAGAGGGACGCGGGTGCTGCGCTCCCAGAGGGTGTTTTTGCCGGTGATTAGTTTTTCGCCGAGATGCCAGCCGTGATCGCCCCAGAGGACGATGATGGTGTTGTCCGCGCGGCCGGTGGCTTCGAGTTCGCTCATCAAGCGGCCAACCTGGCTGTCCATGAAGCTGACGCAGGCTAGGTAGGCGCGCACGAGTGGACGCCATTCGTTGTATTTGCGCAGGGTGCTGAGGCGTGGCTCGGGGAGCTTCCAGTGCATGAAATCGGCGAACTTGGGGAGGTCATTGCGGTCGTCTTCTTTGACGGGGGGCATCTGGAGGGTTGCATCCGGATACAGATCAAACCACTTCTGGGAGGCGAAGCAGGGAACGTGAGGGAGACGGAAGCCAGCGGCGATGAAGAAGGGCTTGTCGGCAGGGGCGCGTTTCAAGGCATCCATAGCGGAGTCGGCGATTTTCCAGTCGGCATTGTCTTCTTCTTTTTCGGGGAAGACGCCCCAATCCATAGCGGGATGGCGGTCCGGGCCGGGGAGATTGGCGATGGGAGTCTTCGGCTTGGGCATTGGGCCGCGGCTGCCCCATTCGTTGAACTCGGCTTTTTGATCGCCGCCGCGCATGGAGCCGTCGTGGTAGATCTTGCCGCTGTTGAAGGTGAAGTAACCGGCTTGGGTGAAAGTTTGAGGAAGGGTGATGTGTGTCTTTGTTTGGTCCACTTCCCGAATGCCGGGGGCGAGGCCGTAGATGCCGGTGCTGGAGGGGCGCAGGCCGGTGAGCAGTGAACTGCGCGAAGGATTGCACAATGGGGCCTGGCAGTGGGCGCTGGCAAAGAGGGTGCCGCGTTTTGCCAAGGCATCGATGGCAGGTGTCTTCACCTGTGGATGCCCGCCGAGGCAGCCAATCCAGTCGTTTTGATCATCGATGGCGATGAATAGAACGTTGGGCCGCGAATCGGCGGCGTGAACCGAAGACAGGGCAAAAAAAGCAAGCAGGATGAACAACTTCATGGTCGGCTTCAAACGAAGCTCCGCCGATGAAAATAGCAGCATTAAGAAGCCACGTTTGGAACGAGGTGTTCGGCGGCTTTGGCGGCTTCGGCGCGGAGATCGGGATTGAGATTCTTCTGCTCGAATTCGTTGCACCAGCCTTTGATTTCAAGCTCGTTGAAGATCTTGCCGATGACGCGACGCAGGAGGCCTTTCAAATTGGGAAGTTCGACTTCCTGAAGGGAGCGGATGGCGGCTTCCTTGTAGCTTTCGAGGAGAGTCATGGCTTTCTCATGCGCGCCGCTGTCGAGGGCCCACTGCCGGATGGAGGCGTTGTCGGGCTTGGTTTTGGCAACGCCGTTCCAGAGGGCTTCCATCTGGTCTTTGACTTCGTCTTTGCCTTTCTCGCGCAAGAGGGAGAGGACAATGCTGGGGCGCATGTTCCATTCGTTGCCTGCGGCGGAGTCCTCACCGAGATCGTCGAGGTCATCGCGGATCTGGTAGGCGATGCCGAGGTTCTCGCTGTAGGTGTGCAAAACGTCGGCGCATTCGTCGAGCTGGCCTGCGAGAGCGGCACCCACCTTGAGGGCGACTTCAAATGCCGGGGCGGTTTTGCTGCGGAAGATTTCGAGCACCTGCGTGCTGCTGAGGGCGACGGGATGACGCGTCCAGAGGAGTTCTGCACCCTGACCAATGCAGAGCTCACGCTGGCCTTCGGCGGCGACGAGAATGGCGGCGCTGCGGATGTGGGCGGCGGCGTCATTGTCGGCAAGGAGGCGGTAGCCTTCACCGATGAGGAGGTCGCCGATGTTCAAGGCCACGGGGATGCCGTGCTCGGTGTGCAGGGTGGTTTCGCCGTAGCGTTCGGCGTCGCCGTCTTCGATGTCGTCGTGAACGAGGGAGGCTTTGTGGAAGATTTCGACGGCGATGGCGGCTTTTTTAACTGTGTCTGAGATCGGGCCTTCGGGGTCTTCGCGCAGGGCCTGGTAGGCGGCGACGGTGAGGAAAGGGCGCCAGCGTTTGCCGGCACGGGCGAGCCATTCGCGTGCGATGTCATCGCTGTGGCCGCGTGAGGGGCCCATGAGCGCGTTGAGCGACTCGATGGTGAACCAGGTTTTCACCTCGTCATGCAAGGCGTTCAGATTGAGGCGGCGGGTTTTGTCGTCGCTGGTGAGGTGGATGTAATCCCAGACCCAGTCGATATCGACGAGGGTGTCGATGCAGTCGTCCTGCAGCAGTGGCACAGCGACGGCGGGAATGGCGGCGGCTTCGATGTAGGGGAAGGTGCGCTCCAGCACGGCGAGGCAGGAAATGCCCACGATGGCTTCGATCTTGCCGGTCTGGATGAGGGACATGACGATGGCGCTGCCTTCGGCGACGAGGACGGCGTAGCCGAGTTTTTCAGCTTCGTTTTGGAAGTCCTGGATGGAGCAGAGGCCGCACTGCTTGCAGAGAAGGCCGAACTCATCAAAGGGGGCCGGGCATTTGCTTTCGACGCGGAGGCACTTCGGCATCAGCAGCAGACGCTTTTCAAAGGGCACGGTGGCGAGGGATTCACGCCAGGTTTCGTTGGCGAGCAGCACGCCGACATAGTCACGATGGATCTTATCGATGGCGTGGATTGTGACGATTTTATCCGTGTGTTCCTGCAGATCGGCCAAAGGCACCGGGGGGACGAGTTTCTGCTCTTCGGCATAGGCACGGACCCAGCCCAGGATCTGATCGCGCTCCGGCTTGGTCTGCGGGATGTTTTTCTTCGGCTGGCGGATACGGCGATTCAAACCGGGAATGGGCGGCGGAAGAGGGGCAGAACGGACGACGGCAGCGGACATGTGGGGAAAGGGAGAATGGCAGAATGCCGAATGAAAAGAGTGTGCGGTTTAACCGTGTAAGAAGGACTTAGTCTTGCAGATATTGCGCTAAAGCATGCGAATCTTGAGCCGCGAATGGGAATGGATCGGCTGTGTAGCGGGCGCTGGAACAAAATCTACCCTGACTTCAAACTACCGTGCCACGGCCACCTTTGGGAGTGTTTTTCTTGGATTTGGACTCGGGCAGCCCTTCATCCTGAAGAATGGTGTCCTGGGGGAGCGGCTCGGCGCCCTCTTCGCCTTTAGGGTCAGGCTCGGCAAAGGGAGTGGCCTTTTGGTAGAGCTTGAGACGGGTGTCGAACTCCTCCTGCAGCTTTTTTAGATCTTCAACAGGCAGGTCTTTGTCTTCGTTGAGAAGGTTGATGCAGCGCTTCTGCCAGAGTTCGGCTTCTTTGAATTCGCCGTTGCGAGCGAGAGCCGCAGCCATGGTGTCGATCATTTCATAAGGCTGTTCATCGCTCTGCACGACTTCCGCGACGAGTTTCAAGGCACGCCGAGCGAGAAGGACGGCACTTTCACCATTGTGCAGATTGTCCTCCGGGCAGGTGGCCAGGAACCAGGCAAGATTGTTGGCGGCCCAAGGGTCTTCCGAGCGCGCGGCGCGGCGGTACCAAGCCCCTGCACGGCGGTAATCTACCGGCAAGCCCTGCCCGGTGTAGTAGAGATTGGCGAGGCGCGACATGGCGGGGACGAAGTCCTGCTGCGCGGCTTTGAGGTACCAGAGCGCCGCCTTGGAGAGGCTTTTGTCAATGCCGTCTCCCCGTTCGAGCTTTGAGGCATAGGCGGTCTGTGAGGGTGGGCTGCCCTGATCGGCGGCCTTTTTGAACCATTCCGCCGCTTTGGCCGTGTCTTTTTTCACGCCTTTGCCATCCTCATACATGGTGGCCAGACTGTGCTGTGACAGGGCAAAGCCGAGTTCGGCGGAGCTGCGGTACCACTCCGCCGCCTTGGCGAGATCCTTCTTCACGCCGACCCCGTCTTCATAAAGGGTTCCCAGGACATGCTGCGCGCGCAGATGCTTCTGCTTGGCCGCCTTTTCGACGGACTTCACCCCTTCTTCGATATTTTTCTTCAGGCCTTCACCGGTGATCATGCGCAGTCCCAGTTCGAACTGAGCGTCGGCATCACCACGATCGGCCCAGTCTCGAAGATCCTTTTCATCCACACGCTGAGTCTGCTGCGCCGTCAGGATGGAAGCAGAAAACAGCAAAGCCATGAGGAGGCCAGTGAGGAAGGGGGGAAAGGGCGCATGCTTCATGGTGGGAAATTACGTCTGGCCGGGGCCGTCTCAACCATCAAAATGCAGCCAGCCCGTAAATTGACAGACCTTCTGCCGCAATCCCGAGGATGCCAGGCGGCATCAACCTCCCGACAAAGGCGGCGACCGGCTCGCGGAAAAACATCTCTGATTGTGGTCAAAAGCAGCATCCTCGCGCGCCCCGGCGGATTCATTTCTGCAGCCCGTTTTTCGCTCGCCCGGCATTCGCTTTCATATCCAGATGTGGTATGAGGGCGGCATGAAAGCGCTTCCGCACATCGCTCTGCTCGCCTGTTGCGGCCTTCTTTTTCTCGTCGGCTGCGGTGCCAACATCAACGCCATTCCCGGCCCGCCGCTTACCTATGATGACTTTGGCACGGAGTCGATGGCCAGCCACCTACTCGGCCCTAAAAGGGAGAACACGCAGGTCATTGCTCGATTTGGCTCCACGGATCCAACTCCGCCGCCTGAAGGCCCTGATGTGCGTTTTGTCAGTGTGAGTCAGGCCATGAACTACCTGCGCCACAGCGTGCGCAAGCTCCCCAGAACACCGGAAAATGCGGCGCTGCACCAGCGCCTCTCGACCACTTACAGCCGTTTGTACAGGCAATATTCCACGAAACGTGACTCGTTCATGTCCGTCCCCTCGGCCAGCTATGGCCGGGGTGGCATGAATCGGGCGCTGATGATGCCGCCAATGCCGCCGTCAATCTGAGCGCGGCGCATTTGACAATGCCGCCACTGCCCGCCACACTCCGGCAGCTAAAAAAACGCGGGTGTAGCTCAATGGTAGAGCAGGTGCTTCCCAAGCATCATACGTCAGTTCGATTCTGATCACCCGCTCCACGCTTCGCCGGCCTCAAGGCTGCATCTTAAATAGCGCCAGCAGCACCTCTCCGCGTATCCTGCCTGTCAGCGGTGAATCCGACTTTTCCGCCACTGCCACAGCTGCGACCCTTTGTGGCGGATCGTCAAACCGCCGCATCCACACCGCCTCTGTCGCGGCTTTCAGCGGCTCATCCAGCCGCGCGTTGTAGTCAGCAAAAAATCCCTGCGTCGCAAAATACTGCGCAGCGGCGATGCGCGGGTCATCCGCAGCCACATCGAGGTCGTTGAAGAAGCTTACCATCACGTGGTTCGCGACCAGCTTGCGCAGCAGCACCTCGGCATCGAGCTGCGCTGGTGCGATGCCTTGCTGCACTGAGAGAGCGGCTGCATGTCCTGCGGACTCTGCGAGAGCCATCCAGGTCGGCTCCAGTCGAATGGTGCCCCAGGCGACGTGCGTCGATGAAAGGCAGACGGGTACGAGAAGATTGTCCACACCCTGCGGTAAAATGGTTCGATAAGGCACCTGACCGGGGAAGGTCTCCACATCGAGCATCATCTTGCCCTCTTCCAGCGCTCCGGGGATGTGGCGTGGCGTACAGGCGTGGGTGTCGAGATACCACTCCGTCACGCCGATGCTGTCCGCATGCACCGGCGCACGTTCCAGACCGCTCGCGAGCATCGCATCGTGCTGGGTGAAGAGGTATCGACCCGTGATGCGGCGAGCTTCACGCACATAAAATTCATAGGGACGATGCGCGTTGTCGGCGAATTCATCTTTGGCCAGTCCGTACTCGCGCCACGACTTCTGCCGCTGCGCCTCCACGGAGGGATCGTTTTGTAGAAAGTAAAGGAGGCCCATCGTGGCGTTCCAATGCGCGTCCATCACCTCGCGGCGACCGGGCCAGTCAGCCTCCACATAGTCGGTCTGCATTCCCACAAGCTGCGGACGGTTCCAACCACGTTTGGAATTGGGGATGGGCGAGACGATGGAGCCGTGTTCGAGCCGTTTGAGCTTCTCGGGGTCATAATCCGCCGGCATCTCCACGGGCATGCGGTTCGCAGGATCGGAGCTGAGCATCGTGCGGTAGTTGAAGGCCTGCACGTTGCCGTCTGCCTCACCGGTGCTCATGGGTTCTTTGATGCGCTGAAAGCCGCTGAATTTGCGGAGATTCAAACCGGCATGCAGCTGGGCCGCATGTGCGATCTCTTCTGTGGGAGCGGTTTTGACGGCTTCCATGTAGACCACTCCGGCATGGGGCTCCTTGAATTCGTCACGCGATTCGCGTCCGACGCGATAGGGCACCTTGGCCATGGCAGCGAGATCGCCTTCGTAGCTGCAATCGGCGAATACTTTTGCGCTGATTTGTTTTTCTCCTTTGCCGTCGAGTTCACCAAAGGTCACCGACTTCAACAGGGGGCCATCACGTTGAACTGATTTCGGATAATAACCGCACACGACCGTGATGTTTTTTTCCTGCGTCACCAATCGGGTCAAAACCATCTCGGCCACATGCGGCTCAAACTTCCCGTTTGTGTGTCCGCTTTTTCCCGGCAGCGCATTTTGATACTGCGGCGATTTTTCGCCATACGTCGTGCGGTAGTGCTCAAAAATGGCCTGGCGTGCTTCGTCGTAAATCGGCGCGCGTTTTCCTTCCCACAAAGTATCCCACACACCAAGGCCGCTGGAGAGGATGCCGCCCAGATGGGCATTGTGGTTCACCAGCACAACGCGAAGCCCTTCTCTGGCTGCGCGCACCGCCATCGCAATGCCTCCGGGAGTGGCTTCATAAATGCAGAGGTCGGCTTCCTCCGCGCGGAGTGATGAAGCGGCCAGCAAGATGGAAAGGGCGGCGATGAATGCTTTCATAGAGTCGTCAAAACTTCGGATCCTGAGCAGGATCGCTGGGTGGTGATTCATTGCCCACCACATCGAGAAAAGTCAGCGAATAGACATGGCCCACTTTTGAGTCATCGCTGATGCCGGTGGCTCGCAATCCTTCTGGTGGTGCATCCCGTGATGTTGCTATGCGAGCGCCTGGCTTCACCCCAAGTTCTTTCCATGGCATGCCATCGCGCTGAATGCGCAATGAACGTATTCCGCCATCAAGGGCAGGCACCACATTCCAGTTGAGTTGCACGATTCCAGCAGCATCACGCATGGCCTTGAGCGCAGGGGCTGTGAGCTTTGGATTCACAGGATGCAGCGTGCCGTGTTCGGAAAACTCACGCCAAAGTTTTGCCAGCCCCGCATTCGGCAGCCAGGAGAGAGTGGGATCATGGAGGTTAGCCTCATCCAGTGCGCGATCTTGAAGTGAAGCCATGTCAACCAGCACGCCGGGGAGTTTTTTCCCGTCCAGGCGAGCGCTCAGTACTGCATCAAAGAAAGGGATGACCACCAGCCGCGAATCATCACAGCCGTGTTCAGACAGCGGATCAATGAGACGCACCACGGTGCCGCCTTGGGAACGCAGTTCACGAAGCATGGTGTTCATCGGCGTCCATGAAACAAAGTGGCTGGAGGTCGGAACGGTCTCACGCTTTCCCCAGACGAACAGCAGCGGCAGCTCCCGGGCTGCGGGGGCAAACTTGGCGCGAAAGGCTGGGTCACCGAACTGCTTGTGACAGCCTCCGCGAAACGAAGCCGCCAGCACACGCTCTGGATGACGAACGATCATCTGCGCCGACCAGCTTGATCCGCCGGAATGGCCCCAGAGCACCCACGGCACGTCTTTGAGTTCCACATGACCCGAAAGCTGGGAGAACTCCGCCAGCGCAGCCAAGAGCGCCCGCTCGGAGCCGCTTTCGGGATCATTCCATTCGTCACAGCCCTTTGCCACGTGATACATCGGCGAAAGCAAGGCGCAGCCATGCTGGCGAGCCAGCGCGCGCCAATGAAAGTCCAGGGTCACAGGCGGATGTTTGTCCGGCGAGGCATTGGTGCAGCCGTGCTGATGGATGATCACCGCTTTGATTGGCTTTGCGGAATCTGGCAGCCAGCAGGAAAATTCTGCATGCTGAAATCGATCACCTCCGGAGGGTGGGATGATGAGATTTAGCAGTTGTCCGTCATCTGCACGGGCCAGCGCAGCGGCGCTGCATAAAGAAAGGATTAGAACGATGAGTTTCATGGTTTGAGCTGCTTCCAGAGGCCAAGTAAAACGGCACCTCGGGTTTGAGCTGTGGCAGGTGAGTCCTGCGACTCTGCAGCATGCACCGCAACTGCGATCTGCATTGGATCCAGAGTTCGCTGCTGAAGCTGTTTGAATCCTGATTCCCAGGCGGTCCGCACGCTTGCTGTGAGCGACGCATCCAGCCGGGCATTGTAACTGTCAAAGAAACCCTTTGTCCCGAAGTACTGCGCGGCGGCGATTTGCGGATCATCAGATGTCACATCGACATCGTTGAAAAAGCTGATCATCACGTGGCTGGAGGCAAGCTTGCGAATGAGCAGGTCAGGATCCAATGCAGCAGCGGTGGTCTGGCGTTTGACTGCGAGTGCGGCGGCAAATCCGGCGGATTCGCCTGTCTGCATCCAGACGGGTTCCAGACGGATCGAGCCCCAACCGACGTGAGAGGCGGACAGGGCCACGGGCACGAGGAGGTTGTCGATTTCCTGCGGCAGCAGACTGCGATACGGCACCTGCGCCGGACGCGACTCTTCGCCGAGAAACAAGATGCCGTCCGTGTTGCCAACTGGAGTTCTGCGCGGCAGGCAGGCCACGGAATCCACCGGCCAGTCGGTCATGGCAATGCTGTCAGCATGCACTGGCGTGCGTGAGGTGCCTGTGGCAATCACATTGTCCTGCTCCTTGAAAACATAGCGACCCACCAGCCGCCGTGCCTCGCGCACGTAGATCTCATAGGGCAGATGATTGTTGTCTGAAAACTCATCCGCAGCCAGACCGTAACCGGCGAACTGCTTCCGATCCGACTCAGGCGCGGCAGGATCATTCTGCGCCCACCAGAGTCGCATCAGCATGCCTTCGAGATAGCGCTTTGAAATGGCCTCGCGGGTCGGCCAGTCGGCAGCGGGGTATTCATTCTGCGGGCCGATCAGTCGGCCGCCATTCCATGCCACTTTCTGATTAGGCACGTTCGGCACAAAGCCACCACCGCCTGCTGCCTTGGCGATGGCGACATCGTAATTTGCTGGCTTGGAAAGCATGATGCGATTCGCTGAATCGCGCGTGAGGATCAGGCGGTAGTTGTAGGCCATCACGGAGCTGTCCGCCTCGCCGCTGTTTGGGCCTTCGACGATCTCGGCTGTGGCGTGGCTGTTGTAGCGAATGTTCAGCGTGCCCTCGTCGGCTGCTTTGGGGAATCCACGCTGGCCCGGCTCCTTGTGACGCTCCTCTGAATAGATCACCCCCGCATGAGGTTCGTCGTATTGGCTGCGAGCTTCGCGACCAATCTGCGACTTTACACCTGCAGCGGCCATGAGATCGCCTTCATACATACCATCGGCGAAGACTTTGGCGCTGACGGTTACTTCGCGGCCGCCATGCATGGGCTGGAGTGTGGCACTTTTTAGGATGCGGCCTTCGCGCACTGTCTTCATGACTATGTGTCCCAGCAGCACGGTCAGGGACTTCTCGTGCTCCACCATCTGATTGAACAGCATCTCGGCGATACGGGGCTCAATTTTGGGACGGTCGATATGCGCACGGCTCGTCGCACTGGGCATGGAGAGCAGATGCTGGGTGGATTTTTCGCCATAGGTTTCGCGATAGTAGTCGCGCGCGCCGTGGAGCATTTCGCCATACAGCGGTGAGCGCAGCGCATCAGACGGTGCTTCCCACCCGCCTGCGCCACTGGTTGTGAAACCGCCGAGATGCTGCGTGTGATTCACCAGCAGCACGCTGAGTCCTTCACGTGCCGCACGCACCGCGCAGGCGATCCCACCCGGCGTTCCGCCGATGACGATCAGATCGTAGGATTTGCCATTCACGTCCTGAGGCTTCGCGGCGCTCTTCAGCAGCATCGGCGGCGGGATTTTCACTGACGCGGAGGGTGTTTTGGCTTGAGCGGGAAACCCTGCATCTGTGCGGGTGTTGCGCTCTGCCGTGGCTTCGACTTCTGGCAGGATTTGCAGGCCATCGACCACGACATACCCGTCGGCGTCCACATTGGAAATTTTGATGACAGGCGATTCTCCCTTTTCAAAAGCATACACTCCAAGCGAGCGCGGCATGCCATCCTCCAAACACTCCTCCCGCTGGTTCAACTTCACCGCCTTCGCGCCAATCTTGATCAACGCATTGCTCGCGCGATTGCTCGCCGCCGTATAGAGCAGCCGCACCTCGTAGCGCCCCGTGGCAGGAATCTGCGGCGTGAACGTGGCCGTGGCAGGCCCCTTGCTCCCCGCCACCCGATAGGCCGCACCCACCAGTGCCGACCGCTGGTCGCTCACACTCCAGCTTCCGGTGAAAGCCGCCTGCGCATCATCCAGAACAATGCCCGCCGCCTTTCCTGCCACCGGCTCCGCCGTGGACTTCTGCGCCTGGTCTGTCGCCGCCAGCGTGAAGCGCGTGCTCACAACCGAGTTCTGCTCCTCGCCAGGACGATACTTCACATACGTCGTGGCCACCAGCGTCGCGTCCGGCAGCAGTTCGAGACCTGGATACCCACAATCACCGCCCTTGTAGCTGTGCAGCAGTTTGATTTTGTATTCACCATCCCGACCACTCACGATGTCCTCGTAGCGCCCCACCCACGCAACAAAATGATTCTTTGTCGGGCTCTTGGCTCCGGTGTCGCGAAAGCACACGACCAAGCGGCCATCCGGTGCATACACCGCTTTGTGCCGGTCGCCATGCAGACCGGGTGGCAATGCCTTCACCGCCGACCAACTTTTGCCTTCGTCATCGCTGGTGATGAAATGCGCCGGATGGGTGCGGATATTTTCACGGATGAGACACAGCAGTTGTTTCCCATCGGGCGAGCGCAGCACTTCGGGCTCGCAGGGTTTCAGATCGCCGAGATCCACCAGCACGCGCCACGGGCTCCAGGTCAGTCCGCCATCGGTCGATTCGCTCTGCGTGACCACATTCGACTTCAAATCCTTTGTTTCGCCCGGACGACGGATGTTGGAGAGACCGATCAGCCTTTTGCCGCCTTCCACCGGCATGATGGTGCAAAAGGGCATCACCGTAACGAGGCCATTGCCCTGCATGGGTGACCATGTCCTGCCATCATCCGTCGAAATGGACTGCTGCATGGTGCCATCCGGCCCTTGCCCGGCAAAGACAAACAAGCGGCTCACTCCCTGCGGGTCCGTCAGGCGATAGAGCGCCGGGCAGTTTTTCACCAGCTTCCAGTTCTCCGGCACGGGGAGCAGTTCGCTCCATGTTTTGCCGCCATCCTCACTGCGCTTCATCGGCCCGCAGCCGCCGCCATGCCCATGCGTCCACACGCAGAGCATCGTCTTGCCATCCGGCAGCAGCAGCGTGGTGGGATGGCCTTGATATTCCTCCGCTGTGCCTTGGGCGATAACAACCTGCCGGGAGGTGTCCTGAGACAGATCCACCGTCGGCGGTGGGTCAACGGCGTGAAGAAACGAAACGGCAAGCAGTGCGTGTGCAACGGTGGTCAGAAGGCGCATGCATTCTAGACGTCAGGCAGCCCGGGTTGTTGCTGGTCAATTCAGCAGACCACTGCGTATAGGCGGTTTCGTGGAGGGGGGAGGCAGGAAGATTGCAGCAGCGAATCAATCACCCGTTGCCTACGAAAATGAGTCATGATTCTTCCAAGCACTACGCCGTCATACGTGCCAGCACTTCGGCATCCACCGGCTTGCAGGAGCGATAGCCTTCGCCGTGCTCGGGGAGCTCAGCGAGGAAGGAGCTGCGAGACTCGGCGGTTTGGAAATCGAGGCCGATCAGTGCACGTCCGATGCGCTCGCCGGACTGGCGATAATTGAAATAGCAGAGGCTGGCTCGATCGCGGATGAGGCGGGCGAGGAAGTCGTGCAGAGCACCGGAGCGCTCGTAAAAATCGAGCCGGAGAAAGACAGGGTTGGTGAGCAGATCTCCTCGCAGGGGAATAGCGCGGAAGGCGACATCCACGGCTCCGGTCAGGTCTTCCCACAGATAACCCCCTGCCTCCAAACGAGCTGGCAAAGCCGCGAGCTTTTCGGCATTTTCTGCCGTGATGGTGAACACTGGCCAGGCCTGATCGCTGCGATGCAGGCCGTATTGGAAATCGGCGATGTTGAGGCCTTCGAAGCAGGAATCTAGCAGCGCGAGCATGGCACCTGGACGCTCAGGAATCTGCACGCGCAGGGCGCGTGAGGCGGTGTTGCTGGAGCCTTCGGACTGGGCGATGAGGCCGAGCTGGAGGAAGTCGATGTTGGCACCGGTGATGACGATGAGCACCTTCTTGCCCGCGAGTGCAGCGCGGTCTTTTAGCACGGCAGCGAGACCCATGGCACCTGATGGCTCTGAGACACAGCGCAGGGTCTCCCAGAGCACGCGGATGGC
Source organism: Prosthecobacter sp. (assembly GCF_029946185.1). Classification (GTDB taxonomy): domain Bacteria; phylum Verrucomicrobiota; class Verrucomicrobiia; order Verrucomicrobiales; family Verrucomicrobiaceae; genus Prosthecobacter. The sequence continues at coordinate 14,063 of NZ_JAQSEA010000247.1, forward strand.
GGCGCTGACTTCGGCATTGGTGATGGTGCTTACGCGATCCAGGGTCTCCTGGCAGATGCCAAAGGGCAGAGCGCCAGCTTTGCGCACGGCGGTGCCATCGCAGAAGATGTCGAGGTCATGGAGTTCGACGGGATTGCCTGCAGCGAGTGCGGCTTTCATTGAAGCCTGCCCAACACCTTCCACGCCGACGGCCTCCATGTGGGGCCAGTAGGTTTTAAGCCAGCAGGAAACTGCGGAAGCCATGCCGCCGCCGCCGATTTGAAGGTAGGCGGCATCGAACGGGCCGTGGCCGGAGAGCACGACCTCATCTGCCAGGGTGCCCTGCCCGGCCATGACTTTGAGGTCATCGTAGGCATGCACGTAGGTGGCGCCGCTGCTGCGCTCGTCTTCACGCGCGGAGGTCACGGCTTCGTCATAGCTGTCTCCAGCGAGCATGATGCGAACGAATTCGCCGCCGTGGTGCAGCACTGCGTTTTGTTTCACCTTGGGTGTGGAACGCGGCATGTAGATGCGTGCGTGGATGCCGAGTGTTTTGGCGGCAAGGGCCACGCCCTGGGCGTGATTGCCAGCGGAGGCGGTGACAACGCCCTTGGCGCGCTGCTCTGGGGTGAGCTCGGTCATGGCGTTGCAGGCACCGCGCCACTTGTAGCATTTCACCGGGGAGAGGTCTTCGCGCTTCACCCAAATCTCAGGACCGGGCTCGGAGCCGGGCAGGATGAGACGCTCCATCGGCGTCGGCTGGCCGAAGCGATAGACTCGCTCCCGGGCAAACAAGATTTCCTGCCGCAAGCGGCGATCCAGAGGCAAATTTTCGCGTTCCATTCGTGGCGGCATACATTCCCGCCTCTCCTGCATCAGCAAGAGGTTTCGCCATTTCAATGCGCCACCTTTTTCTTCGAAGCCGGATGCTTCCATTCCAGAATTTGTCCGTCCTGCTCTAGGCGTGCTTTCAACTTGGTGTAATCCACCTGCTGCACGGGGATTTTGTCATCCATGCCATGCAGGCGGCTGCTGCGGCGCTCTGGCTGGTGCACATGAATACAGGCTCCATGCGGATGCTGCTGTAGGCGGTATGGCTGGCGCTGAGGGCGAAGGTGACGAGGAGATTGTCGCACTCGCTCTGCTTGGGCACGATGGCCGCGTAGCCGATGCCATACGGGGGTGCGCCCTCACGCCCGCCTGCGGTTTTGCCTTCGCGAGTGACGACGCCGTCCTTCACGATGCGGCGGATTTCATGCGTATCTGTGCCGTAGCTGCCGAGGCTGATGGGCTTGGGGGCGTTTTCATGCCCAAAGGTGTGATGCTCTGTGATGACAAGATCGCTGACCATGCGGCGCGCCTCGCGAACGTAAATTTGGTGTGGCCAGCCGCCGTTGTCGGTAAACTCGTCTTTGGGCAGGCCGAAGCGCTGCATGTCTTTCCGCACCTGCTCCGGTACGCGTGTGTCGGTGGCGAGGAAGTGCAGCAGGCCACGATGATAGTCCTCGTGCTGCTTCGCGATTTTCTCGCGCTGGGCGTAGGAGGCCTCCGGCCATGCGTGGGAGGCGCCGGGAAGATTGCCGCCAAAGGTCGCGGTGTTGAAATCCCATTTATCATTCGGCAGTGCATCGTGCTTGGAGAACCAGCGCAGGTCCATGGCGTCGCCATTGGCCAGACAGGCTTCGATGAAGCGAACGATGATCTCGTAGCGCTTGGGATCGTAGTCCGAGGGCGGTGTGATGGGGATCATGTTTGCCGGGTTTGTGGTGAGGCAGAGACGAAAGCAGTAGGCCTGCACGCCGGGAGCGGGCTCGCCCGGTGTGCCGGGTTCGCCGGCTTGAATGAGGGGCAGCAGGCCGCTTTTTGGGTCGCCTTTTACCACATAGGGATCGAGCGGAAAATCGCGATCCCACACGCCTTGGCCGCCTTTGAGACGCCCACTTGTCTCGGGCTGTGCGTAGGAGGTGTGCGGCATAAATTTTTCCACGTAATGGATGCCGTTGTAGGTCTCCCCATACTTGGCATTGCCCTCGCGTAGCAGCGTGTAGCTCACGCCTGCTTTTGCCATCAGATCGCCCTCGTAGGTGGCGTCGATGAACATCTTGGCGCGAAATACGGTGCCGTCTTCGGTGATCAGCTCGGTGATGCGTGCGCCGTCTTTTTTGACCGATGCCAGCCTGGCTTTCACATGCACTTTTACACCTGCTTCACGTGCCATGTCATTGAAGACCTGCTCGGCTTTGTGCGGCTCAATGGCATACGCTCCGCCTGTGGCTGGGCCGCCGCCTTTGCTTTCAAATGCTTTGTCCCATGAAAGCGTGACACCCACCGTTGCGGCGAGTCTGGTGAAGTACTCACGCGAAATGCCGCCAACGGAGCGGGGATCTCCAATGTCCACGGCGCTGAGGCCGCCGCTGGTCATGCCGCCGAGATGACGGCCGGGCTCTGCAATGACCACCGTCTTCCCCATCCTTGCAGCCTGAACTGCCGCAGCCACGCCACCGCTGGAGCCGCCGTAGACGCAGAGGTCGGATTCCACCACGGCGGCAGTGGCGAGCGAGGAAGAGAAAGCCAAGGCAAAGAGAAGCGACTTCATAAGTTGTATCAGACAAGACGCACAAAGAACGACGGCCTTGCTGGTCAAGAAGGCTGACCAGCGGCGAGATCGATGAAGATCACCGACAGGGGCTCACCTGCTTTGAGGGTGACCTCAAGGCTGTTTTTGCCTTCGCGCAGCAGTTTGGCGGGAAGGGTCCATGAACGCAATTCGTCTGACTTGCCGAGCAACGCTGGGTAGGGCACGGGGAAAAGCTCTGAGACGTCGTTGGTCGCGACCAGAGTTTCGCCATTGAATGTGGCGGTCCATTCACCACTCCCGAGCGGCTGGTCTGCTTGAATGCGGACACGCGCATCTTGTTTCCAGCCTCCTGTGGGTGGGGCGAGATCGAAGTTGAACTTGGCAGGTTTGCCAGCTTCGATTTTGCGCGGCACGGGAAGAGGCTTCATGCCGGGGGCACGCCAGCCTTGGGCGATGAACCAGTGCTGGGGTTCTTGAGCGAGAGCTTTTGGATCACGCAGGGCTTTGAGAGCTTCGAAGGGTGGTTCGCCAAAGATGCCGCGGCCTTCACCCTGACCATGTTGGCGGTAGTAGGCGAAATTGAAGAGGCTGATGCCGTCTGCGCCGCGTGCGTAGGCGAGGTGTGCGGAAGTGTGGAGGTGCTCGCGGGTGGCACGGCGGAAGGGAAAGACGTCGTAGCCTTTGGTGACTTTGTCTCCTTTCCAGAGGGTGTGGCAGAGTTCGAAGTAGAGGGTGGCTCCTTGTGTCTGCGTCCGAATGGCGGCGAGATCGTGCTGCTGGGTGGTGAAGTAGTGCTCGGAGGCGTTCACCATGTCGAGTCCAGCGGCGACGAGGGATTTTAAATCGAGACCGAGAACATCCAATGCAGGGATATGACAGGGCACGCGGGCGCAGAGCCAGCGGCGCCTTCCATTGCGGGTGGTTTGATCAAGCAACTGGCGCACTTCGCGAACAAAGCCGGTCATGATGACGCGGCGTTGCTCGAGTGGAGTTTCTTCCAGACGGAAGTA
>NZ_JAQSEA010000248.1 GCF_029946185.1 Prosthecobacter sp.
CGCTTCAAATGTCAGGAGCGATGGCCCCACGCTGGCAAACAGCACACCCGGCGGCGAATCAAACAACGGCGGCAGCGCCTCGCTCAGCGGCGGCTCATGCCGTGGCATATGAGTCAAGAACACCGCCAGCACGATCACACTCGCGGTCATCAGTGCCCAGCGCCATGCAAAGCCGGGCCGCTGCCAGGGCTCGTCCAGCAACTCAGGACGCCAAGCAGGCGCGTCTTCCCGGTCACACCGGCGCACCTGCGAAAAAATCGCGAGCAGATCGTCGTCAGACCTCGGTTTCATGGAGATGATCGGGTTGCAGCAGCGTGCGCAGGCGCGCTTTGCCGCGTTCGTAATGCTGGCGTACAGATCCGATGCTCACGCGCATCACCTCCGCCGCCTCGTTGAGCGTGAGATCCTGGTAAAACACCAGATGCAGCACCTCCGCCTGTCGTGCAGGCAGTTGCGCCAGGCAGCGCCGCAGTTCGGCCATGCGCTCGTCCATCTCCATCTTCCGTGCAGGCGAAGGACGTGGATCGTGCGCATCGCCGGTGAGTTGCAGCAGCAGCTTGCCCAGCAGAGATTCTCGATAGCGCAGCCGCCGGAATTCCTCGTGCGCCGTGAAGCGGATCACTCCAAACCACCACGTCTTGAAGCTGGAGCGCCCATCGTACCGCGCTCGTTGCTGGGCCAGTTTGAGATACGCGTTTTGCAGTACATCCTCCGCCCGCCCATGCTCGCCGGCACAGCAGTGCAGCGCCCAGCCAAAGGCGTCGGGATGCAGGGCTTCGAGCTGGTCGGCAATGGCGCGTTCCATTCATTTCCCGCTGAGTGACGCGGGGACGCCGCGTTGTATGACACCTTCCTCAAAAAAACCAGCGGCTTCGTCAGCTCACTTCAGCAGCACCCCGAGACCCAGCAAGAGCGTCAGCACCAGCAGGCCACCAGCGGCATACCACAGCTGAACGATCTGCTCAGGCGTCAGCAGGCCCTGCCCCGGGAGCAACACGACAGCATAGGTCAGCCCAACCAGCAGCCAGCTCGCGAGAATAAATGCCTTCGGCGTGACGACCTTGGGACCAGAATTGACCGCCTCTTCCATGGTCAAGATTGGCACCCCTTCCCCTGCGGAAAGACCCGCCGGCGGCGGCAGCACCAGCGGACGCCCCGTGAATGACGGTGCCTGCATCGTCGGTTTGCCCGGCAGCTCTGCCTTCTTCACCGGATTTCCCCCGCCTTCCTCACCGCCCTGCCGGGCCACAATTTTCGGCGCATACTCGGCGTTCTTCGCCAAAATCGCAGTCACCATCGGCTTCGCCAAAGGATGCGTCGTTGCCACCGCCTCGCCACTGCGGATGAGGAGCACCCGGCCTCCAAGGCTCAGACTCACAGGCAGCTCCAGCTCAGCCTCGCTCTCACCCGCACGTCCGACCCAGCCCACCACGGCGGACTCATCCAGCACCTGCACCAGCACCTTGCCCCCTGCCGCCGCCCACAAGGCCAGCAGCACATCCGGACATCCCGCATCTGGAATGACCACCTCGCAGGCATCACTCGCGCCCAGCAGCAGCGGCTTGTCCGGCGGCATCACCAGCCTGGTTTCCCCCGCGCTCAAACCTTGCAAAATCAACTCACGCCCAGCCTTGCCCTGCTCCGCTTTGAAAGGACGGTTCAGCTCCAGTTCCATCCCCGCCAGCGTGACCTTCCACGGCAGCGGCTGCGCATAAGGCACGCTGCCATTGGCCGGATGAACCACGAGGAATTGGCAGCCGTTCACAAACTGCGCCGTCAGCTCCACCTCCTGTGCGGCATCCCCCGTCAGTCGAATGCTGCACGTCTCGCCACGCCCGACATTGATCGTCTCCCCGTCCTGCACCAGCAGGCAGCGGCGGCAGCCGTTCAGTTCATAGAAAACAGGTATCTTCATGCACGGGTTGTTTACGCTGCAACAACGCGCAAGTCGAACAAACCCTCATCCCCTGCTCAGGCTATGGATGCAGCCCAGCCCCCTTTCCGCGCCACGTCATAATGATGGTTGCGATATCGGAACAGTTCTTGCTAATATCCCGCCTTACGGCCCACGACTTTTCCCAATGAGCACCTCATCTGCTTCCAGCTCCAAGCCCTCCAAAGGCTGGCAGCCGCCGACTCTGGAAGAAATGCAGGCCATGCTTCCGCAGTATCAGTTTGTCTCACTGCTCGGACGCGGCGGCATGGGTGCCGTTTACAAGGCCGTCCAGGTTTCGCTGGACCGCCCTGTCGCCCTCAAGGTGCTGCCCCTCGCTTTGGTGGACGACGATGATGATGCGCAGTTCGCCGCGCGCTTCAAAAATGAAGCACGCACTATGGCGAAAATGAACCATCCCAGCATTGTCAGCGTTTTCGACTTCGGCGAAACGCAGACCGGGCTGCTCTACATCGTCATGGAGTTTATTGACGGCACGGATGTGTCCAGGATGATCGTTTCACAGGGCAAACTGCCCGAGGATTACGCCCTCTCCATCACCGCCCATGTCTGCGACGCGCTCAACTACGCCCACCGCAACGGCATCATCCACCGCGATATCAAACCGGCCAACATCCTCATCAATCAAGAGGGCACGGTGAAGGTCGCAGACTTCGGTCTCGCCAAGGCCAGCGATGCCAGCCAGAGCGGCCTGACGAAAACGAACATGGCCATGGGCACGCCCGATTTCGTCGCCCCTGAAGCACTCATCCCCGGCATCCCGCTCGATGGCCGCGCCGACCTCTACGCCATCGGCGTGATGCTCTACCAGATGCTCACCGGTGCAGTCCCCCGTGGTCTCTGGACTCTTCCGGCCGCGAAACACGGCACCGATCCTCGCTTCGACGCGATCATCTCCAAGGCGATGCAAACGGATCGCGAGGCACGCTATCAAACTGCCGCCGAGATCCGTCAGGAGCTTGATGTCATCCTCACCACACCACGCGCCCTGATCATCCAGCAGCAGCAGGCCGCTGCCGAGGCTGCCGCGCAGGCCAACCGGGCGCAACGACAGGCGGAAATGCAGGCAGCCAGCTCTCCGCAGAAGCCCATGGCAGGCACACCTCCGAGAAGGATGCCGGAGCAGGCAGTTCGCCCGCCCCCGGCACCAGTCAAAAAATCCAGCCATGGAGTTCTCATGGGTGGCGCAGCCGTCCTGGCCCTCGGCGCTGGCATCTATTTCCTGAATCCTGACACGAAATCGCCACCCAGCCCTGCGGCAACTGCCTCAGAGGCAACCTCCCCCGCTCAACAGCCTCAAGTCAGCCCGCCGCCACCTCCAGTGCAGCCTGCTGCAGTATCCGCCTCCCCAGAGAAATTTTCGGGTGTGACGTTTCCGCAGGATCTGCGTCTGCCCACCAGCAGGCAGTGGCAGTTTCAGGGCGGCAGAATCGTATGCCCTGGCGATTCGCGTGATGATCCATTCCCCCTATTTTCGGTGCCCGTGGCTGTGCGGGACAACTTTGAGTGCGAAATAAGATTCACCATTGCACCTGAGTCACAAGGATACCTGGAGCTGCTGTTCCCCGCACCTGGAGGATGGTTTCCGGTCATGCTAAACAATCATGAGGTCGTGGTTTTTCCCAAAGGGGTGCGAAAAGCCACTTCCCGACCTCCGTCCCCCGGCTCATTGCATGCCATTAAAGTGGCCGTGGCCTCAGGCTCCAAGGTCGTCATCTCACTCGATGGCAGGCCCATCATCGACATGCAGGATGCAGGCGTCTCAAGCATTTCAAACTGGACCGGCATGAAGCCCGGGCACGTGAACATCGGGGGTGAAATCAAGGGCGGCCCACCTCTCGTCCTCCATTCGATCCGCGTCGAACCCGGCCCGAAAAGCGTGGGCACCCTCGCCAGCACTCCGCCCCCCCTGCTGGTTAACTCTTCCACGCCCTCGCCACCACCAATGCAACGTTCCTCCGCTCCCGCAGAGGCAGAAAAGGGCTGGACTGATCTCATCTCCAAAATCGACCCCGCCAAACATTCCCTCCGTGGTCAATGGCGGATCACGGCGGGTGAATTGCACAGCCAGGGTGGTGGCACCTCACACCGGACCCTTGAAATTCCAGTAGCCAAAGTTCCTGCAAATTACGACCTCCGTATCCGCCTCACACGCGCCACGCCGGGCGATGAGATGTTTTTTGCCCTGGTCCACGACAACTCCGGCGGTGCTGTAACTCTGGACTCCTGGACCGGCAACAAGTCGAATTCCAAAGAAGTGAGCGCTGCGATTTCCAAGAACGGCCCCTCCATTTTGGTAAAGAACGAGCATCATTACTTCCTGCCGGGGCAGAAACGGGAGATCCTTCTCCAAGCCCGCGAGAACGGATTGAAAGTCCTGCTGGATGGCGCAGAACTGCTCCGCTGGGATGGCCCTTGGTCGGCACTCACTCAGACAAACCGTGGCTTTCTCGAGCAGGGCAGCCGCAGCAGCCCCATCTTCGCCATCGGTGTCTGCATCGGTGACGTCACCTATCACTCCATCGATATGCATGAAGTGGATATCGCCCAGAAGTACAAATCCGCCTCTCTCCCAGCCCCAGCCCCAGCCCCAGCCCCAGCCGCCGCGCCTCAGCCTCAGCTCAGCAAACTCGAAGCCGGTTTCCGCGCCCGCTACGAATCCGACGTGCAGAAGCACTTCCTCAACGCCATCGCTGGATTGAACCAAAGCTACGTGGCCAATGGCATTGCCCGTGCACGTGCCGCCGCCCAGGCAAAGGGCAGCCTCAGTGAAGTGACCGCCTTCGACGTCGAAAAAGCCGCGATCGAGAACGGCGAAGGCTTTCCCGCCACCGACGCTGCAAACATCCCCGCAGCACTCAAAGATCTCCGCGCCACCTACCGGCTCGCACTGGCAAAAATCAACACCGAACGCGATGCCAAAACAGCTCCGCTGCTTGATGTCTACCTCAAGGCCCTCGATGCCGATGTGGTCGGGCTCACCAAGGCTGGCAAGATCGAGGAGGCAAAGCAGCTGAACGCGCAGCGCCAAGAAATCGCCGCCCGTCGTGAAGCCCTCTCTGTATCAGGGGCCGCAGCTGCACCAGGCGGCACAAAACCTCTCCCCAAAGACGCCTTCACCAACAGCCTCGGCATGAAATTTCTCCCCGTCAAAGGCACGGACGTCATGTTCTGCATCCACGAGACACGGCGCCAGGACTACGCCACCTATGCAGCAGCAAATCCCGGTGGTGCTGAAGACTGGAAGAATGCCGGCCAAAATGGTGTTCCCTGCGGTCACGAAGACGACCACCCGGTGGTGGGCATCCGCTGGGTGGAAGCCCAGGCCTTCTGCGACTGGCTCAGCAAGAAGGAGGGCAAAACCTACCGCCTGCCCACCGACGAAGAATGGAGCATCGCCGTGGGGCTCTCCCGCCTGGAGACACGCTCCAAGGGCATCAAGCCCTCGATGCTCAGCGATCAGGAGCGCGAAACCTACCCCTGGGGCGGAAACTATCCGCCCAAATCCACCGACCAGGCGGGCAACTACGCCGACATGGCCTTTGGTGCCAAGTTTCCCGACCTGGGTTTTATCAACGGCTACGAAGACGGCTTCCCAACCACCGCACCCGTGATGAGTTTCAAGCCCAACAAACTCGGTCTCTACGACATGGGCGGAAACGTTCAGGAGTGGGTGGAAGACTGGTACGATGAGGCCCAAACCGTGCGCGTGCTGCGCGGGGGTTCCTTCTTCGACTCCAGCACCAATCTGCTCTCCTCCCACCGCTTTTTCGACGGCCCCACTCTCGGCCGTCACTTCAGCGGTTTCCGCATCGTCCTTGAAGCTCCGAAAAAAGCCCCCTGACGGTTTCACCCTCAGCCAGGAAACAGCTGCCGCACCGCCTTCTCCCGGTACGCAAAAATTCGCTTGAGCTGCGGCTCCACCAGCCACGCATGCGCCAGATCCCCCAGCGGGGCAAACGGCAGCACATACGTCGCCTTGTCCTCCATCTCGATGCGCCCATCCCCCAGATCATGAAACTCATGCTCATGATGCCACACCGCATACGGCCCCACTCGCTGCTCGTCGATAAACCGCACCCCGGGTTCCACCAGCGTGATCTCCGAAAGCCACGTCATCGGCAGTCCCAGCAAAGGCCTCACCCGATACGCGATCATCATCCCCTCCCGCATGCTTCGCGGCAGATCCGGCGAAATGATTTCAAACCCCAGTTCCGGCGGCGTGATCTTCGCCAAATTTCGCGGGTTCGAGAAAAAATCCCACGCCTCCTGCCGCGTCGCCCGGATGATCTGCTTCGTGTGCAAAGTGTGAACAGCCATGGTCAGTTTGGAAAATCCGTGTTTGCCGCCACCGCTCCCCACTGCTCCACCTCACGCGTCAGCGCCGCCGCCTTGTCCCGCATCTTCTTCACCACATACTTGCCCAGTGGCAGCCGCAGCGGCGCCTGGCCTTCCAGCACCATCTTCACGATGGCCTCCGCCGCTCTCACAGGGTCTCCCGGCTGCCTGCCATTCACTGTCTCAAGAAACGTGGCAAACTTGCGCGCACTCCCCGCATAATCCGCGATCTCATCCGCCGCCTTCTCCAGCCCACGGCCAATAAAATCCGTCCGAAATGGCCCAGGCTGCACCAGCGTGACCTGAATGCCCAGCGGTGCCAGTTCCAGCCGCAAACTCTCGCTCATCATCTCCAGCGCCGCCTTGGCTCCGCCGTAAATGCCAAACCCCGGGTAGTTCGAAATCGCCGCCGCCGCGCTGATGTTCACAAGGTGCCCGCTCTTCTGCGCCCTTAGCATCGGCAGCGCCGCACGGATCACATTCAACGGCCCAAAAAAATTCGTCTCCATGCTGCGGCGGATCTGCTCGTCACTGCACTCCTCCACCGCACCGATCAGCCCATACCCCGCGTTGTTCACGATCACATCCAGCGCTCCCGCCGCCGCCATCACCTCGCGAATGTTGTCCGCATCCGAGATGTCCAGCGCCATCACCTCACAGCTTCCTCCCCGCTCCAGATCGGCGATGCTCCTCACATCCCGCGCCGTTGCAATCACGCGCTGTCCCGCAGCCAGCGCCGCTTCCGCAATCGCACGCCCAAAGCCACTCGAACATCCTGTAATCAGCCAGTTTTTTTGATTCATGCAGCATTCAATCTCCAAAGCGTAAAATTCAAACACGTCGCAAACGACACCCACGCCAGATACGGCACAAACAGCCACCCGGCTGTCGCATTCACACGCCGGAAACTCAGCAGCGTCAGCAGAATCGCCACCCACATCGCCACGATCACGATCAACGCCGCGCCAAGCTGATGCGCGCCGAAGAAAATCGGCGTCCACGCCGCATTCAGCACCAGCTGCATAAAATACAGCGTCAGCGGCTTCCCAAACCCCACCCGCTTCCACACCAGCCACGCCGCCACGGCCATCAGCGTATAGAGCAGCGTCCACGCTGGGCCAAACACCCACGCAGGCGGATTCCACGTGGGCTTTTGCAGCGCCTCATACCACGGCCCCGGCATGCCAATAAACGCACTCAACGCAGGAGCGCAGAAGGTGATCACGATGAATCCAGCGAGCGCAAGACCGCTGCGTGTTGAGGTGGGTGATCCGTTCATACTGCCTTCGAATACGCCTCTCGGAGCTGCTTCGCCTGCATTTGAATCGCGGCACGCTGCTTTTCATCCAGCCGCACCAGGTTCCTCAGTTGCATGCTCATGCGCTGGTTCTGCCGCAGCTTCGGCTCGTGCTGCAGCAGGTAGTCCCAATACAGCGTGGTGAAAGGGCAGGCCTTCGGTCCCGTGCTCTGCGCCGGGTCAAAGCGGCAGCCGGTGCAGTAGTTGCTCATGCGCTGGATGTACTTGCCGCTCGCCACATACGGCTTGCTCGCCATCACGCCCCCGTCGCCATACTGGGACATGCCCAGGGTGTTCGGCAGCTCCACCCACTCCACCGCATCCACATACACCGCGAGATACCACTCATGCACCCGCCTCGGGTCCACGCCAAACAGCAGCGCAAAGAGGCCCGTGACCATCAGCCGCTGGATGTGGTGCGCGTATCCGAGACGCAGCGTCTGTGTAAGCGCATCGCGCAGGCAGCGCATGTCCGTCTCGCCCGTCCAGTAAAAATCCGGCAGGGCTTCGTGCGCTTGCATCGCGTTCCGCTCCACATACCCCGGCATCAGATGCCAGTAGATGCCGCGCACATACTCCCGCCAGCCAAGGATCTGCCGGATAAAACCCTCCACGGCTGCCAGTGGCGCTTTCCCGGCGCGCCACGCTTCTTCCGCCGCCGCCAGCACCTCGCGCGGATCGAGCAGCTTCAGGTTCATCGCCGCGCTCAATCGGGAATGATAGAGCCACGGCTCGTTCGTCCACATCGCGTCTTGATAGCACCCAAACTCCGCAAGCCGATGCTCGATGAAATCCCGCAGCGCCAGCCGCGCCTCTTCCGCCGTCACCGGCCAGTCAAATTCCTCCAGCACGCCCGGATGCTTCGCGAAGTGCCCGTTCACCATCTCGATCACCCCCTGGGTGATCACGTCCGGCTTGAATTGTCGGGGCGGCATTCGCAACCCAGGCCCTTGCTTGCCAAAGGACTCACGGTTGTCGTGATCAAAATTCCACTGCCCGCCCACGGGCTTGCCCTGCTCCATGAGAACGCCCGTCCTCTGCCGCATTTCGCGGTAGAAAAACTCCATGCGCATCTGCTTGCGCCCCTCCGCATGCTTCGCGAACTCCGCACGCGTGCAAAGAAAATGCCGGTCTTCACGAACTTCGAGCGCCACCTGCCTTTCCTCTGCCACACGCTCAATTTCCCGCTGCACCGCCCACTCTCCCGCCTGCACCATCAGCAGCTTCTGCGGCTTCAACTCATCCAGGTCGGCCTGCAATGCTTCGGTAAAAGTCGGATGGATTCCCATCTCGTGGTAGATGACCCTCCATCCTCGTTCCCGCAGTATTTCACGAAAATGACGCATCGCCGTGATGAACATCGCGATGCGTGTCTTCGCGCTCCACACTTTGGTGGACTCCTCCGCCACCTCCGCCATCCAGATGGCATCATGCTCCGCATCGAAATCCTCCAAGGCCGCCGATTTCAGGTCGAGCTGGTCACCGAGGACGAGGATAAAACGTGAAACGCGTGGCATGGGCGTGGTTTACGTCTGGGTCGGCAGCCTCGACGACACAAAATATCAGGATTGTCCAAATCCGATGCATGCACCCTTCATGTTCTGGCGCGTTGATCTCTTCATGCTAAGTCGCATGTCAAAACTCCTCCTTCTGCTTCTCCTCACCACCTCCCTTCGGGCCGATCCGGTGAGCTTCAGCCGCGAGGTCATGCCGCTGCTCTCAGACAACTGCCTCTCCTGCCACGGCCAGGACGCCGGCCACCGCAAGGCCGACCTCCGCCTCGACACTCAAGAAGGCGCTCGCGAAGTCCTCCAATCCGGCGACTTCATCGCCCGCATCGTCACTGATGATCCCGACGAGATCATGCCCCCGCCGAAGTCGCACAAACCCAAGCTCACCACCGAGCAGGTCACCATGCTCAAACGCTGGATCGCCGAAGGCACCCACTGGGGCAAACACTGGTCCCTCGAAAAACCCGTAAAGGCGAAAGTCGAAGGCCATCCCGTCGATTTCTTCGTCAAAGCCCGCCTCACCAAAGAAGGCCTCAAACTCTCCCCCAAAGCTCCCGCTCACACCCTCCGCCGTCGCCTCTCCTTCGACCTCACCGGCCTCCCTCCCACCATCCAGCATCAAGAATCCAGCATCCAGGATCTAGCCACCCGCCTCCTCGCCTCCCCCCACTTCGGCGAGCGTATGGCCATGAACTGGCTCGATGCCGCGCGCTACGCCGACACCGACGGCTTCCAGTCCGACGCCTCACGCACCAACTGGCCCTGGCGCGACTACGTGGTGGAGTCCTTCAACGCCAACAAACCCTTCGACCAGTTCACTCTTGAACAATTCGCCGGCGATCTCCTGCCCAATGCCACGCCCGAGCAAAAACTCGCCACCTGCTTCCACCGCAATCACATGACCAATGGCGAAGGCGGCCGCGACAAAGAAGAGTCCCGCATCGATTACGTCATCGACCGCGTGAACACCATGGGCACCGTCTGGCTCGGCCTCACCCTCGGCTGCACCCAGTGCCACTCGCACAAGTTCGACCCCATCTCTCAGCACGACTACTACAGCCTCCACGCCTTCTTCAACAGCATCGACGAAGACGGCTCCGCTGGCACCAAAGCGCAGCCCTACCTGAGCTACCAATCTCCCCGCGCCAAACGGGCAGTCGATGAATCACAACAGCTCGTCGATGCCCGCAAGCCCATCGAAGCCAAAGCGAAAGCCGACGCCGCCAAACCCTTCGCGCAATGGCTCACCGAGCACCAGACCACAGTGAAAGGCGGCTTCCAGGCCTGGCACGTCCTCCACGGCTCAGTCGAATCCCAGGAAGGCTCAAAACTCGCTCAATCCAAAGACGGCACCATCACCGCTAGCGGCCCGAATCCCAAGCAGGACGACTACCGCCTCATCTCAGCCATCAAGCTGCCCCGCCTCACCGGCTTGAAGCTCGAAGTCCTCCCCCAAAACGGCGCTCTCTCACGCGGCAAAGACGGCGAATTCATCCTCACCGACATCAAGGTCCAGGTGCGCCGCAAGAGCAGTTCCCAGATCCGCGACATCCTCGTCAAATACGCCGTCGCCGACACCAAGGTCGATGCCAAGGCCCGCGAATACGGCGATGTGAAAGGCACGCTCGACGATGATCCCCGCAACGGCTGGACCACCAAAGGTTTCCCCAAAGACCAGCCACACACCGCGCTGTACGGCCTCGCCGAACCCCTCATCCTCGAAAGCGATGAAGAGCTCATTTTCGAACTGCGCCACCGCTCCACCAACGGCGACGCCAACATCGCCCAATTCCGCGTTTCCGCCACGGATCAGCCCGGCCCCGCCGTGCGCGAACTCGGCCCCACGCCCCTCGAACAACTCGCCGCCGGCAAGATCGAGCACGACCGCCTCCTCGCGCAATTCCTGGAAGACCATGCGCCCTATCAGCTCGCCAAAGCCTCCCTGGACCGCGCCAATGCCCAGCTCAAAGAAGTCCAATCCGCCGCCGGCAAACTCAACGTCATGGTCCTCGCCGAGCGCAAAGCACCACGCGACACCCACGTCCTCATTCGCGGCGTCTGGGACAAAAAAGGCGATGTCGTCCAGCGCGATGTCCCCGCCGCCATCGCCCCCTGGCCTGCAGACACCGCACGCGACCGCATCGGCCTCGCCAAATGGATCACCTCCAAAGAAAACCCGCTTACCGCCCGCGTCTTCGTCAATCAAGTCTGGCAGATGCTCTTCGGTGCCGGACTCGTCCGCACCCCGGATGACTTCGGCCTCCAAGGCCAGCGCCCTACCCACCCCGAGCTGCTCGACTGGCTTGCTGTCGATTTCATGGAAAACGGCTGGGACGTGAAGAAGCTGATCAAGCTCATCGTCACCAGCGACACCTACCAGCAGGCATCAGACCATACCAGCGCCTCCGATCCTCAAAACCTCCTCCTCTCACGCGGCCCCCGCTTCCGCCTCCCTGCCTGGATGATCCGCGATGCCGCCCTCGCTTCCTCCGGCCTCCTCAATCCCGCCCTCGGTGGCCCACCCGTGCGCCCCCACCAGCCGGAGGGCGTGTGGGAGGAGATCTTCATGGGCCGCTACACCTATGAGCCCAGCCAGGGGGCCGCCCAGCACCGTCGCTCCTTGTATGCCTTCTGGCGTCGCAGCATCGCCCCCACCTTCCTCTTCGACAGCGCCCAGCGCCGTGTGTGTGAAGTGGCCATGGCACGCACCAACACCCCTCTCCAAGCCCTCACCCTCCTCAATGACGAGACCATGACGGAAGCCTCCCGCGCCCTCGCCAAACGCATGCTCGCCGCGCAGGTCCCAGACCGCCTCCCCCTCCTCTACCAATCCGTGCTAAGCCGCGATCCCACCCCCAAGGAACTCACCGTCCTCCAGCGCGAACTCGACCGCGCTCTCGCCCACTACCGCGCCCATCCCGAAGACGCCCGCAAGCTGCAAACCATCCCCGAACTCGCCGCGCACACCCTCGTCGCCAGCCTTGTCCTCAACCTCGACGAAGCCATCACCCATGAGTGAATCCTCCCTCAACACCACCCGGCGCTACTTCCTCGGCCAATGCACCGGCGTCTCCCTCGGCGCCATGGCGCTCGATTCCATGGCCCAGCAGGAAATCTCCGGCCTGCCCTCCCTGCCGCATTTCGCACCAAAAGCCAAACGCGTCATCTTCCTCACCCAATCCGGCGGCCCCTCACAGCTCGAACTCTTTGATCACAAACCCGGCCTCATGCAGTGGGCTGGCAAAGAGCTGCCAGAGTCCGTACGCCAAGGCCAGCGCCTCACCACCATGACGGCCAATCAGAAGCAGCTCATCCTGCCTGGCCTCACCAAGTTCTCCCGCTGCGGCCAAAGCGGAGCCACCATCAGCGAGTGGCTGCCTCATCTCCAAGGCGTCGCGGACGACCTCTGCTTCATCAAGTCGATGACGACAGATCAAATCAACCACGCGCCAGCCATGACGCAGTTCCTCACCGGCAATCAGCTCCCCGGTCGCCCCAGCATGGGCTCATGGATCAGCTACGGCCTCGGCAGCCTGAACCGCAATCTGCCCGACTACCTCGTCCTCATCTCCAAGATGCAGCGCCCGAGCGACCAGCCCCTCTACGACCACTACTGGGGTAGCGGCTTCCTCCCCTCCCGCTACCAAGGCGTCAAGCTCCGCAACTCCAAAGACCCCGTCCTCTACCTCACCGATCCCGACGGCCTCCCACGCCACCTCCGCCGTGGCATGCTCGACGGCCTCGCCGAGCTGAATCAAATGCGCTTCGAACAAACCCAGGACCCCGAAATCACCACTCGCATCCGCCAGTATGAAATGGCCTACCGCATGCAGACCAGCGTGCCAGAGCTCACCGACCTCAGCGACGAACCCGATCACGTCTTCGAGATGTACGGCCCTGACTCACGCCGTGCCGGCAGCTATGCCGCCAACTGCATCCTCGCCCGCCGCCTCGCCGAGCGCGGCGTGCGCTTCACCCAGCTCTTCCATCCCGACTGGGACCACCACAGCCGCCTGCCCAGCTGGTGCACCGCCCGCTGCCGCGACACCGACCAGCCCAGCGCCGCTCTCGTCAAAGACCTCAAGCAGCGCGGCCTGCTCGATGACACCCTCGTCATCTGGGGCGGCGAATTCGGTCGCGGCGTCGCCGGTCAGGGCAAGTGGGACAGCCCCGAAGCCGGGCGCGATCACCATCCCCGTTGCTTCACCATGTGGATGGCCGGCGGCGGCATCAAGCCCGGCACCACCTACGGCGCCACCGACGACTTCAGCTACAACGTCGCCGAAAACCCCGTCCACGTCCGCGATCTCCATGCCACCGTCATGCACCAGCTCGGCATCGACCACGAACGCTTCACCTTCCGCTCCCAGGGACTCGACTTCAAACTCACCGGCGTCGAACCCGCCAAAGTAGTGAACGGCCTCCTGTCATAATCAAATCGTCCTCGTCCTCCTACTCGAACTCGTCCTCGATCCTATCGCCCCGCCTCACCCCACAGCCCCGAAAAACAACCCCTCCGCTTTCTCCTCCGCCTCTTCCTCGATCCTACCACTCCCCATCCCCCCTCTAAGCTTCATCCCCTCCAGAGCCGCAGCTCAACGCCACCAGAGCTTTCCCACAGATTCAGGAAACCCACAGATTGGGATTCATAAAAATAATCTGCGGGTTTCCTGAATCTACGGGAGAATCAAAGTCATCCAATATCTCGCAGGGAAGCCCCCCCTTCTTCCCAGCCTGAAACGTTGACCGCACGGCACACCTCCTGCATCCACCCGCAGACATGCCCCTCATCCGCTACCTTCGCCACCTCACCACCGGCCGCATCATCCTCTGGTGCTACTTCATCTGGTGGGCGCTCAGCATCATCCACCATTTCGATCCCACGCCCCGCGTCTGGCTCACCTCCCTCGGCCTCAGCGGCATCATCGGCGTCGCCCTCATCATCAGCACCCAGTCCTCCTCCGCCGCTCGCACGCGCATGGACCCATGGGTCGTCTTCCGCCTCTTCCTCATGCCCTTCTGCGTCTCCAGCTTTGCCGCGTTGGTGAAGGACGCCGGCTACCTGCTGGTCTTCCCGCCCTCATGGCGCGAAAACGCCACCGGCATCGGCTTGGTCGCTCTGTTTTTACTCGTGGTCTGGACCGTCAAAAAATCTCACGCAGCCAGCGGCATCCCATAGGGCAGCTCATCGGGAATCGGCGCAAACTCCCGAATCTTCGCCCACAGCGAAGAGTAGTCCTTGTTCACATCCCCAGACAGGCAGTCCGTGATCTCCGCCCCGGCTTCAGGATACTTCATCACCACATCTTTGAAGGAGAAGCTCGGATTGTAAAAAGCATACACCAGCTTGCGCATGTTATCGATGCCCTGGCGCATGAACACCGCGTAGTCATTGAACCGCTGCGGCGAAAGATCATCCGCCATCAGCGCCTCATGCACCGTATCTCCCGCCAGCACGCCGCTCTTCAGCGCCAGCATCACCCCGCTGCTGAACACCGGATCCAGAAACGCATACGCATCCCCCACCAGCAGCAGCCCCGGCGACGCGCCATACTTGGCGTAGCGGGTGTACTCGCTGGTGATCCAGTATTCTCCCATCGGAACTCCGGCCTCGAGATGGTCCTCGATCCATTTGTTCTCGCTGATCTCACGCTCAAACATCGCCTTCGGGTCCTTCACTCCATCACGGCTCAGGTATTTGCCCTCCGCCACGACGCCCACGCTCACCATGTCATCATGCATCGGGATGTGCCAAAACCAGCCCTTGTCCGGCACAAACGCAATCGTCGTCGTACCTTCATCAATGCCCGCTTCACGCTTCGATCCCTTGTAGTACGTCCATACCGCCACCTTGTTCAAATAGGGGTCGCCCACACGCCAGCCCTCACGCACCGAAGCAAACGCCTCCTTGCCCGACGCGTCGATCACCAGCTTCGCCAGCAGATGCTCCTGAGTACCGTCCTTGTTCTGCACCGCCACGCCGATGACCCTGCCGCTGTCGTCCTTGAGAAGCTGCGTCACCGTCGTCTCCTCGCGCACCACGGCACCCTTGCCACGCGCATGCTCCATCAGCATCTGGTCAAACTCCGATCGCTTCACCTGCCACGTCTGCGCCACAGTCTCGCGGTCATAGCGATTGTAAAAATAAAAGGGCTGTGAGCGCCGTCCATCCGGCTGCACAAAGCTCACGCTGAATTTCTTCATGAAGTGCGACTTCTTCATCGTCGGGATCAGCCCCAGCCGCTCCAGCGGTCCAAACGTAAACGGGATCAACGACTCCCCCACATGATAGCGCGGAAACTTCTCGCGCTCGATCACCAGCACCCTGTGCCCGTGTTCCGCCAGAATGGCGGCCGTGCTGGTCCCGGCCGGACCTCCGCCGATGATGATAACTTCGTGGGTGCTGTTCATGTGCATGACAACGTTGATACGCACGAAAGCTGTCCGCCGATACGCATGCTCACAATACCATTTCAGCATCACTTCCATGCCCGCTGGCTATAACGGGCTCCAATAAAACAAAAACTTCCCTTCCCAACGGCGCTTGAGCAATGATTCCACGGCTTGTTCCACTCCGGCACGAACCTCTTCGTTGCTGCTGTGGATGAAGTGAGGCAGCCAGGGAAGCGCCGCCGGACGGCCATGCTGACCAATGCGGCACAAGACTCCGGGAACAGGATTCGGGGCCATGAACTGATCCTTTTCATGCGGACATGCCATCAATTCATCAAGGAGAGCTTGGAGTCTGGCTTCAGGCTCTGGAACATTCCCCCAAAGTTATGAGCGGAGATGCCGAGTCAATGTGCACCAAGAACGATGCATGCAAGAATGGCACTCGAATAGGAACGGTTGTCGTGAGTTTTACACCTCTCATCGCATAGCGCCTTGAACAGCAAAATCACCTTTTGCCAAGATCACCCCAACTCACTCCAGCCCTGAAAGGGCTGCGGATGATAGCCTGGGGCCGCCAGCTCGTCCTTCGTAGCTTGAGCGAAGGAGGAAGCCTCAGCGAGGCCGCCCTGGGTCTCACTCACGATTCATCGGCAAGCAAATCCAGCACTTCGCCGCAGTCTGCCGGGCACTAGCAGCGTCTGCACCTCGACCCGCTGCACGCCTGCCGAGAGTGATACCTCAACGTCACCGACAATCACGATGAACATTCTTAACCGGGCACCATTCATGCACGCAGCCCATTTGAGGCCATGAAGTCTTGAAAGACTCCCTTCACTCCACCGATTCTTTGTTCCATGCCCATCCTCGATCGCTTCAATCTCACCGGCCGCCGCGCCCTCATCACTGGCGGCTCTCGCGGCCTCGGCCTGGAAATGGCGCGTGCCCTCGGCGAAGCCGGAGCCGAAATCATCATCTCAGGCTCGAACGCCGAAAATCTCCACACCGCCTGTGCAGAGCTGTGCGACGCGGGTTTGCACGCCACCTCCATCCAGGCCGATCTATCCAAACCCGAAGAAGCAGAACACCTCTGCGACATCCTCCTCCGCGATCACCCGCCCATCGACATCCTCATCAACAACGTCGGTGGCCGCCGCATCAACACCCCCACCGAGGATCTCCCACTCGAAGACTGGCAGCGCATCCTCGATCTCAATCTCACCCAAGCCTTCATCCTCACCAAACGCATCGGCGGCGCGATGATTCCACGCAAGTGGGGCCGCATCATCAACATCGCCTCCATCAACGCCCTCTGGCCCGGCAAAGCCATGCGTGGCCGCAGTTACGAAACCTCCAAAGCCGCGCTGACCATGTTCACCAAAGCCGTCGCCGCCGACTGGGCCGCCCACGGCATCACCGTCAACGCCATCGCCCCTGGCCCCTTCCTCACCGACGCCAACAAACGCTGGATCGGCGAGCGCCCCGAGTTCGAAGGCGAAGTCGCCACCAGCATCCCCATGGGCCGCTGGGGCAGCCCCGAAGAAATCGGCCCCCTCGCCCTCTACCTCGCCAGCGACGCCAGCAGCTACATGACCGGCAGCCTCCTCATCATCGACGGCGGCAAACTGCTCTGGTGACCAGTGTATCCCCCGGCCAACGTCCCAAGTTTTTGAAACCACTCCCGTTCTCTGAATTTTTTCACCCTTTTTCCCTTCTTTCGGTCATCCCTTTCCAGTCATCTTTTTTGCGGCCACCACTTCCCCTCACTTCTCCAAGCGCGTAACATACAAACACCGCCGCTCTTCTTCAGAAACAATCTCTGCGGCGTTCCCAATTCCCGAATAACTAAATCGCAGATTAGCTCTGAACCGATTCTGCAAAATCTCTGCGGCGTTCCAGCCTCTGCAGTGCAAATCTCCGGCCATTCCCGTTGCCCACCATTCCTTTGCTAAAAAACAGCGCCCCCATTCCCGAATAGCCCTCGCCGTTACCCACCGTTC
>NZ_JAQSEA010000249.1 GCF_029946185.1 Prosthecobacter sp.
AGGGGTCAAGGGGTCAAGGGGTCAAGGGGTCAAGGGGTCAAGGGGTCAAGGGGTCGAGGGGTCGACTCTTGACCACTCCTTGACGTCTTGACCTCTTGCTAAACCACCTCTTCTCGCAAAAACGGACTTCTTCGCTACGATATGGAAACATGACACAGACACGCCGCTCTTTCCTCGCCACCACCGCCACTGCCCTCACGGGGTGCAATCTTCTGCCTGCCTCTGGCAAAGGAAACTGGATCGATGCGCATGTGCATGTGTGGACGCCTGACGTGGAAAAGTACCCGCTCGCCCGTGGCTATGCCGTCAGCGATATGCGGCCGCCGAGTTTTACCCCGGAGCAGTTGTTTGCTCACTGCAAACCGGAAGGTGTGAACCGCATCGTGCTCATCCAGATGAGCTACTACCAGACGGACAATCGCTACATGCTGGACATGATGCGCACGCATCCCGGCGTGTTCAGCGGTGTGGGGATTGTGGACGAGCATGCGGCAGGCCTGGCCGAGACGATGCGGGGTCTGGTGCGACAGGGCGTGCGCGGTTTCCGCATCAGTTCCGGCAAGGCGCCGAATCTCTCCGACTGGCTGGGCTCTCCAGGCATGGCGACGCTTTGGAAGACGGCCGCTGAATTGAAGGTGAGCGTCTGCCCGCTGATCAATCCGGACACGCTGCCGCTGCTCGACAAAATGTGTGAGTGGTACCCTGACACGAGCGTGGTGGTGGACCATTTCGCCCGTCTCGGCATGGCGGGACCGCCCAAGGCTGAGGAGGTGCAGAACCTGCTGCGTCTGGCACGGCATGCCAAGACGCATGTGAAGGCCTCCGCCTTCTATGCCCTCGGTGCCAAGAAGGTGCCCTACCTCGACATGGGACCCCTCGTCCGTCAGGTGCGGGATGCCTTCGGCCCCCAGCGAGTCATGTGGGCCAGCGACTGCCCCTTCCAGGTCGAGCACGGCCATAACTACAGCAGCTCCATCGCGATCATTCGTGATCGGCTGGATTTCCTCAGCGAACAGGACAAAGCCTGGATGCTACGCGGCACGGCTGAGAAGGTGTTTTTCTCGGCGGCGGCTGCGTAGTTTGAAATTCTCCTCTTCCTGCCTTGGTATTTCCAATCTCCGGGTGCTGTTACGGAGGAGTCATAGCTGTTTTTAATTCGAGGGTGGCATTTCCCCCACCTGCAAACCATCGCGGCAACGGCTCCCCACCTCCTGTCTTGCCACATTCGAAGGACGGCGCACCTTTTGCAGCGCCCGCGACGCCACAGCCCCGAAACTTCGGACCCGCATAGCGGTTCCCTACCCGGCCTGCGGCACGCGCTGCTCGGGATGGTAGGCACAAAAAGCCCCGTCAGGTAAACTGACGGGGCTGAATGAAGTCGGGAGAGTGACTTGGTGGTCCGAAAAAATCAGACGGTGGCGTCGGCTGTGCCTTTGTGACCGAGCTGCTTGACGGCCAGATTGAGCTGATCGTATTCAATCGGCTTCTTGATCACGGTCACCGGGCCATGGGAAAGGATACGGCTGAGGATTTCGCTGTCAGGGTAGCCGGTGATCACCACAATGGGGAGATCCGGATACAGCCCTTTGAGCTGCGAATAGACTTCGTCTCCGGGAACGTCCGGGAGCTTGAGGTCGAGGAAGACGAAGTCAAACTTCTGCTTCTTCGCCATGGTGATGGCTTCAGCACCGGTGCCGACCACGAGGCGTCCGAAACCAGCCTTCTTGAGGAACTGTTTGAAGAGAGCCTGCAGAGCGGGATCGTCATCGACCACCATAACCGTCGGCTGCCCAGCTTCGTCTTCCTTGCGCAGCACATCGCGGTCGAGCAGGCTGCGCTTGATGCGCCAGCGGCCGCCGATTTGTACGGCGGGCAACTGGCCGCGCTGGACAAGATAATAGACCGTTGGAAGAGGGATGCGGAGGTATTCCGCAGTCTCTTTAACAGTCATGAGTTCGGGTAATGCTGGATCGGCCATAATTTTGGGAGTGTGTCTTGTTGCCTGGAATTAACGGTAAAAATCGAAACTGAGTCGCGCTAGGAAGTTATTAACAACGTTGGTTGATAATTTCAATCATTACAATGTGATTATCGGCGCTCAGCTAAGAACGCGCTTCGGGATAATTGGTAGATTTGCGAATTATTGCCAGAATTGCAAACCAAATGTGTGTGCCTGCTAAAAAACTTCGGAAATCCTGAAGAATTTCATACAATTACAACTCAACTAGAATAAGGATAATAAAACGTTCTTTATATAGCCAGTCCACATGGATACCCTGTGCTGGCAGGGTTGAAACGACCGGATCATTGCCACCCAAGGAGTTGAGCTACTCTATGAGAGAGTCGCTTCCTTGCAGTGGGTGCAGGTGCCAAACACCGATTTGCCAACTGGCCCCATTTGGCCTAGATGAATTGTTCCATGCCTGATTCCATTCCCAATGTCCTCGCCGAACGTTACGCCACCGCCTCCATGCGCGCCCTCTGGTCGCCTGAAGGGAAAGTCAGACTGGAGCGCGATTATTGGATCGCAGTTTTGAAAGGTCAGCGCGATCTTGGCATTTCGGTGCCGGACGGCGTGATCGAAGCTTATGAGAAGGTGAAGGATCAGGTCAACGTCGCCTCCATCATGGAGCGCGAGCGCGTGACGCGGCACGATGTGAAGGCCCGCATCGAAGAATTCTGCGATCTCGCCGGCCACGAGCACCTGCATAAAGGCATGACCAGCCGCGACCTCACGGAAAACGTCGAGCAGCTCCAGGTCTTCCGCGCCCTATTGGAGATCCGCAGCAAAAGCGTGGCCGCACTGGCCGGACTCGCCCGCCGTGCCGCAGAGACGCGCGACATCCCCCTGACCGCCCGCACGCACAATGTAGCCGCGCAGGTGACCACCCTGGGCAAGCGCCTCGCCATGTTCGGCGAGGAGTTGCTCGTCGCCTTTGGCGATCTGCAGCATCTCATCGCCAGCTACCCGGCGCGTGGGCTGAAGGGTGCCGTGGGCACCCGCCTGGATCAGATCACCCTCTTTAATGGAGACACGAAAAAGGCAGCGGAGCTGGAAAGCAGCATCCTGCGCCACCTCGGCATGCCCGCCGCCTTCAATGCCGTCGGCCAGGTCTATCCACGCAGCCTCGACCTGCAGGTGATTGCTTCACTTTGCCAGGTTGCCAGCGGACCCTCCAGCTTTGCCCGCACCCTGCGTCTCATGGCCGGGCAGGAGCTCGCCAGCGAAGGCTTCGCCAAAGGACAGGTGGGCTCCTCCGCCATGCCGCACAAGATGAACAGCCGCTCCTGCGAACGCATCAACGGTCTCCATGTCATCCTCAAAGGCTACCTCACCATGGCCTCCGGTCTCGCCGGCGATCAGTGGAATGAAGGCGACGTGTCCTGCTCCGTCGTCCGCCGCGTCATGCTGCCGGACGCCTTCCTGGCCATGGACGGCCTGCTGGAGACGCTGCTTACCGTCCTCAATCAGATGGAAGTCTTCGAAGCCGTCGTCGAGCAGGAGCTCATGCGCTACCTGCCCTTCCTCCTGACCACCACGGTCATGATGGAAGCCGTCAAAGCTGGAGCCGGCCGCGAGACCGCCCACGAAGTCATTAAAGAGCACGCCGTGCAGGTCGCCAAAGACATGCGCACCGGCAAAGTCCGCGAGAACGACCTCCTCGCCCGCCTCGTGGAAGACGTGCGCCTCACCCTGACCGCCGAAGACATGCAACGCCTCGTCGAAGACGGCAAAGCCAACGCGGGTGACGCGCCCCAGCAGGTGGACGCCTTCTGCGCGCATGTGGCGGCGATCACGAAGGAGTTCCCGCAGGCAGCCGCGTATCAGCCCGGGGTGATTTTGTAGGCTCCCCCGAGCACCCTCGCAGCGGCGGCTTGTTTCAAGCCGCCGCTCTTTTTTGTGTCCCGTGCCTGCTTCAAAATCCTGAAATTCTGGAATCTTGTGAATCCTGTCTGAATCCGCGTGGAGGAAAGAGGAAGCAGGAAATGGAAGATATTGCGTTGCCTGTTTTGACAGGATTAACAGGATGGCAGAATTCACAAGATTACTTCAGGCGGCCTTCTCTCGGTCACCTTGGAAACTTCGACAACTTCGACAACTTCGACAACTTCGACAACTTCGACAACTTCGACAAATTCGACAAATTCAACGGGAGGGTACACGCGCAGGCCAATAGCCGATGGGGAGAAACATCTGCAACGTCTGCATTCTCAACGGGGGGGTGTACACGCGCAGCGATCTGCACTGGGAGAATCCTCCCCAAATTCCCCAAATTCCTCGGGGGGGTATAGACGGACGAGCAATCCGCCCATGTGTCCCACCCCGCCTTCATGGATCGAGCCGGACGGCTCTCCGTACTCTCATCACCCAGTTGGCCAACAAAGGAAACAATCCTGCCAATCCAGCGCTCTGCGACTTGGCTGGACACAGGTTACACAAGCCTGCTGGACAGCTCCATTGAGAGGAGGCCGGGCAGCGAAGGCGTCTGCTGGTGAATCACTGTGGGTTCTATGGCGTACGGACATCCTCGAAGTCGGGCGGTTTGGCGGAGGTGGCGGTGGGTATTGCAACGTCTTCGACGCCAAACACACCCAACCTACGGCTGGCGCGCAGAATGTTCGTGGAATGGGTGTGGCGGCAGCCCGCCCGTCCGTGAGCGTGTTGCAACGCTCCTTGGCATACGATCGCCCTCGCAGTCTGGCGGTTTGGAAGAAGAGAGACCATCCTGGTCCCGGCTGGGAAAGAGTGATGGGTGCGGCGGAGTATGGAGGGATCAGGATGATCCCTCTGCTTTTTCGCCACGCTCCATCTCCTCAAGGGTTCTGGATTGAGTGGTTCTACTATCTGCCAAGGGATGTCAGGGTGGGTTTCCAAGACTGACTTACAAGGGCAGCGCCAGCGTCATGATGGCTCCGGCCCTGGAGCTTGCGGCAGGCTGAAATAACGCACTGCAAGATCGTTCACCAAAGGGGAAGTCAGTGTCCATTCCCGGTGAGTTGACTCACGTCTCCGGCCTGCCGCGCCGTGGCAGACCTCCTGCGCGACTATACCCCCCCGGGGAATTTGGGGAGGATGAGGAAGATTCTCCGGTGGAAGAAGCCTGCGCGCATCCCCCCCCCGTTGAGAATGCAGACGTTGCAGATGTTTCTCCATTGGCCGGAAATGGGGTCAGGGTGGAATGGCCGAAAGTGTTGAAGAGTTTTTTTTCAGGGGTGCGAAGTGGCAGTTTATTTGTCAAGAGTTGCACCCTGACCCCATTTTACTTGACCCCATTTTACTTCTGACCCCATTTTACTCGCCGTGCATCGCTGCCACCGCACTCCAAGACGCTGTCGCGTTGCTTGAGTGACCCAAGCTCTTAATCAAGTGCCATTCATGCCTAGCATGAATGGCACTCGGTTAAGGGCTACCATCGTGAATTTTCGATGATCCTGGGCGCAGGCGTGTGGCGGTGCGTTTGTCAGACGCTGCTGGTGGACTGAAGGTGCAGCGGCGCGCTGGATTTGCTTCCCGGTTGCTGGCGTTGAAACCCAGGGTCGCCTCGCTGAGGCTCGGCTGACCCTGGGCTATATTCCGCAGCCCATTCAGGGCTGGTTTGTCGCGGAGCGGTGCGGTAAAAAGGGTGCCGTTCTTCCATTGGAAGACGCCGATGGCTGAGAGCATTGAATCGACGAAAGGCAGTCTTAACCGAGTGCCATTCATGCCTGGCATTTTTTCTGAAACTGAAATTGTATTAGCTCCCTCTTCATAAGGATGTCTTCGGCATCCGTGCGAAACTATCTGCGTTGGACGAGTGTGGGAGCTGTTACAGCTGCGACTGAAAGGGCAGCACGATCCACTCGCTGAAGCGCTCCCAAAGCCCGCGGCGTTCGAAGCTTTCCAGTGTATAGGGGCTGGTGTGCTTCATGTCGTCTTCAAAGATGCCCTCCATCTGCTTGGCGAAATCCTGGTCGTAAACCGTGAGGTCGATCTCTTCATTAATGGCAGCGGAGCGCGCATCGAGATTGGATGTGCCCAGGATAGAGAAGAGGCCGTCGACGACCATCGTCTTGCTGTGGATCATGGTGGGAGTGTATTCAAAGATTTGCACACCGCCCTTGAGGAGTTCGCCATAGCAGGTGCGGCCTGCGGCCTTAGTCCACGGCTGGTCGTTGTGCTTTCCCGGCAGCAACATGCGCACGCGCACTCCTCGCTTCACGGCCTCATTGAGCAAGTACACATGACCTTCCGTTGGGGTGCAGTAAGGGTTGGTGATATCAATGGTCTTTTCCGCAGAGGCGATGGCCACGGCCTGCATGAGTGGCAAGGCAGCCAGAGAGAACTCGGTGGAGGTGATGACCTGCGCCCGCAATTTCCCGGCGGTTTCAACAAGCGGGAAATGCGAAGGTGTTGCGAGCATCTCTCCCGTCGCAGCGAACCAATGCTGCTGGAAGGCCGCCTGTAACTTGGCCACGACCGGACCTTCCACTTTCGCATGAAGATCGCGCCAATGATCAGGGGAGTCGGCATTCCCTTGCCATTCGTCCGAAAAGCCAATCCCACCTGTGAACCCCACACGGCCATCAATAACAATCACCCGGCGATGCGTGCGGCGATTGAGCCGGTCGAGCCGAAAGGCACGGGTGGGATGGTAATACGCGAAGGTGCAGCCGCCTTCCTCCAGCCGACGAACATCAGAGTTCTTGAGCGAAAGGCCAGAACCTATGCCATCTAGCAAAATACGAACCTCCACACCGGCTCTGGCCCTGGCCACGAGGGCCTCGATGAACTGGTCTCCGACCTGGCCTGAATTGAAAATGAAGGCTTCGAAATTGATGGTGGCCTTGGAGCCAGCGATGGACTGGAGAATTTGCGGGAAAGTGCCTTTGCCGTTGTGGAGCAGGGTGATGCGGTTTCCCTCCACCGGCACCGGATCGGCCGCCGCGTGCGCCGCACTGAAGAAGAAGGGATCCCGCACGGCAAACTGGTGCGCAGGACGGAAGTCCGGCACCTCACGGCGTACCAAAAACCATCCGCCAACACAGAGTGCCGCAAGGGCAAGCCCTCCGATGAAGAGCCAGTCACGTGCGCGGAGACGGCCGTACTTTTGATTTAACCACTGGTATTTTGAAGACTTCTCATGGGTAGGTGCGCGAGTGGCGGCTTTCGTGCGCTTGTTCCCATGATTCCGCGACTTGGCCTTATGCCTGGCCTTGGTTTCTGGCTTGGGTGCGCTTTTACCTACGGCATGCTTGTGCGGTTCGCCCCTCTTTCGGGAACTATGGCCGACCTTGGTGTTATCGGTATTCATGAGCGGTTAAAGGCTGTGATGAGGTGCCGACGCATTTGATTGAGCTGAGGAATCAATCGCGGCTGTTACCAGATAAGACCACCGTCGTATGCAACTGTCCCAAGTGACCGGTTTGCCACTTTTTGGCATGCACCTGATGGCTCTGATCTTGAGGCTCGAGGTTTTGGGCCTGATTTTTCTGAGCCCGAATGTCCAACATGTGCACACTCCAGATGGCCGTGAACACCAACATGACTGCAAACGCCCTGACTCCGGCTGGAATGGGTGATTTGATGTGGTGAATTGATGGACTCTCTGATGCTGCGCGAAGCCGCTCCTTACGCCCACGCCCCCCCTCATTGAGCCAGACACCGTGTGACTCGGTAAGATAGCGGTAGTCGTGCCGCCCACCCAGCAGACCGCGCTCCGGCAATGTTTTGAGAAAAGAGGTGGGATCCAAACCCAGAAACACACTGTAGGCCCGGATAAAAGAACGTGAGTAAGTGATGCTCCCAAACGCCGCGATGTTTCCCTCCTCAAGCCATCGCAACATCCGTGAATGAATTCGCGTCTTGTGAGCAGCATCGTCCAGGGAAAGGGCAAGACTGTCTCGAGCTGCAGTGAGCAGACGACCGAACGTGACAGGCGTCGGGGGCGAGCGCCCATAATCTCCTTGGATGTTTTTAGAGGTGGTCATGATTTTCAATCCGATTGAAAATCGTGTACCGAGGACAAAGCGGTCGCATCGTAATACGTGGCTCACATGGGTGGACAGGATGGTTTCTGCCTCTGAAATCTCACTATATGAGATCATATTATGCTGCCAGTCCTAGAGCCTGTTATTAACTTTGGGGGAAAAGGGAGAAAAGCATGAGAGTGGTAAAGGCCAGCCAGTGCATGCCTGCAAGCGTTGAGGCCAGACGTAGCCGCTGTGGGCTGGGCGTTGCGTCATTTGGCCAGACGTGTGAGCTCACGCAGATCATGGGATATGACTTCAAAGCAGCCGGCTCTCATCCAGCGCTGCGACTGCTGGTAAACCACCTGCCAGATCGGCAGGTCATAAGGCATCAGCCGCCACTGGGAGCCTCAACGCACGATATAGCGCAGGGCGATGAAGAGTTTGCGCAGCGGATACTCCCGCTGGGGCGCATCCTCCCGCATCAGCAGCAGGTAAGGCTGGCAAAACCCCCACTCTTCGTCTCTGACATCACAGGTATAAACAGCTCTTGGCTTATTGGTCGAAGGCTCCATCCCAAGCGTATGGCTTGAAATTTCACAGGTATGCAACGATTTTCAAAGTTAGTGTCAGGCGCTAGCAAGCTATTACTCAGACTTTTCCAGCGTCCATCGGAGGTTGTAACTCTAAGGTAGAGATGAACCGAACACTGCTGATTCCAGTAGATGGGTTCTGCAAGCTTGGTCGCTGGCCAACGTTTTTAGCCCAGTCTGGAAGGCGAAGCTGTTCCTCTAAAATTAAGAGCGCCTCCTGCAAAGTGGGCATACGGGGGTTAATGTTAGATGTTTGATTCGACATAAAGACAACAATTCGGTCAACAAAGCAGATGATGCAAAAGGAAGCAGGTAGGGGTGCTCACTGATTGTAATATAGGGCGAGACTAGCCTGAGCCGCTGACGTCCTCATGGTCGGATCAATCTTTGCCTTCTGCGCCTGCTTGAGGATCGTTCCGCCGTCGATCAGGCTCTCATCCTGATGGAGGGCGGCCGATCGATACAGGAGCTTGTTGAGCGAGCCGGTAATGCTCAATTCTTTGCAGTCGGTCTCATTCATTGTTCAGTCAATCTGAGGGACATCGAACTTATGTCGCATTTCCGCCCGTCCTAAGCCGGTCCGGATCGCGATTAAATGACATGAATGATGATCTCCTGTGCACCTATCTCAATGACCACCTGGCTGGCTCGGTAGTCGCCATAGAGCTACTGGATCGTTTGGTAGACAATGAGGAGAATGGTTCTCCAAGAAAAATGGAAATGATCGAGTTGAAGATGGAAATTCAGGGTGATCAAGATCTGCTCAAAAAGCTGATGGAGTCGCTCAGCAGCGGGGAGAGCAAGGTTAAACAAGCGGGGGCTTGGCTCATGGAGAAGGTGAGCCGCGCAAAGTTACACCTGACCGATTCTAGCGATTCAGGCCTCGGTGAGATTGAAGCTTTTGAAATCCTTTCTTTGGGCATAGCAGGAAAGAAGGGATTATGGAAGGTGCTACAGGAGGTGCTGCCGGAATGCGAATTTCCTTGCGATCAGTGGGAGAGCCTCATTCAGAAAGCAGACGCGCAGCGCGTTAAAGCAGAGATGTTGCGGCTGGAGGCAGCGCGAAATGCCTTCATGCCCGAATTGGCTAAAGCGGGCGGTAATAGCTACGCTTAAACAGGTTCTTCGGTGAATGGCGACGAAGGTCCTGCAGGGTTGAGCTTCGGCGAATGCTTTCATGACACTTTTCCCAAGTGGGCTAGAAGCAGGCTCTCTGCGGCCTGGAAGGCTTGGTGCAAAGACGCGTTCACTGCTTGCTCGACAAGGCAGCCGCAGGCCGGCGAGAGTTTGACGGATCACCACGGGATGGGTCTGATTGGCCTTGGCCAAGACCTCGGATGTGACGGGGAGTGTCCAGCTCTGCGAGGTGCATGAGGATGTGGAGAGCTGCGGGGCACGATGCTGAGATGACTGGACTTAACTGAGTGCCGTTCATGTCTTTCACACACACCTATGCAGGCAGAAGGTGGCATGAGGGTTGTTTGTGAGCTTGATGATGAACTTGGTGGATTTGGGGCGTTTGTTTGGGCTCTCTCTTTTTCCCACCATGAATGCCAAACTGCTGCTGCTCGCTGTTCTTGCCTCTTCCTTTGTCCGTGCTGAGGACAGCCGGTTGCAGGCGCCGAAGGATCTAAATGGGTATTTTCCTTTCAATCCGCCGTCTTCGCTGAGTGAGTGGGATGCGCGGAAGGATTATGTGCGGCGGCAGATTCTGGTGGCGGAGGGGCTGTGGCCGATGCCGACGAAGACACCGCTGAATGCGGTGGTGCATGGGAAGGTGGAGGGGGATGGCTTCACGGTGGAGAAGGTTTATTTTGAGAGTGCGCCGGGATTCTTTGTGACGGGCAGCCTGTGGAAGCCGAAGGTGATCAAGGGCAAGGTGCCGGGGGTGATGTTTGCGCATGGTCATTGGAAAGATGCGCGGCTTTCGATTGAGACGGATGCGAAGGTGCGGGCGGAGATCGCGGCGGGTGGCGAGCGTTTTGAGCGGGGTGGGAAGAGCATTTTTCAGTCGCTCTGCATTCAGCTGGCGCGGATGGGCTGCGTGGTGTGGCAGTGGGATATGCTGAGCGATTCGGACTCGGTGCAGATTCCGCGGGAGGTGGTGCATACTTTTGCGAAGCAGCGGCCGGAGATGAACACGGCGGAGAACTGGGGGCTGTACAGTCCGCAAGCGGAGGCGCATCTGCAGTCGATCATGGGGCTGCAAACGTGGAACGCGGTGCGGGGGCTGGATTTTCTGCTGTCTTTGCCGGAGGTGGATCCGGAGCGTACGGCGATCACGGGTGCGAGCGGTGGTGGCACGCAGACGATGCTGCTGGCGGCGATTGATGACCGCATCAAGCTCTCCTTTCCGTGTGTGATGGTGAGCACTGCGATGCAGGGCGGCTGCACGTGTGAGAACACTTCGCTGCTGCGGATCAACACGGGCAATGTGGAGTTTGCGGGTCTGTTTGCGCCGAAGCCGCAGGGCATGAACACGGCGAACGACTGGACGAAGGAACTGGCTACAAAGGGCTTTCCCGATTTGCAGAAGCTGTACACGACCTTTGGCAAGAAAGACAACGTCTTCCTGCTGCGAGGGGAGCACTTCCCACACAACTACAACGCGGTGACGCGGTCTGCATTTTACACGTTTGTGAACAAGCATTTCAAGCTGGGTGGGGAGTCGCCAGTGATCGAGCAGGACTATGAGCCGCTGACGCGGGAGCAACTGACGGTTTGGGATGAGAAGCACCCTGCCCCGAAGGCGGCGGACCCGGAGTTTGAGCGTCAGTTGCTGAAGTATTTTGCTGAGGATGCAGAGAAGCTGCTGAGTGAGGCGGACCCGAAGGTGCTGCGCGAGGGTGTGGAGGTGGTCATTGGCCGGACGTATGACAAGGCGGGTGAGGTGGAATGGACGCTGCAGGACAAGCAGGAAATGAAGGATCGCGGTGATCATCTTGAAATGACGGGCATGCTGACGAACAAAACGTATGGTGAAGAGCTCGATGTGGCGTGGCTATCCCCGAAGGAGTGGAACGGGCGGGTGGTGATCTGGCTGGATGATGCGGGCAAGGCTGGACTCGCGAACAAGGAGGTGAAGGAACTGGTGAAGGGAGGCGTGGCGGTGCTGGGGGTGGATCTGCTGTTTCAAGGTGGCGAACTCGGGAAGCAGAACCGGCTGGTGGCGAATCCGCGTGAGTTTGCGGGGTACACGTATGGCTACAACAGCGCGCTGTTTGCGCAGCGAGTGCATGATGTGCTGACGCTGACGAGTTTCCTGCGCAACACGAAGGTGGGATCTCACCCGAGTCCGAAGATGGTGTGCATCGCGGCATTAGGCACGCAGACGGGGCCCATCGCGGTGGCGGCGCGTGCGGTGGCGGGTGAGGCGATCGACCGCGCGGCGTATGACACGCATGGCTTTCGTTTTGGGAAGATTCTTGATTACCGTGATCCGATGTTCCTGCCGGGTGGGGCGAAGTATCTGGACCTGCCGGGGATGCTCAGCGCTCAGGGGCCGTACCTGCGCTGGGTGCGTGGTGAGGGGAAAAATCCTGAGACTCCGCTGGTAGAGTGGCTGGTGAAGTAGCCTGTGCAGGAGGTGGCAGGGCGGAGCGGTTGGGCGGGCTATCCGCGTGATGAACCTCCCGCAGGGCACCAGCCGACTCAGGCATGAGACGGCTGGCCTTTTGTTAGTTTGACCTGAAGGCCAGACTGGTCTTGATACCAAGACACCCGGCCACCCGGCCCTAACGTAACCCACACCCACACAACCTCTATGGCACTCTCCGTCGGTTCCAAAGCCCCTGGCTTCACCCTCAAGTCTAAATCCGAATCCGGTCTCAGCGATGTCTCGCTCGCAGCTGGCAAGAACACCGTCCTGCTGTTTTTCCCCCTCGCTTTTACGGGCGTCTGCACTCAGGAACTCTGCGATATCACCGCAGGCCTTAGCTCCTACAGTGACCTGAACGCTGATGTCATCGGCATCAGCGTGGACAGCCCCTTTGCGCAGGAAGCCTGGGCGCAGAAGGAAAAGATCGGCATCACTCTGGTGAGCGACCTGAACAAGGAAACCACCAAGGCCTACGACGTGCTCTTCCCTGGGCTCGCCGGCATCGGTGACACCTCCGCCCGTGCAGCCTTCGTGATCGACAAGAATGGCGTCATCCAATACTCGGAGCAGACCGCCACACCGAAGGACCTGCCGAACTTCGATGCGGTGAAGGCCAAGCTGACGGAGCTGGCGTAATCGACCTTCTGCTTTAAAAAATGAGATGCCATGTGATGTTGAGTCACATGGCATTTTTTGTGACTGAGCAGAGGTTTCTGAATCGAAGGCGGGACGCCTCGATCCGCCTGACAGGCCTGAGGCCTATCCTCCGTTTTGAGAGACTCGAAACCTGCCCTCCGTTCCCTATTCACTCATGTCCGCACACGCTGATCAATTTTCCATCTCCACCCGAGGCAAAGGCACTTATGAGATCACCGAGCGCTGTCAGCAGATCGTGCGTGCCAGCGGCATCCGCACCGGCACGGCGACTGTCTTTGTGCAGCATACGAGCGCGAGCTTGGTGATCTTTGAGAATGCCGATCCGTCAGCGCGCACAGATCTGCACAGCTTCTTTGACCATCTCGTGCCTGAGGACACGCCTTATTTCGTGCATACGCACGAAGGGCCGGATGACATGCCGAGCCACCTGCGCATGGCGCTAACCCGGAGCTCCGAAGTCATTCCCGTGATGAATGGCCGCCTGGCGCTGGGGACGTGGCAGGGCATCTTTCTCTTTGAGCACCGCCGGGCCCCGCATACACGGAGCATTGTGGTCAGTGTGGTGGGAGAATGAAATGAGGAATGCCTCTAGATTGGCGTTTTCGTTATTCAACTGCTCCCAGCGCCCGCAGATAATCAAAGGTGTACAAGCCGGTATTGTGGCCGTCGCTGAAGTCGAACTGGATGGCGTAGCCGCCGACCATGCGCCAGTCCTTGACGGTGACGCCGGGGAAGTGCTTTTGATCTGTGCCGCCGATTTTCTTGCCCAGGAGGTCGCGCTCGCCGGTGTTCTCGGCGCTGGGTGATGCAGCGCGGAGTTTTTCCATGGGGATGTACTGCTCCGTGCCATCGTTCCAAACGAGGGCGACTTCGGTGCCGATGAGTTCGAGGCGTGTCGGGGTCATGAGAGAAATCTAGGGAGAGAAAGGGGAGAAGCAAAAGGGACGCTCAAGGGAACCCTTTTCAAAGCTCGATTGAAGAATCCAGAACATTCCACGATCGACTTCAACTGCGTCTATGATCAATGTTTGATCACCTTCTTTTTCGTCATTAAAAAGAAAACGAGGGCAGCCATGACAATGACGAACACAATCAGTCCCACCATCGGCCCTGATGAATCTTCTTTGACAATACCGAGAGCTTCTGCTCGTTCAATCTCAGTGAGTGAAGCCAACGCCGTAGCTTTGAGACCTTCTAGTCTCGAAACCAAGACCGCATCCATTCCAATGACTGGAATAAAATCGAGTGCTTTATGGGCACCGACCAGAAGCCCCTTGGCTCTCGTCATATTTTCTTTTGCCTCGTAGGTGGTCAATGCGGCTCTGATCTCCCCCTCATTGCCGTTTTTCAATGTGTAGAGAAAATTGGAACTCACCTTTTCCAAAAAACTGTGCGCTAAATCGACATCGGCCCGTATAGAGCCTAATTCGGAACTCCATATGCCGCGCTTAGCTCCGTTTAACTGTGCTTTCAGGATGAT
The DNA here is from genome assembly GCF_029946185.1 of Prosthecobacter sp. Classification (GTDB taxonomy): domain Bacteria; phylum Verrucomicrobiota; class Verrucomicrobiia; order Verrucomicrobiales; family Verrucomicrobiaceae; genus Prosthecobacter. The sequence continues at coordinate 14,276 of NZ_JAQSEA010000249.1, forward strand.
AGCATCCTCTCCCGACAACGAAGTCTGTAAATCATTGAACAAGCTTTTGGCGGCATTGAGGTCCGTTTGTGCCAGATCCACAATGACTTGAATACGCCGGTCATTGGCGAGGCCCTGAGTCTGCTTGTCCTTTTGCCGAATCGCGGCACCCGCATCATCAATGTCAGGATTATCAATGGCGGTCGCCTTTAAAACGTCCAGTAGTCGCAAAGCTTCGTCAGGATCGCTTTTCGCAAGCTTTTTGATCTCTAGAGCTTTGGCCTTTGATTGACTGATCATGACAGTCATTTCTTGATCCAGTGGCTCGATGAGTTTGGCGAATGCATGCTTTTCACGCGCATCCTCAATTCGAGCCTCGATCAATGCCCTGCTCTTTGTCAGTTCACTTTGTGCTTCCCACAATTTTTTGTCAGCAACAAGCTTGCGGACGGTGGATTCGACTGCCTGCAGGAGCTGCTTTGCGCGGTTGTAAGCATCCTTGATCAGGACCAGGTCCTGCCCCTTTTTAACCACGACTTCCGCCGGCGGTTTTTTTCTGATATAAACGTTACACAAGGCGATCGCCCCATCAATTTGGTCTTCATCAGACAGAGCAGTCGCCAGATTGACAAGGCTCTCTTCTAAAAGGTTGGTTTTATCCTTCGTCAGTTCTTCATATCTTGTCTTAAGGGCGGCATATTTCTTTTTTGCTGCGTCACGGTTGGCTGTATATCCGTGCTCTTCATTAGTGAGATGGTTCCATTTTTGATGAGTTGGCCCGCCCGCTGTGAACTGCTTGGGCATTTGTGTCATTTCCGCCGAAACCCTCGCCAGTTGTCTTTCGGCAAAGTTACCCGCGTTCAATGCCTCCAAGGCATCTTGCTTCAATTGAGCCACTTCAGTCGAATCGTTTCTGTCCATTACGTTGGACGCCAGATCGACTAACATCTGCGTCGCTCTGATTTGCAAAGGCGTAAGCACTTGTTTTTGGCTCAGCATTTTCTCCGCCATCAATCTGGCCTTTTCCTCTTCATTTGAGACAAAAGCAGCGAGCATTTGCCTCCAAGCCTCCTCGGTTTCAGGGCTCCGCTCAATCGTTTTAGCTGTTCTCGTTTTGAGTAACTCGTCCAACGTCTGTCCATTGAGTCTCCTCAATCCACCAAGCTGGGCCAGTAATAGAACCGAAATCCAAACAACAGCCGCACCTTGTGTGGCTTTGGCTTTATAAAAATAAATCATATGCTTCGAATAATTAATCCCACCAAATCACTACTATATATCCCCTTTGGCATTGCATCAATAAAAGCAAAAGGGACGCTCGAAAGCGTCCCTCTTGAAGAATGTTGGCTAATCCTGAGGGATTAACGGGAGTAGAGTTCGACGACGAGCTGCTCGTTGGCGATCGGGTTGATCTCTTCGCGCACGGGGACGCGATTGACCACACCACTCATCTTGTCGCGATCGACGGTCATCCAGTCGGAAGCAGGCGTGCCCTGGGTCATTTCGAGGAAACGACCGATGAGCTGCTGGCTGCGCTGGCTGGTGGTGCGAGCGGCGACGACGTCACCTGGCTTGCACTGGTAGCTGGCGATGTTCACGACTTTGCCGTTCACAGTGATGTGACGATGGCTGGTGAGCTGACGGGAAGCGAAACGAGTGTTGGCGAAGCCCATGCGGAACACGACGTTGTCGAGGCGCATTTCGAGCATCTGCAGCAGGTTTTCACCGGTCACGCCCTTGCGGCGCTGAGCTTCAGTGAAGAAGCGGCGGAACTGCTTTTCCATGAGACCGTACTGGTAACGCAGCTTCTGCTTTTCAGCGAGGGCTGTGCCGTATTCGGAGGTCTTGCGGCGGGTGTTGCGTGCGCCGTGCTGTCCTGGTGGGAAGTTACGGGTTTCGAGAGATTTGGAAGGACCGAAAAGCGCAATGCCGAAACGACGATTGATTTTTTCGCGAGGACCTGTGTAGCGTGCCATAGTGGGTAGTAGAAAGGAGCTGAAAATTAGACGCGACGTGCTTTTGGCGGACGGCAGCCGTTGTGCGGGATCGGGGTCACGTCCTTGATGGTGGTGACTTCAACACCCAGAGCCTGAACGGCACGCACTGCGGACTCACGGCCGGAGCCAGGACCACGAAGGCGGACTTCAACTTCACGGAGACCGTGACCCATGGCCTGACGGCAAGCGTCTTGAGCAACGACCTGAGCGGCGTATGCGGTGCCTTTACGGGAACCACGGAAGCCCATCTTGCCAGATGTGGACCAGCCGATCACACCACCTGCACGGTCAGTGATCGTGACGATGGTGTTGTTGAAGGTGGCGTAAACGTGAACAAGGCCTGAGGAGACGTTTTTGGAACCCTTGGCCTTGACGACCTTTTGTTCAGCGGCCTCACCACCGATTTCGAGCCAGACATTCTGGGAAACCTGCTTGTCACCACTGGTGGAAATGCGCTGATCTGCTGGTGCAGCAGGATTAGCAGGAGCAGCGGCAGGCGCTGCTGCAGCGGGGGTGGCAGGTGCGGCAGGAGCGGGGGCTTCTGCGGCAGGTGCGTCGGGGGTCGTTTCTTCAGCCATGATATGTAGACGGGGACGTTGCTAAAATTCAGATTACTTCGCCTTCTGGGCACCCACGGTCTTACGAGGACCTTTACGAGTACGAGCGTTGGTGTGTGTGCGCTGGCCGCGAACTGGCAGACCACGACGATGACGATGTGCGCGGTAGCAGTTGATACCGAGGATGCGCTTCATGTGCATCTGAAGCTCACGACGAAGGTCACCTTCGATCGGAATCTTCATTCCCTGAACGGTTTGGGTGATCGCAGCGATTTGCTCGTCACTCAGTTCACCTGCCCGGATGTTCGGGTCGATGTTGGTGGCGGCAAGAATTTTGCGGCTGATGGAAAGCCCAATGCCGTAAATGTACGGAAGTGAGTATTCGATTTTCTTTTCGTTCGGGATTTCGACTCCAAGCAGGCGGGCCATAATTCAGTGTGGTGGGATTTAAAGAAAGGATTAACCCTGACGCTGTTTGTGGCGTGGATTTTTGCAGACAACACGGACAACACCTTTGCGGCGGATAACACGGCAAAGTTCACAGAGAGGTTTAACGGAGGTACGGACGCGCATACAGGAGTGGATAAAGAA
>NZ_JAQSEA010000250.1 GCF_029946185.1 Prosthecobacter sp.
GAGGTCAGGAGATTCTGCTGCAACTGCCGGAGGAGCCGGTGCATCTAGATGCGGATCCGACGCGGCTGGAGCAAGTCTTCGGCAATCTATTGATCAACGCTGGCAAGTACAGCGACGACGGCTGCCCCATCAAAGTGAGCGTGGAGCGCGATGGGCGGGAGGTGGTGGTCACAGTAAGCGACAGCGGACTGGGAATCGATGCGGAGCTGCTGCCGCGTATTTTTGAGCTTTTTGTGCAGGAGAGCCGAACTCTGGACCGGTCGCGCGGAGGTTTGGGCATTGGCCTGACTCTCGCTCAGCGGCTGGTGCAGCTGCACGGCGGAAGCATTCAGGCAAAGAGTGCGGGAATCGGCCACGGGTCGGAATTTAGTGTGCGGCTTCCCATGCTGATCAAACCGAAATCTTCAGCGGCAGAAGAGCTGGCTGCACCCCCGGCAACTGGAGCGGTGCGGGAGCGGGGAAGACGCATCTTGATCGTGGATGATAATGAGGATTCGGCCTGCAGTCTGGCTCTCCTGCATGAACGTCGCGGGCACGAAACGCGAATTGCTTTTACGGGACCGGACGCGGTGGCTGCTGCGGCCGAGTTCATGCCCGAGGTGATCATCCTGGACATTGGTCTGCCAGGCATGAATGGCTTTGAAGTCGCCCGCCGCATCCGCGCAATGCCTGGTTTTGCCAACGCCCTGCTCGTGGCGATGAGCGGCTATGGCAGCGCGGAGGATTTGGCCGAAGGGAAACGTGCCGGCTTCAATGAATATCTGGTAAAGCCGGTGGACTTGAAGAAGCTGCGGGAGTGGATTCGGTAAGGGCCGCGCCCCTTCGCTTTCCAAGCTGCGGAGGGCATTCTTTGCCTCCTAAGGTCGGTGAAGAATGGCGGAGAGGGTGGGATTTGAACCCACGGTTGCCTTACGACAACGTCTGATTTCGAGTCAGGTGCCTTCAACCACTCAGCCACCTCTCCTTATCATTCAACGAAGCCGGAGCGTACCGCGTCCGCGCCTGAATGCAAGGCGCGGCTTACAATGGCCCTGGAGAATTGCAGTTGTATTCACCCGCTGCTGGTGGTCTTTGCCGTCGTTATGAAAGCTCTCTGCCAATTCTTTTCGGTTTTGATCGGCCTCGTGGCCGCACTTGGCATGGTGCCCAGCCTGATTCCCTTTCTGGGAGCGCTGAACTGGCTCGTGCTGGTCCTGTGCGTGGTGGGCATCATCTTTGGCGTGTTTCCTGAACGAAAGATTGGTCTGACCATCAACATTGCCGTCGGCGTGGTGGCTCTGGTTCGCCTTATTTTGGGCAGCGGGGTGGTTTGATGATCGGCAGTTTCACCTTCCCGTGCTTCACGCTGAGGTGCGGGCTGTGGCGTGAGAGGAATCGCCACGGGTAATCGACGGCCTGGCTGATGCCGACGCGGATGTCGCTGACCACTTCGAAAGGGGCCGTGGCGGGTTTGATGAGGCCGCAGCCTGCTGGACGGCCTTTGCCTGCCATGGGTAGGCCGTGATGGCTGCCGTCAAACCCGAGGGCCAGTGCGAGTTTTCCGGGGCCGGAGCACAATTCGTGCAGTTTTTCGCGGTGGCGGCGCTGCTGCATTTGCGGGATGCCGCAGGTGGGCTCCAGTGCGCGGATCAGGATCAAGCCGTCTTGCGCGCCGCCTTTGACCAGGAGGTTGAAGAGCCAGTACATGCCGTAGTTGAAATAAACGTAGGCGGTGCCGGACGGGTGTGATTTCACAAACTCGCGCGAGCTCGGGCGGGTGGCGGTGTGGCAGGCCAGATCCCCCTCCACGGCATAGGCCTCGGTTTCGACAATGATGCCGGCACAGCCTTTCCAGACCAGCTCCACGCCAATCAGGTCGCGGGCGACGGTGAGAACATCGCGCTCGAAAAAATCACGAGTGAGATAGCTCATGGCTTACAAACCAGTCGGATGATCGACAAATTCCCACGGGATGCCGAACTTCGTTTTAATAGAGGCGGAGAGGGCTTTCACGCCAAAGGTCTCGGTGGCGTAGTGACCGCCGTAGACGAGATTGACGCCGATCTCTTCAGCGAGGGTGTAGCTCCAGTGCGGGCCTTCGCCGGTGATGAAGGTGTCGATGCCCGCCTTGGCGACGGTGGCGACTTCGGAGCCTGCGCCGCCGGTCATGATGCCGATCTTGCGGCAGGTGGCAGGGCCGCCCGGGCAGAGATGGACGCGGGCGCCGGTGGCGGCGGCGAGACGCTGGACGAGCTCGTCGCGGCTGATTTCGGTTTCGATCTTGGCACCGTTTTCGGTGCCCTTGGTTTTCATGAAGTTGCCGGTGGGTTCGAAGCCGAGGGCGCGGGCGAGGACGGCGTCGTTGCCGAGGGTGGGGTGGAAGTCGAGCGGGAGGTGGCAGCTATAAACGGCGAGGCCGGCATCGAGCGCGGTTTTGATTTTTTGGAAGACCGGGCCGGTCCAGGTTTGGAGGCCGGTCCAGAACAGGCCGTGATGGACGATGAGCAAATCCGCACCTGCGGCGATGGCTTTTTTCATCACAGGCAACGTGGCGTCCACCGCAGCTACGATCTTGGTGACTTTGCCCTCACGGTTTTCGAGCTGGAGCCCGTTGAGGGCGTTCGAGTAGTCGGCGATCTCCGCGATGCGCAGTTCGGTGTCGAGGTGGGAAACGAGGTCGGCGAGATTCATGCGAGTTAGTTTGGGGCGTTTGGATCAAATGTCGAGTCGTGCAAAAAAAGACGCCAACTCGAACTGAGTGTGACAATTTATTGCCCATGCCTGAAGTCACACGATTCGCCCCCAGTCCCACCGGATGGCTGCATCTGGGGCATGCGTATGCGGCGTTGTTTGCGCAGGAGTATGCCGCGGGTGGGCGTTTTTTGATCAGGCTGGAGGACATCGACGGCACGCGGGCGCGGCCTGAATATGAGGTGGCGATTTTTGAAGATCTGGCGTGGCTGGGATTGGACTGGGAGCAGCCGGTGCGGCGGCAGTCGGATCACTTCGCGGACTATCGTGCTGCCTTGGCGAAGCTGGAGGCTCTGGGCGTGCTCTATCCGTGCTTTTGCACGCGGCGGGAGATTCAGGAGGAGATTGCGCGGGCGGGCAATGCACCGCAGGGGCCGGACGGCCCGCTGTATCCGGGGACGTGCCGTAACCGGGATGCGGGTGAGCGTGCGCAACGCGTGGCGGCAGGGGAGTCGTATGCGCTGCGGCTGGACGTGGCGAAGGCCGCGCGGATCGTCGATGGCGACTTGGAATGGACGGATCGTGGGCGTGGAGTTTTTCAAGCGCGACCTGCTGTGTTTGGGGATGTGGTGCTGGCGCGCAAGGACACACCCGCGAGTTATCATCTGGCGGTGGTCGTGGATGATGCGCTGCAAGGCATCACGCTGGTGACGCGCGGGGAGGATCTGCTGGAGGCGACGCATCTGCACCGGCTCCTGCAGGCGCTGTTGGGTCTGCCGGTCCCGCAATGGCAGCACCATCGGCTGATCACGGATGAAACTGGCAAACGCCTCGCGAAGCGGGATGATGCGCGGTCATTGCGCAGCCTGCGTGCGGTGGGCTGGACTCCGGAGCGGGTGCGGGATGAGATCCGGCGCAGATGTGAGCCGTGATCAAAACCCACCCACCGGCGGCGGTATGGTGATGGCACCGCCTCCGCCGAGGGGATTGCCCTTGGTCTCTGCGATTTCTGAGACAATACCGTCTTTGAAAGCCAGGCTCAGGGTGCCGACCTCCACCCGGATATAGATGACCGACTGCACGATCTGGCCGAAGGCGTTGCGCCCCGTGGTCGTCTGCGGCACCTGCTCATAGACGGCGTATTCCAGCCGCTCCTCCTTGCCTGCCGCCGTGATCTTGCTGGATTTGCGTGAAGGCTTGCCCATCGAGGCGTGCACTTCCTGGCTGGTCATGCCGAGGGCCACTTGCTTGTGCTGGATGAGTTCATCCACCAACTTGGTGCGCTCGTAGAGTTTTTTGAGGTTCGCGTTCAGATCCGGGACGGCGGACTTCACTTCGGCCATTCGCACCCAGCCAGCGACGTCGCCATGTCGCGCACGGCCACGGACACGGTAGGCCGTGTCTGACATCGCCAGCAGAGTGACCAGGGTGCCGGGTGCAAACGAGCCGAGGGCGCCCTGAAGCTTGCTGGTGGGGTACACCGGCGCTTCGAGCTGCACTTTGAGCACGATCGGCTTGGGCGTCATGCCTTCCACGGCAAAGGTGCCGGGCTCGACCGTCGCCAAGGAAGACCGGTTGCGTGGGGACGAAGTGGCAGACTGTGCCTGGGCGGCTTCCGTGATGCAAAGGGCGAGAAGAACCAAACAGAACGCTTTCATAGGCAGGGTGGTCGGGATTTGAGCTAAGAATAGCCGACTCAGACAGTTCCGGGCAACCTTTTGTTCGACGCATAAACTCTCCGGCGTATCCCTTTCCACCCCTACCATGCCAAACGGACCCCTTTCCACCAAGCTCTTCGATCTCGCCAAGCAGTACATTCCCGGAGGAGTGAACTCGCCTGTGCGCGCCTTTCGCAACGTCGGCGGCGACCCTTTTTTCGTGAAGCGAGCCAAAGGCTGCCGCATCTACGATGTGGATGACCGCTGCATGATCGACTACGTCGGAACCTGGGGCCCGGCCATTCTCGGCCATGCACCCATTGCCGTGATCGAGGCCATCCACAACGCCGCTAAAGACGGTGTCAGCTTTGGCATTCCGAATCTCTATGAGATCGAAATGGCGCGCACGATCTGCGAATGGGTGCCGAGCATTCAAAAAGTGCGCATGGTCAGCAGTGGCACAGAGGCTACCATGTCCGCCATCCGCCTCGCACGTGGATTCACAGGCCGCGACCGCCTGGTGAAGTTCGACGGCTGCTACCACGGCCATTCCGACAGTCTCCTCGTGGCCGCTGGCAGCGGTGCGCTGACGCATGGCAATCCCGACAGCGCCGGTGTTCCGCGTGCCTTTGCCGAACTCACCAGCGTGCTGCCGTTCAACGACGAAGCCGCGCTGGAAGAGTTGTTTGAGAAACAAGGCCACGAAATCGCCTGCGTCATCGTCGAGCCCTACCCGGCCAATGCGGGCCTGATCCTGCCAAAACCCGGCTTCCTGCAAAAGCTCCGCGACATCACCGCCAAGCACGGCGCCCTGCTCATTTTCGATGAAGTCATGACCGGCTTTCGTCTCGCCAAAGGCGGGGTACAGGAGCTGGAAAAGATCACGCCAGATCTGACCTGCCTTGGCAAGGTCATCGGCGGCGGTCTGCCGGTGGGTGCCTTTGGCGGACGTGCCGACATCATGGACTACCTCGCCCCGCTTGGCCCGGTGTATCAGGCCGGCACTCTCAGCGGCAACCCGGTGGCCTTGGCCGCAGGTCTGGCGCAGCTTCGCGAACTGGAGAAGAAAAACGGCTACGCGCTGCTCGAAAACCTCGGCCAGATCATGGAAACCGCCGTGCTCGACGTGCTCAAGAAAAAAGGCCTCAACTACCGTTGGTACCGCAAAGGCAGCATGTTCTGCCTCTTCTTCACGGAAAAGGAAGTCCACAATCTGCAGGACGCCAAAACCAGCGATCTCGCCGCCTTCCGCAAATTCTTCCACCACTGCCTCGACCACGGCGTGTACTTCGCCCCCAGCCAGTTCGAGACCGGCTTCATCAGCATGGCCCACAGCCGCGATGACCTGGAGCAGACGGCAGAAGTGGCCGCAGCCGCGCTGGCGGCGCTTTAAAACTGGGTGTATCCCGCAGGAAATAGGTTATTCTTTTTCCATGCCACAGCTCACCATCGACGTTCCTGAAACGCTCATGCCGCTTCTAACCCGCAAGGCTGAGATCGGGCGGGAGACGCCGGAGGAATTCATCGTGAGCTATCTATCGGTGAACTTGGACCAGAATGACTTGGGTCCCCCGCAAGCTATGTCGTCTGAAGAGCAGGAGCATCTGGAAGACATTTTAGAGGAAAGGGACAAGGGGCCGTTTGTTCCTGTGCCTGATGATTTGGTGGAGAGAGTCATGGAAAAGGCCATGGCAAGGATTCATCGGCACAAGGCGCATGTTTGATCCTGTGCAGCACATGCACCCTGATGTGGGTGATGTTGATTTGGTCGAGATTGCAGAGCACATTGCACTGGATGACCCAGAAGCCGCGAGGAGGGTGGTGAGTGCCATTCGTGATATGTTCATACTTCTGGCCCATCATTCCCTCCTGGGCACCGAATACCATCCTCTCCGTCGCTCGCTACAAGACATCCGCATGATCACCGTGCCGGAATACCCCAATTACCTCATCTATTACCGACCGCTGCCAGAGAATGCCGGGGCTCGTATTCTCTATCTCCTCCATGGCGCCCGTGATGCCGCCGCATTTGCCAAAGAACACCACCGCCAGTAACCCTTTCGTCTTTCTCCTGTGAGGGGGCTGAGCAGCAAAGGCGTTTAAAAAGGCGTGTCGCAATTACGGTGCTATGGTAAGCTCCGGCCATGCCTCAGTTCACCATTGATCTTCCTGAAGCCGTCATGCCTGCCCTGACCCGTAAGGCGCAGGGTTGGAATCAATCTCCCGAAGGTTTCCTTTCGGCCTATGTCGTGACCTGCCTCGAAAATGACGAGTATGTTCCCGCAGATGCGGAACATCAGGCGCTGGAGGATATTTTGGAGGAGCGGGACAAGGGGCCGTTCATCACGATCACGGACATGAAAGCCTACCGTGAAAGCATCCGTGCCAGGGTGATGGAACGTGTGCAGCAGCACCAGCATGCCTGAGCAGGAACTCCAGGTTCATCCAGAAGTGGATGAAGATGTGATCGAGATTTCGACCCACATCGCAATGCACAATCCGCTTGCCGCCGAGGCTGTTGAGTTTGCCATTACCAGAATGTACGAGTTGCTCGCTCAAGAGCCTCTTATGGGCACCGAATACCATCCGCTTCGTCGATCGCTCACAGGCATCCGCATGATCACCGTGCCGGAATACCCCAATTACCTCATCTATTACCGACCGCTGCCAGAGAATGCCGGGGCTCGTATTCTCTATGTCCTCCATGGCGCCCGTGATGCCGCCGCATTTGCCAAAGAACACCACCGCCAATAATTCTTCGTCATTCCTCATTTTATGCCCGAACCCCGCTTCGCCGTCGCCCAGCTTGATGAAATTCCCCCGACGCCTTGCCCTTGCGGTCAGGCGCGGAGGGCGTTCAAGGAAGACTGGAACACCCTCGCCACCGTGCACCTCACGGACATCCATGCGGACAGCAAGGCGCACTATCACAAGAAGATGACCGAGATCTACATCGTGCTCGAAGGGGAGGGGCATCTGGAGGTGGACGGGCAGATCATCCCTCTCAAACCAATGACCTCCGTCATGATCCGACCCGGCTGCGTGCACCGGGCGGTAGGCAAGCTGAAGATCATCAATATACCCATGCCGCCGTTTGATCCGGCGGATGAATTCGAAGTATAACATCTATTTATGCGCGACCTCATCACCAGTATCGACTCCACTCGGCTCGGCTTTTTCAAATCGATCCTCGATGAAGCAGAGATTCCCTGTTTCATCCGCAATGAAACGACCGCACAACTGGCCAACATCTTCATCGGGCCGCTGCAGCCGACGCTTTGCCTCGTGAACGACGCTGATTATGAGCAGGCCAGTGTTTTGCTGCTGCCGCACCAGTCGGAGGAAGCCTGTTCCGCTGAAGAATGGCCCTGCCCCGCATGCAAAGAATCCAATCCCGCTTCGTTTGAAGTGTGTTGGAAATGCCAGGCTGTTAAACCTGAATAATCAAGACCATGAACAAGCTTGCTCTCATCCTGCTGGCAGCACTGCTTCCGGCCCTCATGAATGCGGAAACGCCGAAGGCGAAGAAGTCGGCCATGCCCGAGGGCTTTCACGAGCTCAAAATCGGCGATGCCGCCCCCGATTTTGATCTCGTCGGCATTGATGAAGACAAGCACACGCTGAAAAACTACGAAGATGCCAATCTGCTGATGGTGGCGTTTCTCAGCAATCACTGCCCGACTTCGCAGGCGGTGGAAGGCCGCATCAAGAAGCTGCTCAAAGAGTACAAGGGCAGGGGATTGAAGGTGGTGGCCATCAATCCCAATGATCCCGCTGCGCTGCGGCCGGATGAGCTTGGCTATTCGAAGTACAACGACAGCTTCCCCGAGATGAAGCTGCACGCGAAGGAGCAGGGTTTTACATTCCCCTATCTCTACGATGGCGACACGCAGAAGGCAGCGCTTGCCTACGGCTGCCTGGCCACGCCACATGTCTTCATTTTCGACAAGGAGCGCAAACTGCGCTACCAGGGCCGCCTGGATGATTCACGCTATGCGGATGAGGCCACGGTGACCGAGCCTGATGCGCGCCATGCCATCGAGGCGCTGCTGGCGGGCAAACCGGTGCCGGTGGAGATCACCAAGCCACATGGCTGCTCCACCAAGTGGATCGACAAGCGCCAGCAGCTCGCCGCCGACAATGACAAGTGGGAGAAGGGCGGGGTGGAGGTGGAGTTGATCGACTCCAAAGGCATCGCCGCGCTGCGCAAGAACGACACGAAGAAGGTCCGCATGTTCAACGTCTGGGCCACCTGGTGCGGGCCATGCGTGGAGGAGTTTCCCGAACTCGTCGCCACGTCGCGCAAATTTGGCCTGCGTGATTTCGAGTTCATCAGCATCAGCATGAACGATCCGAAGGACATGGATGAGGTGAAGGAATTTCTAGAGAAGTACAACGCCGTGGTGCCTGACAAGTTGAAGCCTTCGCTCAAAGCCGAGGGACGCAAGGGCAACTCCTACGTCTTCAATGAAGCGAGCCAGGATGCGTTGATCAAGGCGCTGGATCCCGAGTGGCCCGGCCCGATCCCGCACACCCTCGTCGTCGCCCCAGGCGGTGAGGTGATCTTCCGCCACAATGGCCCGGTCGATGGCGATGAACTGCGGGCCAAAATTTTGGAGCACATGGGCCGGTTTTATGTGCCGGAGCCGGAAGTGAAACCGTGAGCCGGATCAAACTACCGGCAGTTGACGCAGGTCGATGACCTTGGTGTCAGCAATGTCGTCATGGATCGTGTTGTGCCGGGAACGGAAGATCAAAAGAGCATCCACGACGGCAAAAAGCCCGCCCAAGATCGGCACTTGGGCGATGATCTGCAGCGGCAGGATGCGCTTGAGGATGATATGTGACCGTTCAGCCGGCGTGCCGTTTTTCCGAACGATGCGCAGTTCCATGATGCCCTTGCCGATGGTCTGGCCCCGGCCCAGATGATTCCAGTTGATGGCGAGCATGATGCCAAAGCCCATGGCTGCCCACAGCAGCTGCTCCATGTTCCAAGAGCTCGCCTTTCCGGCTTGTTCCATGATGCGGGTGAAATACCCACTGAAATACATGATTGGCATCACTATCAATATCATGATCAGGGAGTCCAAAATGCTGGCACCCAGCCGCCGCCAGGGAGATGCGAGCTGTTGGATTTCATCGGGGTTGCCCGCAGGAAGGATGTTCGACTGCGGCGGAGCATAAGGATTGATGGGATCAGTCATGGCAGGGTCGAGATGAAATGAACGGCTTCGTTTTGTCCAGATTAAAACCAGCCGCAGGCGATCTTCACAAAGCGCAGGCCTTCCACCGTGAGCTTGCCACTGCTGCCGCTCCCCGTCACGCAGCCCCGGGTGTGCGTGTAGTGGGGAATGCCGGCGTCCTTCACCCAGGTCACGAATGGGGCTGAGACTGCTGTCGAAGATGCCTTCACCGCCAGCGGCAGGCCCCAGCGGCTGAAGGTGACCTCCCAGCTTGCAGGCCTGCCCGCAGGGCGCGGGCCATCCAGCAGCCAGGGATAATTTTTGACGATCTCCATCTCAGCATCTCCCGGCACGGCCACGCGGTAGGCGCTTTCCGTCGCCCGCACTGAGCCGGCGGCGGTGAGTTCCGGATTCCTCTGCTGTGCCAGGTAAAGAGATTGCAGATCGAGACCGATGAGATTCAGGCCGTTGAAGACACCGTGATGATTCGGCGAGGCAAAATTCGCCGCATGCCATGCTTCAAAACGGCTGGAGAGCAGCATGTTTAGCTCCACATGGACATGGGCACGACGTTGGTCGATGCCGCTGCCGGTGTATCCCAGGATGCCCAGCGGCGTGCCCGCCTTCACTCTCTGCCCCGTACTGACTTGTGCTGTCGCCAGATGGGCGTAGAGCGAAAAAAACGGACTGCCGCCCCAGTCATGCCGCACGACAATGTAGCGCCCGTAATTGCTCAGACCAGCCGAGGCAGCGACATACATCACGACACCGTCGGCGATCGCACCGACTTCGTCCTGCGGATTGCCTTTCGCATCACGCTGCAGCGGTTTGATGTCGAGGCCTTCATGAAAGCGTGCGTAGGCGATCCGGCTTCCAATACGGCGGGGATCGCGTACAAAGCCGAACTGCCCGCCCTCCCATGGGGTGGTCTTGGCTCCGTCGAAGTTGCGGTCCACGAATTGGAAAAACTCCGCAGGGGCGTCAAACAGCGCGCGATTGGCAGTGGGCAGTTGCAACTGCTGCGCTGTCACGGCTCCGGTGAGCAGGCAAAGCAGCGAAAGTGAAAGGGCGTGGCGTATCATTAGGTCCCGGGCAGTTTGTAGTCTTCGAGCGGGATGTCCTTCATCTTGCGTGGCTTCGGCAGCACACCACGCTCCTTGTCACGCGCGGCAGCTTTTTCGGCGGCCTCCAGCGCCTTGGCGTCTCGGCGCGAATTCATCTTTTCCATGGAGGTGGACGGCATCATGTCTTCCATTTTGCGCGAGGAGGATTTCATGTATTTGAGACGCGGATAAAATTTGTCCATTTCATCAATCGTCTCCTTCGAGAGTCCACGCCAGATGATGAACCGGCCGTCGGTAACGGGTTTGTCAATCTCGATCATGTCGATGGGCATGCCATGGATCATCGTCAAGAAGGTCGAGCCATGGTACTCACGGGAGGCGAGATCAAGCGCATGGCGGCCCTTGGTGTCGAGTTGCAGCATCACGCCGTAGCCATCGTCGTTTTCCGCCTTGAAGGGCTCAAAGCCTGAGATGCTCCGCTGGCTGAACTCGGGAGATTTTTTGAAAGTCATTTGCTGACCGCCGATTGGCAGCCTCATGACTTCGCTGGGATGCTCCAACTGATCCGTCTGCACATGCGTCGTGATCAGCATCTTGTTCTCGCGGAGAATGTCACAACTGGCCAGCAGTCCAGAAAGGGCCAGCATTAAAACGGCACGGGGAAATCGTTGCATAAATGCATCAAACCAAAGACGCGCCAGCTTTGCAACCTTGGAGGCGGGCACGGCTGCGAAACTTCTCTGCCGCCGCTGCCATCCCCTGATTTGACAACATCACGAATCGCCGGACTGTCCGCGCACCCTTTTCCCACCATGCCAGGCAATGAACGCACGCTCCTCACCCAGGCCCAGATGGCCGCAGGGGTGCATACTTTGGCCAGGAGCATCCTGACCGCAAATCCCGGGTTGGAGACCATCGCATTGGTCGGCATTTTTACCCGTGGCGTACCGCTGGCGAGGCGCATTGCGGCAGAGATCGAAACACTCGGCGGCATCAAGGTGCTCCTGGGCACCATCGACATCACGCAGTATCGCGATGATTTGAACACCCTCCAGAGGGTGCCGAAGCTCGAAGGCTCGGACATCGCCTTCGACATCGACGACCTCAACGTAGTGCTCTGTGATGAAGTCATCTACACCGGCCGCAGCGTGCGTGCTGCGTTGGACGAACTGCTCAATTTTGGCCGCCCCAAGCGCGTGCAACTAGCCGTACTGGTGGACCGCTGCGGCCGTGAATTCCCTGTGCAGCCGGATTTTTCCGCCCTCAAGGTCACCCTCGCTCCCGGAGAGCGGGTGGCCGTGCGCTTTACCGAAGTGGACGGTGAAGATGCCTGCACCGTGCAAACCCAAGCCTCTACGAGATGACCCCGCGCAAAGACCTCCTCGACATCGCCTCGCTCACGGATGAGGAAATTGCCTTCGTGCTCGACAACGCCGGGCCGTTCAAGGACCTCTTCAAACGCAGCGTGAAAAAGGTGCCCACGCTTAAGGGACAGACGATGCTCACCCTGTTTTACGAGCCTTCCACCCGCACCCGTTCCAGCTTCGAAGTGGCCGCCAGCCGCCTGTCCGCAGACGTCACCCACTTCGACATCGAATCTTCCAGCGTCGTCAAAGGCGAGTCCATTCTCGACACCGTCGAGACGCTGGAAGCTATGCGCGTGGACTACATCGTCGTGCGGCACAAGCAGGCTGGCACTCCGAATCTCATCGCCAAAAACACCCGCGCCAGCGTGATCAACGCTGGCGACGGCTGGCACGCGCACCCCACCCAGGCCTTGCTGGACGCCTTCACCCTGCGTGAAATCCACAAAAACCTCAGCGGCTGCCGCGCGCTGATCGTCGGCGACATCCAGCACTCCCGAGTCGCTCGTAGCACCAGCCTCATCTTCCGCCGCCTCGGCATGCAGGTGGCCTACCTGGCCCCTGGCTCCATGATGCCGCGTGAGGTGCCGGAGGAAATCCCGCAGTTCGGCAACTGGAACGACGCCTTCGACTGGAAGCCCGATGTCATCTATCTTCTACGCGTGCAGGGCGAGCGCATGACCGAGCCTTTCATTCCCAGTGCTGCGGAATATCACCGCAATTACGGGCTGACCAACGAGCGTGTGGAAGTCTTGCGGGAGCGCGGACTCCACCTCATGCATCCGGGGCCGGTGAATCGCGGGGTGGAGATCACCGATGCCGGGATGAATTACGAGAAGTGTTTGATCAACCAGCAGGTGGAGAATGGGATCGCGGTGCGCATGAGCGTGCTCTACTGGCTCAGGCCGGGGGCGGTGGAGTAGGAGACCAGAGGAGCAGGTGGCAGTGGTCCACTGCGCGATGACCCCTCACCTCGGCGTCATTCCCGCCGGACCTTCTTTCCTTGCATTCGTCCCCAATCGGTGAACCATCCGCGCCATATGGCAAAGGTGACTCTAGGCCTGGTGCAAAGCCGGGCATTCTCAAGCAAAGACGAAAGCGTGCAGCAGCATGAACGGCTCATCCGCGATGCCGCAGCCCGTGGCGCGCAGATCATTTGCCTCCAGGAACTTTTCAACACCCCCTACTTCTGCATCACGCAGGACACCGAGCTCTTCAATCTCGCCGAAGCCGTCCCCGGTCCCACCACTGACAAGCTCGCCCCCCTCGCCAAAGAACTCGGCGTCGTCATCATCGTCCCCCTCTTCGAAAAACGCGCCCCCGGCCTCTACCACAACACCGCCGCCGTCATCGACGCAGACGGCACCGTGCTCGGCAAGTACCGCAAGATGCACATCCCGCAGGACCCCGGCTTCGAAGAAAAGTTTTATTTCACCCCCGGCGACCTCGGCTACCGCGTCTGGGACACCAAATTCGGCCGCATCGGCGTTCTCATTTGCTGGGACCAGTGGTACCCCGAAGCCGCCCGCCTCACCGCCCTCATGGGCGCGGAGATCCTCTTCTACCCCACCGCCATCGGCTGGCTGCCCAGTGAAAAGGCCTCCCTCGGCGCCGCCCAGCACTGCGCTTGGGAGACCGTCCAGCGTGGCCATGCCGTCGCCAACGGCTGCTTCCTCGCCGCAGTCAACCGCGTCGGCACCGAGCAGCAGAGCGAATTCTGGGGCCAGAGCTTTGTTGCAAATCCGTATGGAGAAATCGTTGCAAAGGCCTCCGTGAGCGATGAAGAGATTTTGATCGTGCCATGTGACCTCGCTGCGGTGGAAGATTTCCGCCGCATCTGGCCCTTTTTCCGCGATCGTCGCATTGACACTTACGCTCCCCTGACCAAACGCTACATCGATGAGTAAAGCCGCCTATCCCCAAAACTACCGTCTGCCTGCCGAATTCGAGCAGCAGGAGGCAATCTGGCTGTCCTGGCCTTCCAACAAGGAAAGCTGTCCCAAGACCTACCACAAGCTGCAGGACAAGTTTGGCGAGATCGCCAGCACCATCTCCCGCTACGAGCGCGTGCGTATCAACGCTCCGATGCTCAGCCACATGAACATCCGTCTCAGCATCGCCGACAACGAGGGCGATCTCAGCCAGGTGGACATCTACGAGAACAACACCAACGACGTCTGGTGCCGTGACCACGGCCCGATCTTCATCAAGCACAACGAAACCGGCCAGGTCGCCATCACCGACTGGGAATTCAACGCCTGGGGCGGCAAGTTCCCGCCATGGGATCTCGACAACGCCATCCCTGAGAAAGCGGCCGCCGCTCTCAAGATGGAGCGTTTCACCTCCAAGATGATCCTCGAAGGCGGAGCCATCGAATGCAACGGCAAGGGCACCCTCCTCACCACCGAGGCCGTCCTCCTCAATCCTAACCGCCACGGCGGCAAGCCCGGCAACAAAGCCGAAGTCGAAAAAGAACTCAAGGCCATGCTCGGTGTCAAAGACATCGTCTGGTTCAAGAAAGGCATCGAAGGCGACGACACCGACGGCCACATCGACGACATCGTGCGCTTCATCCGTGAAGACGCCGTCATCTGCATGGTCGAGCCCCGTGACTCCGACCCGAATCACAAGGTCCTCAAGGAAATCCGCGAGCGTCTCGATGACGTCAAAGCTCCCGATGGCGGCAAGCTTGAGATCATCGAAATCGAAATGCCCCAGGCCATCGAAATGAAGGACTGGCGTCTCAGCCGTCTCCCGGCCAGCTACGCGAACTTCATGATCATGAACAACGCCGTGCTCCTGCCCCTCTTCGGTCACAAGAAGAAGGACGCCGCTGCCGAAGACAAGATCTCCGAATGCTTCCCAGGTCGTGAAATCATCTCCATGATGGCCAAGGATCTCGTCACCGAAGGCGGTGCGTTCCATTGCATCGGCATGCATCAGCCCAAATAGAAAGCCGAGAGCTTTCTGTAAAGTGGCCCGCACAGTTTCCTGTGCGGTGCCCCGCGATCATCCGCCAAGTGGTCCGCACATTCCATGTGCGGTTCATCTGGGTCTCCCTGCCTCAAGCCCGGCACTGCCGGGCTTGAAAAGTAGTCATGAGCTCTAGCTCGTTCCGGGTCCAGTTGGCTGCACGCAATCGCCTTTTCCCTCACGCGTTAATTCTAGAGGGTGAGCTTGATCGTCAACGCTGTCTGAGCAAGACCCTCAAAGAACGACGCACACTTCCGGCATGACCTTGCCTCTCCTCAGTTCCACAGGAACTGAGCTCTTCAGGCTGTCACCCTGGCGCAGCAAAGTAGCCTTGTTCCTGTGGAACAAGGAACGCTCCGCCTTCACCCTAAACTCTTAACAAGGTAGAACTAATCCCTCCTCCCTCGCAAGACGGCGAAAGGTAAAAGCTCATTAACTTTAGCCGCACGGGGCAGGGTGAAGCCCGCCGTTGATCGCCCCCTTCATTGGCACAAACCGGATGACGTTGTCTGCAACCATGCAGACCGCTTTCTGCGTCAGCCTTCAGTCTGCCAACCGGGCGCTGAAACAATTTAAAATACTCCAACTATTCAGCGCTCCGCAGCAATCGCTTTGAATCCCTATAACGACTAGGCGCATCCGAAAATAAACCGCGCGGCATTACCAAAGACTTACTTGGGAGGCGTTTTCAGCCGGGTACGGTCGTGGGTCTATGACGGCTCTACGAAATCGGGATGTCTCCATCCTATGCCGGGTGATAGGTGGGCTGTCAGCGCTTCTGCTGCTGGCTGCCTGCGCCCTGCCTGACGAGGCATTTAAAAATTACTCGGCCGCCACCAAAGTCAGTCAATGGAATGGCGTGCTGGATGCCGTCGGCGGCAGCAGTGTGAAGCGCGCCGAAAGCGCGGGCAATGTACCGCTCTACAATGGGGCAGCGTCCATGAATGTCCCGACCCACGCGGGTTCCATCAATGACATCGCCCGCCTGTTCGCTGGCATGGACTCATCCTACAGCCAGACCGCAGCCGTGAGCGCTCACAAGCAGCGCATGGACAGCCTTTGGGCGACCCACCAGAACGTCCGCCGCAGCGCCTTGCAGGCCTGGGCCAGTGAAGAAATTGGCGACATCAAGAGCGCGAACGCCATGTTCTACCCCTTCAGCGGACCTGACTTCCTCTTTGCCAGCGCCCTCTTCCCCTCAGCCGAGACCTATGTGCTCTGCGGCCTGGAACCTGCGGAGCCGCTCCCACGCCTCAGTGATCTCTCCCAGACGGAGATCGACTCCGGCCTCACCGGTCTGCGCAATGCCGTCGCAAACATCATGCAAAACGGCTACTTCATCACCACGGAGATGCGCAGCAATCTGCAGGCCACGCGCTTTCGCGGCGTGCTGCCGCTGCTCATGGCCTTCATGGCAGGCACCGGCCACACAGTAGAATCCGTCGATACCGTGCGTCTGGATGGCTCGGGCAATGTCACGCTGTCCGGTTCCTCAGGAAACACCGGCCTCATGATTCGCTGCCGCAGCGGTGTGGGTGCTTCCAAACGTGTCTTTTACTTCCGGCAGGACCTTTCCAATGGCAGCCTCAGCGCAGACGGGCCGTTTCTGACCTTCGTTTCCCGTATGGGCCGTGTTCCCGCCTTCCTAAAAAGCGCCTCCTACCTCATGCACGAAAGCGGTTTCTCCAGCATCCGCGACTACCTGCTGCGGCACAGCAGCGCCATCGTTCAGGATCCCTCCGGCGTCCCTTACCGTGATTTCGCCCGCTATGGCTGGAACCTCTGGCTCTACGGCAACTATCACGGCACCTTGGAGATCTTCACCGGCTGCCAGCAGCCAGATTTGGTCGCCGCCTACTCCTCCGGCCGCTACCCAGTGAAGCCCCTGAACTTCGGCATTGGCTACCTCATGAACCCCCAAACCACCTCCCTCATGGTCGGCCGTCCAGGACGGTGAAACCGGAAAGGCAGACTTTTGGTTGACGCCAGTCTCTCCTCGGCTAGTATCGCGCCCCAATTTTTCCCCCGAACTCATCATGGCCAAAATCTGTCAAATCACCGGCGTCGGCGTCACCCGCGGCCACCACATTCATCGTAGCGGTAAAGCCAAGAAAGAAGGCGGTATCGGTCGTCACATCACGAAGCGTGTAAAGCGCTGCATCCTGCCGAACCTCCGCAAAAAGCGCATCTTCGTTCCTGAACTCAACGCGTTCATCGAAGTGAAGCTCACCGCCCGCGCCCTCAAGACCGTTGACAAGAACGGCGCTTACAACACCCTGAAAGCAGCCGGCCTGATCTAATCAGCCCCTTCTAACTTTCCCCTTTCGGCGGATCTGGAAACAGATCCGCCTTTTTCATGTAAAGTAGTCGGGAGCTTCAGCTCCCTCTGGAAAACGCCGCATTCCACGGACCAAGGTTATAGCGTTTTCCAAAACAGATTTCCAGATAGAGGCGTATTGCGACGCTCGACGACGCTCCACGGC
>NZ_JAQSEA010000251.1 GCF_029946185.1 Prosthecobacter sp.
AGGAAAAACTCCGGCTCATGCAGATGCAGCTGGCGGATGATGTCTTCGCGCACCTGCTCAGTCGCAGTCGCGGTGAGTGCTAAAAACGGCACCCCCGGCAGCTTGTCGCGCAGTTGCCCCAGCGCGCGATACTCCGGGCGGAAATCATGCCCCCACTGGCTGATGCAGTGCGCTTCATCCACCGCAATGGCGGTCACGTTCCAGCGTTGCAGATCGCTGACGAAGTCCGGCAGCATCACGCGCTCCGGCGCCGCATACAGCAGCTTGTAATGTCCCTCTTCCAGTCCCGACCGCCTCCTCTGCGCCTCGCTGCCCTGGATGGAGGAATTGATAAACGTCGCCGCCACACCGCTCGCCACCAGCGCATCCACTTGGTCTTTCATCAGCGCGATCAGCGGAGAAATCACCAGCGTGATCCCCTCACGCGCCAGTGCCGGAAGCTGAAAGCACAGCGACTTCCCCGCACCCGTCGGCAGGATCGCCACCACATCCCGCCCCGCCAGCGTAGCGTCCATGATCTCCCGCTGCAGCGGGCGGAAAGTATCGTAGCCAAAGGTTTGCTTCAGCAGCGGGGGGAGGTCGGCGTGGCTCATGGTAAGGCCCCTCAGTTTGATATGCCCGGCTTCAATTGCCAGTCTTATGGTACATCCGGCAGTGCCTTCAGCCACGCCAGATTAAAGACGTAGTGGTTCTTGCTCGTGACGAGCTGGATGTTCCCGTCCCGCGTCTGCGTGGCTGAAAGGTAGCCGCAAGGCTCCGCCATCGTGTCACTGATCACACACATGACACGGTCAATCATATTAATGGAGTGCTCCTTGCCTCCGGCCGTGATGAGCTTCCGCACCGGCCACGTCTTCCCTTCATCAAACGACACTGCCGCAAACATCCCGTAGCCAGTAAACTCCCCGCTCTTCGACTTAAACTTCATGCCCTTCCTGTTTTTCCAGTCGCTCCATTGATCGGTAAAACTGCAGACCAAAATACCACCTCCGCTCAGTCGTATCATCGCCGCGCGCTGCACACTGCTGATCGCAGGAAACTCACTAGCTTCATAACTCCACGTCTTCCCCAGATCACCGCTGTAGCTCACCGGCGTTTTCAGATCAAACTTCGCCTGATCCTCAGGCTTGTCATTGCGGCTGAAGGCCATGATTCGCCCGTCCGCCAGTTGCAGAATCGGCGCATGAATCCCCGGGTATCGAAACCCCGTGCCACCAGGCCGAAAATCACTCGCACGTTGCTTCACATCATTAAAGCCCCACGTCTTCCCCTCATCATGGCTGAAGACCAGGCTGCACTGCCGCGAGTCATTCGTGATGACGATAGTGCCATCAGCGAGACGAATTGGCTGATTACCAAACTCGCCCACCGGCTGCATCACGAGAGCCTTGCTCCACGTCACCCCGTTGTCGGTGGACTTGCGCATGAGGTTCTCATCACGCCCACGCACAAGGTGATACAAAGTTGATTTACCATCCCACCAAATCTTCGGCCCATGATCATTCACATCCGCCCCATCCCAGAACGGCGAAGCCGGCTCCCACTCCGTCGCGCCATGCCGCAGACGGCTCGCCACATTGCATAGCTCCGCACCCCCTTCATCCACACAGGAATACCACACCGCCAGCAGATCCCCATTCGGGCATTCAGTGATCCCCGGACTGTGATTGTGCGTGGAAAACAGCGGCCCAAACGAATTTTTCGCGATCTTCACAAACGGCTTCGGCGCAATAAACACCGGCACATCCTGCGGCCGGCATCAATCTTCATCACCCCCTGCTTCACATTCTGCACATTCAAAGGCGGCGCTGCGGGAGGCACCATCTTCCCAGTGGGCAGCTCCCCCATCACCACACGAAATCCCACCCGGTTGCTCCGCGTCTGCGGTAGCCACGCCTCACGATTCGCAGAGCGCAAAAAGCGCGCAAAGCTGGAGTGATGTCCTCCACGTATCACGCGAAATTCCCCCGCACTCCTCCCCATCGCATCAGTCTGCTCTGCGGCTTCATACGGCCCATACCAGTCCAGACACCACTCAGAAACATTCCCATGCATGTCATGCAGCCCCCACGCATTGGCCGCAGTCTGCGACACACGCAGCCCGGCCTTGCCTCCCTTGCGATAGACCTGCGGCCACGCGTCTGTGAAGTATCGTCCCGCATAGCCGGTGTCACTCCACCACGGCTGGAAGCCATCCGGCAAAGCGTCCCCCGTATGAAACAGCGTCGTCGTTCCCGCACGACACGCATACTCCCACTCAGCCTCCGTCGGCAGCCGGTACGTCTTGCCCTCCTTCTTCGACAGCCATTCACAAAATTTCACCGCCTGCTCCCACGTCACCGCATTCACCGCCTCATCATCCGGTGTCTTCAGTCGAAAATCCGCATCATATTGCCGATACTGCCCCACCGTCACTTCCGTGACCGCCACATGAAACGCCTGCGTGATCGTCACCCGATGCGCAGGCTTCTCATCCCAGTCCGCATCATCAAACTTCGCCGGATGCCTCGTCATCTTGTAGTCCGCCGCCGGTCCATCCTGCCCCATCGTAAACGAACCCGGCTCAATGCGCACCAGTTTCATGCCGATGGAATTGGTGATGGGCTCGGCAGCTTGCAGAGTCGTCAGCAGCGCCAGGCTTAGCGCGAGAGTTCGTGTCATGATTATATTCCCACTCTTCATGCCGGCTTCGATGGTCTTGGATTAGAAATTCAACTACAGCTTGCTCCCCGTCATCTTCGTCCACGGACTCCATGCACCCATCGCATGCTGCAAGATCTTCCGCTTCCAGATCTTGTTCCCGCAAAAGGCATACAGCATGTCCTTGTCCTTCCCGCCGATCGCCACCGCCGTCACGCGGCTTCGATCCGGCACCGGCAAAATGATCTGCGTCGGGCCATCATCAGCGCTGATCTGCACCCCGCTCTTCGTCGCAATAAATTGACGCCCCTCAATCGAATAGCACACGCACTCCGGCCCCGCATCATCCTCCCAATCCGCCACATACAGATGGAAAAAGCGCTCCTTGTTCTGCAGCGTACCATCTTCGTTAATCTGAAAACTGTAAGCCCACTTCGAGTGCCCTTCCGCAACGGTCAGCAGCCATTGATCCGGTCGATAAGCCATCCCCGTGGCAAACTTAATGCCCCTGTCCACCTGCGTCTTCTTACCATCCTTGATCAGCCACACCGTGCCTTCCTCCCTCGGCTTGTCCCCATTCGTCGTCATATACAGCGCCCCCGTCGGCATCGCTAAAATCGAGTGCCCAAGAATGCCCTCCATCACCACACTCCCAGCCCCCGCCGCGTCATAGCTCATCAGCTTGCCCGACTTCTCAGAGATCGTGTAAACCTTGCCATCAGCTCCCACCGTCACGCAGTGAGCATTGCCCGTCGCGAACTCACTGACCTTCCCATCAAGCTCAATGCGGTGGATCTTATTGTTCGACGTATCCGCAAAGAACACCTCCCCGTTCGCATTGCATGAAGGCCCGCGCGTACTTTTGAAGCCCTCCGCCAGCAGCTCCCAGCCTTCACCGGGAATGATCACGTCCTGCGCACGCGGAGCACTCGCTCCAGCCTTCACTCGCTCAGGCCAGCCCTTCCACAAAAACGCCATCGCCTCCAGATAGTTCTCGGCATAGCCCGCCACATGGCGCCCCTCGATGCTGCGAAACTGATAGTCATAGCCCGAAAACTTCAGTGCCTTGTCCATCTCTTGGTCGGTCAGGTACCAGTCCCCTGCGCAGTTCTCCATGTCATGCGTCGCCGTCGTTAGATACGCACGGATCGGCTTCGCTTCAAATTTGCGCACCATCGTCGGAAACTCATGTCCGCCACGAAACGCCACCCAGCTCCCGCTCGCCGCATACACACGGCTGAAAGCCTCCGGTCGATGCCACGCAGCCGTGAAAGCCGCAATGCCCCCGCTGCTCCCACCCGAGATACACCGGTCATTGCCATCCGGTGAGAGCTTCAAATCAAACTCCTTCGCCACAAACGGCAGCAGCTCATCATTGAGGAAACGCACATTCTCATCGCCCACCCCATCATACTCCAGGTCTCGATTCCGCCGGTCCATCGTGCCCTTCATTGGCGCAGGCAGCGTACCCGGCTTCACAAATACGCCAATAGTCACCGGCATCTCCTTCGTCGCGATCAGCGTCTCCATGAAAGCCTTCTCCCGTGCGTTGTAGCCATCCGTTTTCACATACACACACGCAGGCTTGCTCCCATCATACTGCGCCGGAATAAACACCGTCACATCCCGCACAGTGCCCGGAAACACCTTGCTCTGGTTAAACTGCGTCTGCTTGATCGCACCCGGCAGAATGTCCTCCGGTTTGATCACCGGTGCCTCATACGTAGGCGCTGCAGCCTCCGCCACCGCACCAGCAATCGCGCTGCCAGCCAGCGGCTTGATCTGCCATTGCAGATGCTGGTCATTCGGGTTGATCTTCCACAGATCAATCTTGGCCCCCGCCTCCTGCTTGCCCCCCAGATCATCCATCCCCTGCGTCGGCGCATGCCGGGGAATGAGAGAATAAGAACCAGCCTCATTCTTCTGAATCTTCCACATCTGCCACGGCTTGCCGCTGTCCGTTTCCAGTACGATGTTCGTCCCATTCTTCACCCCGCCTTCGGCCACAGCCAGAGTCAGCGTCGTGCTATAGGACGGTTTGATGGCATAAAACCCATCACCCTTCGGCACGATCATCCACTTCTGCTTCGGCGCGCCCACCGGATTACCAATCGACACCCGCGTCCCCTCCGCAGTTCCCGCATCCACAGCCTCCAGCACCATCGCCGGAGCACTCACAGGTGTGATGACATAGGCACCCCAGTCCTCTGCGGAAAGGCATGTGCTAAAAGCGAGAGATGCTGCCAGAAAAGTGCGGCGAAGGATTGAGATGGACGTCATGGGGAGATTGAAGAAAAACCAAGGGGGGGGTGAAACGCAGGGACCTCCGCGTTCATTCCCTCCAAAGTCATCAAACCGGGATTCGCCCGGTCTTTTGATTGGGGTTATGATTTCGGCTGCGCACTCCAGAGGCTGAGATTGCGGAACTGCGCGCCTTCACCACGCGCCACCATGCCGATGCGCCCCTTGCGGTCTTTAAATCGCTCATGCGTGGCCTCCAGAGTATGATCGTCAATGCGTGCGAACCAGCGGTCACCGCACACTTCGATGGTGAAATGATGCCACGCTGCGGGATCGAGCTTCACTTCAATCTTCTTCAATTCCTCACGTCGCGTCTCCTTGGCGATGCCACTCATCTTCTGAATCCAGATGGCAGTGGGTGTAATCACGACACGTCCTTGATGATGATTCGGTTGATTCGTGTCGCGGCAGACAAATCCAATCTGCGGAGAAGCACCCAGTTTAAACTCCCCCGTCAGCACATAGTCGCCAAGACCCACCAGGTGCTCGCACACCGCCTCATGGCCATTCGGGCGATTCTTGCTCGGCGCTTCCTGCTTCGCATAACCCGCGCCATCCACAATGCTCCATATGCCGATGCCTGCACGCCAGCCATTCATCCCAGGCTGCCGCTCCTTCGCAAAAGACTCCGGTCTGTCAAACTTCTCAGCAGCGATCAACTGCGTCGTCTGACAGATCTGCGTGGCTGGTGGTGCAGGTGTCTCAGCGCAAGCAACCTGCTGCACAAACAGACAGGCAAAAAATAGATGGGCAGATTTCATAGAGATGAGCTTCAAGGATCAAGTAGATGATTGCGACGCGCTTTCCAATAAGCCGCCAGATGGTAAATGACGCCGCAGCTGGAGTTGTGCGTGTAATCAAAACGCCGGATCAGTTCAGCCAAAGCACTCTGCTGAGCGGCAGAGACCGCCGCCGGATCGATCATCAAGAGAACCAGTGCCGACTCACCCGCCTCACGCGTCAGATGCCAGATCTCCCGATACGGCCCCCACTGCGGGTTGAGGTAGCCCTTCTGATTCTTCCATATCGAAACGTCCCGCCAGTCAGGCCCGAGCATCTGCATCTCTTCCGCACTCTTCTTCGCCAGCTGTGCCAGCACCCACTTGAAACGCTTCGCCGCGAGATCACGCACATGCGTCATGCGTGTGTGAATCACCGCCTTCACCTCAGCATCAAGCTCCAGTTCATGCAGCACTTCCAGCGAGCACTGCATTTGCAGCAGCGCATACGCAGGCTTGTTCCCGTCGGGATTCGCCGATTGCTCAATGGCCTCCGCCGCATAGCGCTGCCATTGCGCACGGTAGCGCTCATCACGCGTCACATCCCACGCCGCCGCGTAAATCATCGGCAGCCGTGCCGCCTCATGCGCCTGCACATTCCACATGCGGCAGATGCCCAGCGGGCAGCGCTGACCATCCGCGCGGCAAAAATCAAAATCATTCTCCGGCGTCACAAAAGCGATCATCCTCTCAGCCACATCCGCAAGCACTTCACGGATTTGCTGCTTCGTCGCCTCATCCGCCAGCGGACTCCGATAATACTGCCACAAACCATGCGCAAAGTGCGTCACCTGATCGCGCGAGGAATTGATGTAAACACTCTTGCCATCTTCCCGGCAAACATTGCGCGCCACAAAGCCGCGCACCCCATGCACCGTCGCGCAGAGCTTCAATCCCGCGAACACACTCGCCGCTTGCGCACGCAGCGTCTCCTCGCCAGTCACCGCAAACCGGTCACACAAAACACTCAGCATGGCCCCACCCAGAATCGCCCCGTCCTCCATCCCCGTGCTGTAGCCACACGGATTCGGATACTGCCGCTTCACCTCCTCCGCCGTCGGCAAATGCTCCTGCTCCTTGCCCTTTTCGTAGCTGCTCAGGTAATCACCAAACGTCCGCACCTGCGGCAGATAAAAACGCCCCCACGTCACCTCCCATGCCTTGTCGATCTGAGCACCAAGCCCGGCATCAGCTGCAAAAGATGGGATCGAAATAACCGAGGCGAGCGCGAAGAGAAGGAGGGAGCGTTGAATCATGCGGACCATGAATGGCTTCATTTGGCCATCAAATCAAAGTCATTGCGGCCACGTGCCGTCCACGATGGGTTTCAGCGTCAGCTTGGTGGGATCCACAACCACATGCTTCACCTTCAGGCGCTTCCACGTGTAAGTGATATGAACAAGACCATCACTCGTTTGAATGATCGCCGGATAGCTGAACTCCTTCTTCGGCTCATCTTCCAGGACGAGCGCCGCCTCCCACACCTTGCCATCCTTGCTGACCGCCAGATTCAGCGGGCTACGCCCTTTGGCCGTGTGATTATAAATCAGCAGATGACGGCCATCCTTCAGCGTCACCGCATCCGTCCCCGAGTTCGGATTCGGCAGCTCCGTCAGCGAAATCTCACCCCATGTGCGCCCCGTATCTGCAGAGGTAATCTGGAAAACTTTGCCCTGCCGCGTGCGCCCCACCGCTTGCAGTTTGTCACCACCGAGGAAGAGAATGCTAGGCTGAATCGCGCTCACCTTCAGCCCATCATGCAGCAGCTTCGTACGCTCCCAAGTTTTGCCGAGATCACTGGACCGCTCAAAGTAAATGGCCCACTCGCTCGGCTTCGTGTCAGTCTCGTTGCTCGTAGGGCAGAGGATGTCCCCATTGGCCAGTTGCACCGGCTTGTTCTTAATGGGGCCAAAGATACCCTCAGGCAGTTTGCGCGCAGCCGACCAAGTCTTGCCACCGTCGGTGGAAGTTTTGAGCTCACCCCACCACGTGCTCGGCGAAGGCCCCACCTTGTAAAACAACATCAGTGGCGCTTCACGCGGCTGAAACAGCACCGGATTCCAAGTCGGATGCCGCGTGCCATCAGGCTGCACCCCGTTCGCAGTCTCCACACTCTCCGTCCACTTCCCATCCACCAGTCGCGACACCCAGATGCACACATCCGGATTCCTCTCCGCCGTGCCCCCAAACCACGCAGAAACCATCCCCGTCGGCGTCTCCACAATCGTCGTCGCATGAATGGATGGGTAAGGCCCAGTGTCGTAGATATATTCCGTTTTTAGAACGGCAGGATCAGCATGTGACAACCACGGAATACATAGAAGGATGAGGGATAGTTTTTTCATAAAAGTTTGCAGTTAAATTCAAAAGACGACGCGTTCGATTTTCGTGTATTCCGTGGTTAAAATTTCAGTTCTTAATCAACCCAAGGCTCACCAGTCTTTCACGAATAACCGCCCTCTCCGGCTCCCGAAAGCGATGAAACGGCTCCGCCATCTGATCGTCACAAATGCCCATCAATGAAAGCCCGCACTTGAGGCCCTTGATGATCGCCGACTTATGCCGGCCCACGGTATAAATACTCCCCGCAAGCTGCATCACCTTCGCATGCAGTTCCCGCGTGCGCTGCAGGTCCTGCGCCGCTGCCGCCTGATACATCTCCACGTACAGCTTTGGATGCAGATTGGCACCTCCATTGATGCCGCCATGACCGCCCAGCAGCACGGCCTCCGCCGTCAGCTCTTCAGGTCCCACCAGCACGCTCCAGTCCGCCCGCTGCTTCGCCACCTCCATCAAGCGGTGAAAGTAGATCATGTCACACGAGCTGTCCTTCACTCCGCAGATGCCTGGCATGTCCAGCGCACGGCGCACCAGATCAATCTCAAAGCTCACCTTCGTCAGCCCCGGCATGTTGTACAAAAACATCGGCAGCGGCATCTCAGCCACGAGATCCTGAATATACTCCTGCAGCTCCGGCGGTGCCGCAGGGAAGTAATACGGCGGTGCCGTCACCACATGCGTCGCACCCGCCTCCGCGCTATGCCTCGCCAGATTCACGCTCTCAGTGAACGACGTATCAGTAATTCCCACCAGCACCGGTACCCGACCAGCCGTCTGCTTGCATGTGCGCTCAATCAACTCACGCCGCAGCCGATAGCTCAGACTCGGGCCTTCGCCGGTGGTGCCCAAAATAAACAGTCCCGATACCCCACCTCCAATGAGATGCTCGATCAGTCTCTCCAAACCCTCGGAATCAAGCAAATCGCGATCACGCAAAGGGGTGACGAGTGGCGGAATGATGCCAGAGAGTGGTTGGGACATGCCCCACAACTGACTTGGAAGGTGCCCCAATAGCAACCCGCCAGTGCGGCGAATGTTTGCCGGTGAAATGACGATTCTTGACCCTTTGCCGCAAGATTCACTCGGCTGGAATCCGTTGAACCTTTCACCACACCATGCCCGCCACCGACCAGGCTGACTACTTTTCCACGCAAGTCGTACGCACCCGCCGCTTCTTCCTCCCAGAATGGGAGGAGCGTCAGCGCGATGCCATGACCCTCTGCCTCGTCGGCGGCGGCTGCGAGTGGTGCGCCCCTGATTTCGTTGTGGACCGTCAAAAATTCCCTTTCCTGGCCTTCGAATTCGTCTCCAAGGGCCATGGCAGCGTCACGCTCGCAGATCAGACCCACGAAATCGAACCCGGGCACGCCTTCGTCTTCGACTCCACCACACCGCAGATCATTCGCAGCTCCGCCGAGGAGCCCATGGTAAAATACTTCTTCAATCTCACCGGTCCACGCGCGGTGAAGCTGATGAACGATCTTGATCTCGCCCCCGGCAGCGTCCTGCGCGTCGCAGACGCCTCCCGCGTCGTCTCCCTGCTGGAAGAAGTGATCGACCACGCCCTGCGCGGCGGCCGCTTCGGCCTCCGGGCAGCGTGCTCCGCCTTGGAGCACGCCTTGGTCCTCTGCGCGGACTCCCGCCAGCCGGCCACTACCAAGATGGACCCCGCCTACGCTACCTACCTGCGCTGCCGCGGCCACCTCCTGCGCAATTATCCCGTACTCAGCAGCATCGAGCAGGCTGCCAAAGCCTGCTTCGTCTCCGCCGCCTACTTCACCCGCCTCTTTCAGCGCTACGACACCGAAACACCCTTGGCATGCCTCACCCGCCTCAAGCTCTCGCAGGCCGCCATCAAACTCCGCCAGCCCGACGCACTCGTTAAAGGCGTCGCCGCCGAGCTCGGTTACAAATCCGCCGCACATTTTTCGCGTGCATTCAAAGCATGGAGTGGAAGATCCCCCCGCGGAGGATAGGCCTCCGGCCTGTCACCGGATCGAGGCGTCCCGCCTTCGATCTGGCAAAGTGACAAAATTTTCGACCGCATGTCTGTCTCCTGGTGGTTGAAATGCAGCAAGGACGCTACATGTTCATTTGCCCACCATTCTACCCCCATGCTTTCTTTTCTCAAAATCCGCAATCTGGCCCTCGTTGAAGACGTGACCTGGGAGCTGGCCGCTGGCCTGATCGGCGTGACAGGAGAAACCGGTGCCGGAAAGTCCATCATCGTCGGCGCTTTGAAGCTCATCCTCGGCGAAAGAGCGGACCGCGGCCTCATCCGCAACGGCCAGGAAGCCTGCACCGTCGAGGCCGGTTTCCACCTGAAAGACACCCGCGCAATTGACTCCGTCCTGGAAGAAGCCGGTCTGGACCCCTGTCAGGATGGCGAACTCCTCATCAAACGCACCATCAGCACCAGCGGTGCCAACAAGCAGTTCGTGAACTGCTCTCCCGTCACGATCCAAGTCCTCAAAAGCCTCGGCGAGTTTCTCGTCGACCTGCACGGCCCGCACGATCATCAGTCGCTCAATTCAAAGGATCGCCAGCTCGAAATGCTCGACAAGTACGCCGGCGTTGAAGAACCCCTCGGCAAATACCAGGACTCCTGGAAGCTCTGGCGTTCCGCTGCCACAGAACTCGACGAACTCGAAAACTCCGAGCGCGCCAGCAGCCAGCAGATCGACATGCTCAAGTTCCAGGCGACCGAAATCGCCGCCGCAAACTTGAAACCCGGTGAGGAAGAGGAGATCGAATCCCGCCACCGCATCGCCGCCAACGGCGCCCGCCTCGCCGAGCTCTGCGGCAGTATCACCGGCCGCCTCAGCGAAGGCGAAGGCAGTGTCATCGACGGCCTGCGCGAGCTCAGCCGCAGCATCCACGAACTCGAAAAAATAGACCCCGCCACAGCTGCGATGTTCGAGGGCTTCAAGTCAGCCCAAATCGAACTCACCGAGCTCGAAAGCAGCGTGCAGGACTACGCGGATGATCTGGAAATTGACGCCGCCGAACTCGACAAGCTCGAAAGCCGCATCCACACCATCCAGACCCTCAAGCGTAAATACGGTCGCACCATCGCCGAGATCCTTGAGTTCCTCGCTGAAACCGAGCGCAAACTCGCCAAGATGGAAAATCGCGGCGAAGAAATCACCAAGCTGCAAAAGCTCGTCAAAGATCGCGAAGCCGACGTGCAAAAAACAGGCAAACAAATCTCCAAAAAGCGCGCCGACGCCGCCCCCAAGCTCGCCAAAGAAGTCGCCTCCCATCTTCTCGATCTCGGCTTCAAACGCAGCGTCTTCGAAGCCCAGCTCGCAGTCCTTCTATCACCTGAACGCAACGGCCTCGAAGAAGTCGATTTCCACTTCGCCCCCAATCCCGGCGAGCCCTCCAAGCCGCTCCGCCTCACCGCCTCCAGCGGTGAAATGTCCCGCGTCCTTCTCGCCGTCAAAAGCGCACTCGCCAAACAAGACGCTGTCCCTCTCCTCGTCTTCGACGAAATCGACGCCAACGTCGGTGGCAATATCGCCGAAGCCGTCGGCCGCAAGATGGCCGCACTGGGCGCGACGCATCAGGTCATCGCCATCACCCACTTCCCCCAGGTCGCCTCTATGGCCAAAAGCCACTTTGTCGTGACCAAGGAAATCACCGGCAACACCACCCGCTCACAGATTCAGGAAGTGAGCGCCGAGCAGCGCGTCGATGAACTCGCACGCATGCTCGGCGGCAGCGCCGAAAGCGCACGCGTTCACGCCCTCAGCCTGCTCAAAGGCGCTGCATAAGGTTTGTTACGCCAGCAGCGGTGTGCCAAACGTCATCCGTGGCGGGCGGCCCTTCACACGGCTGAGCGTGGCACGCAGCGCCAGCGAACCGAGCTGCGTCTGCGGGTTCCAGCCCTTCGGGGCCTTCTTTCCGGTGCTAGTCCACGGCATGCCATCGGCGATCCATTGCTGGCGGTAATCATCGATGCTGACGCCTTTGTCATCGTCGGTCACGCCAAATTGGAATCCGCAGCAAGGGCAGATTTCCAAGGACGCACCGCCAGTGCGGTTGCGCGGCGGCTCTGCGAGCTTGTCATAGCCGCATACAGAGCAGAAATTGGGGGTTATTTTCATGGTTGTTTGGTTGGAAGGTTTATGGGGCATTCTCAGCGGGAGGAGAATCGAAGATCAGCAGCTTTCACCACGCGACCCGGCTGGCGCTGCCAGTAGGTCGGATTGTCCGGTTTAAAAAACGTCTTGGTTAGGCCCGCGCCGTTGTAGGCGGCAAAGGCTTGCGTACTAGAATCGAAGACGCGCAGTGTTTTGTCCGTATCATCCAGCTTCATAGGCAAATTTTCCGCACGAGCTCGCTGGAGGAAGCGCCAGGCCTGCGCAGCATAATCATCCGGCGACTTGCTGGAAAAATCACGACCATGGCGCTCAAAGTGGTCCTGCAGCGAGCCGAGATGGCCCCAGGTCTGGCGTGTAGGGGGGGCTTGTGTGAGGGCTGGGGCAGGCTCCGCTTTTTTATCCGGCGTGATCACATTCAGCACACGCCGTAGCAGTGATGGCTGCGGTGCCGCAGCACCTGCCCCCGCAGTGGTAAAGCTGCCCGTTGCCAGCTTCGTGCGCGCACTGCCCACACTGAAGTAATACGTCGTAGCCGGTGCCAGCGCCTCCAACTGGATGGTATGCTCACTTGTCACCGAACCTTCAGCCTTGCGGTCCAGCGTCGCAAGGTTCACCCCATACTGCAGCCGCGTACCACAGTCCACGTCCGTGCGCCATTGGATGGTGGCACTGCTTGCTGTGGCGCTGGTCTGCGGTTTTCCAATAAGCTCAACCGCCTGCAGCAGCGTACCGCTAAGACACGCGATGACGCAAAGGAACCAATGAACGAAAGTTCTCATGAATAAGGGGCAACCAACTCGGGTTACACTATGACATCCTTAAGCGAATACTGTTCAAACGGCATAGCGCCCGCGCCGTTCTCCATTCATCCATCGCCAGGCAGACTCAATATGTTCTCGTGGGTCCGTATGTGCCGCCTCCCAATGAAGAATTTCTTTAGCAAGTTTAGGCTCTGCAATGAGCTCTGACGGATCGCCCGCACGGCGTTCGCCATAGATCACCGGAATCTTTTTCCCAGTGACCGCTTCCGCCGTGGTGATGATCTCCTTCACGCTGAAGCCCCGGCCCGTACCCAGATTCACCGCCACCGTATCGCCGCCCTTGCGCATATAGCTCAACGCCAGCGCATGAGCCGACGCCAGATCACACACATGAATGTAATCACGGATGCAGGTTCCATCCGGCGTGGCGTAGTCAGTTCCGAATACCGTGATATTCTCGATCTCCCCTGTGGCGGCCATCAGAATGCGCGGGATCAAATGCGTCTCCGGATTGTGATCTTCCCCGATTTCCCCGCTCGGGTGGCAGCCGCTCGCATTGAAGTATCGCAGGAAGACAGACTTCAGCCCCCACGCGTTTCCACAGTCGCGCAGCACGCGTTCCAGCATCCACTTGCTCGCCCCGTAGGGGTTCACCGGCGCCTGCGGATGCGTTTCATCAATGGGGATGCGCACCGGGTCGCCATACGTCGCGCAGGTGGAGGAAAAGATGAACCGCTTGCAGCCATGCCGCTGCATCGTTTCCAGCAGCGTCAGCGGTGCCGCAAGATTGTTCCGGTAGTACTTCAGCGGATCGGTCACGGACTCCCCCACATACGCAAACGCAGCGAAATGCAGCACCGCCTCCGGCTTGTGTTCAGCAAAAACTTTTTCCATGAGCGCAGCGTCGGCCATGTCGCCTTCCACAAAACTCACCCGGTCCATCGGCAAAGCTTCACGATGCCCGAAGACCAGGCTGTCGAGTACCACGACACGTTCGTTTTGTTCAAGCAAATGACGCACAGTGTGCGAGCCAATATATCCTGCGCCGCCGGTAATGAGAAGGGTTCCTTGTGACATTGCGGAAATACAGCAGCCTAGAGCGTCGCTGCCAAACAAAGATTGGTTTAAAATGAATTTGGTAAAGGGTCGGTTCTCACTTCCCCTCCTGCCGCTTCTTTTCCAGGTTCGCCATCAGAGCATCCGCCTCAGTGTGCCTTTTTTTGGGAGGTGCTCAGGGCGCTTTAGGCAGCGAAACTTGCACGGGATGCATCAGGTAGGCAATCAGGTCGCGCACCTGCTCAGGCCCAAACGCCAGCAGCAAACCCTCCGGCATCATCGACATCGGCGAGGTCTCCTGTTTCACGATGTCCGCACGGTCCAGCGTCAGGGTTTCAGTCATCGTGCGCAGCGTGATCGTGCGCGGGTTAGATTCAGTAACCACACCGCTCAGCACCCGTCCGTCCTTGTGCGTCAGCAGGCTCATGCGGAAGTCCGCGCTCACCACCCCGCTCGGGTCCGCGATATTCTCCAGCAGATAGTCCAGATTGGCGCGCCCAGATCCGGTCAAATCCGGGCCGATCTTCCCACCCTGCCCATACATCATGTGGCAGGCCCCGCACACCGCCGTGAAGAGCATGCGCCCCTGGCTCAGATTCGCCTTCGCCAGCGTCGCTGGGGTCAGCTGCTTCTTCACCTTTTCGATCAGCTCCTTTTTATCAGCCGCAGACTCGCGCAGCTCGCCCCACACCTCGACCAGTTGCTTCGTCAGCGCCTCATCTTTGAAGGCATTGATCTGCCGCGCATGGAAGGCGCTCAAGTCAGCCCGGGGGATCTTGCCCGCCGCCATGTCCTTCAGCAGCGCCTTCGCAAAAGCAGGCCGCGACACCAGCGTATCAATCACCGTCGGCCGCTCCGCAGTCCCAAATTTCCGATAGCTCGCCGCAAGCTTCTGCCCGATCTCCGGATCACTGAACAACGCAAGCCCCCGCACCGCGACGATGTTCAGTCCCCGCACTTCCAGCAACTGCGTACAAATCGCCCGCAGATCCTCCGGCTTGTTTTCAATCAGCGTCTTCAGCGCCGACTCCCGCGCCGCCAGATCCGCCTTCTCATCCAGCGCCATCTTCTTCACATCATCCAGCGCCCGACCATCCCCAAAAAGAATGCTCAATTCCTGAACCATCTGCTTCGTCGTCTCGGCTTTGGCCGGTTCCGATCTCGCACTCGCCATTGCCACAAACCGGTCCCAGCTCTCAGGTTTGCCCGCCTTGCGAATGCCTCGAAAAGCATCCGCCATCCCCTCAAGAATAAACTCCGTTTGTTCCGCCTTCGCCTGAGCCAGCAACGCATTCAAAGCCTCCGGCTGCATGGCTAGACTCCGCGCCATCCACCTCAAAGTCTTCGGCCACCTGCAGTCTTTCGCCAGTGCGACAAGTGCCTGCGGATCATCCTTAGCCAGCGGGCTGATGCCATACCACACCAGGTACGGCAGAAACGGATCATTCGCGTCCTCCGCATGCGCCAGCAGCGCCGC
This sequence comes from Prosthecobacter sp., assembly GCF_029946185.1. Lineage (GTDB taxonomy): Bacteria > Verrucomicrobiota > Verrucomicrobiia > Verrucomicrobiales > Verrucomicrobiaceae > Prosthecobacter. The sequence goes on from NZ_JAQSEA010000251.1 coordinate 15,461, forward strand.
ACCCAGTTCCGCACGTTTGCCCACCGGCATTCGCTGCAGCGTTGAAGCCAGTGTCAGGCGCACAAAAGCCGACTTGTCATCCTTCGCCATTTTGACCGCATCAAAGCCCAGCTCTGGATACACAGAATGCGCCATCGGCCCCGTGATCGCATCCAGCGGCGAGAACTGCGTCAGCTCACGGATCGCCAAAGCACGCGCATGTTCATCTGCTGCATTCAGATCCGCCTTCGGCCACGCCTTGCGCCACGCAAACGGCACCTCCGGCTTCTTCACATCCCCATAGCTGATGCGGAAGATGCGTCCGCTTGTGCGATGCACACCCGTCGAGTCATGGCATTCCCCCGTATCACTCCAGTCCAGAATGAAGCCACTCCCATCCGGCCCCGTGCTGATTTCAATTCCACGAAACCACGGATCATCACTCAGGAAAACATCCGGCTCATGCTTGCCCACATAGCCGCTGCCATTCCGCTCCAGCCGTTCCACATTCGCCCGACGTCCGTGCATGTTCAGCGTGAAAAGCTTGTTCCGATACTCCGCCGGCCACTGCTCCGCTTGGTAAATCATCATCCCAATGTGCGCATGCCCGCCCCCCAGGCTGTTCGCCTTCCCATCACGCGACGCCGTCCAGCTCCCGCTCCGGTCGTAATGATAATGATCCGCGATCGTATCCAGCTTCTCATACACATACGGGTTCTCCTTGCTCGAATCCATCAGATGCGCGCCATGCATCAGATGCCACAGGTGGCCCGTCACCGTGTTGATGAAAAACATCTCCCCGTTCGCATCCCAGTCATGCCCCCACGGATTCGTCGTCCCATGCGTCAGCACCTCCACGATCTTCTTCTCCGGGTGGTAGCGCCAGATCCCACCCTTCATCGGCACACGTTGCGCCTCCGGCGTTCCCGGCACACCCAGCATCCCTGGGCAGGAGTGCCCGCAGCGTCCATACAGCCACCCATCCGGCCCAAACCGCAGCCCATTGGCAAAGTTATGATAGTTGTCCTTCGCCACCGTGAATCCATCCATCACCACCTCCGGCTCCCCATCCGGAATGTCGTCATGGTTCCGGTCAGGAATAAACAAGACCTGCGGCGGACACATCAGCCACACCCCATCACGCCCCACCTCCACGCTCGTCAGCATCTGCACATCCTCTGTGAAAACCTTGCGCGTCTCCGCCACCCCGTCCCAGTCCTTGTCTTCCAGAATGATCACCCGGTCCTTCAGCCCCAGATCAAACCTCTTCGCCCGCTCCGCATACGTATAGTTTTCCGCCACCCACATGCGCCCCCGCGCATCCCACGCCAGCCCGATCGGGTTCTGCACATCCGGCTCAGCAGCAAACAGCGTCGCCTTGAATCCCTCCGGCAGCTTCAGCCCCTTCAAGGCATCCAGCGGTGGCGTCGGTTCAGCATTGCCCGGATCGCTGTTGTAAAGCGCCGGAAAACCAGCGGCAGAGGCGAGCGATGTGAGAAAGAGGGCGAGCAGAGCAGGCTTCATGGGGGCCAAAGCCTATGGCGGGCCGCTCATCTGACAAGATCTTTGAAACCCGCTTCCACTCTCACAGAGACCACCGGTATTTGCCTGGCGTGGGATGGGTGTGGCGACAGCCCGCCCGTCTCCGAGCGCGTGGCAAGCACACCTGCCACCAAATCTCCGCCTATAGAGCGTTTTCCAAAACAGATTTCCGGATAGAGGCGTATTGCGGCGCT
>NZ_JAQSEA010000252.1 GCF_029946185.1 Prosthecobacter sp.
CGCCGGAGGTTCCGGGCGCATGGCCTCCGCAGGCGAGAGCTTCACCGCCAGCCACACAGCACCTGCCACTCCCAGCACGGCAGCCGCCACACTGACGACCAGGGCCATGACGAGGGCTTTTTGATCCAGTTGAAACTGCAGCTCAGGAAAATGAAACAGCAGGGTATAAACGCTCAGCATCGTGTGCCCGAGACGCCAGCCGGCAATGATGCCCACTGCGGCGCCTGCCGCGACGATCACCAATGCATAGTTCAGGTAATGACGGCCCACCTGCCAGGAGGTGTAGCCCAGCGCCTTGAGCTGCGCGATCTGCTCCCGCTGCAGCCGTACCAGCCGAGAGGTGACGGAATTCACCATGAAGGCCGCGACGCAGAGAAATACCATGGGATAGGCCAAAGAGAGCGCACGCACGATGCGCAACTCATCCCCCAACCGCTTGGAACTGGCATGGTCGCTCAGCGCATACGCACCGGGTGCGCCATAGGTGAGCAGCATCTGGTCCACCTCCTCGATCACTTCCTTGGGCGGAGTGCCGGGAGACAGGTCCATGCAGAAGTCATTGAATGCGCCCTCCAGATCGAAGGCGGCGGCCAGGGACTGATAGCGCAGCCAGAAGACGCCGTAGTGCTTGTTGTCCGGGAGGGTCTGCCCCGGTGGGGCTTCAAACACAAACTCCGGCGACAGGCCGATGCCGCAGATGTCCAAGTGGTCGCGGTGCCCGTTCAGAATGGCCGTGATACGATCGCCTATCTGCAGCCCATGCGCCTGCGCAAAGGCTTCGCTCACCACCGCCTCCCGCTGGGCACCGGCACCGGGCAGCCTGCCACGCCGTAGGAAGATCTGATTGAGATTGAGCTTCCCTTCATCCGGCAGGGAGACCAGCCGCGCCCTGACGGGCTCCTGCACGCCCTCCATGTCCAGCAGCGCGCTTTCCACCACGCGCAGTTCCACCGTGGCGACTCCGGGGATGTGGCTGAGACGGTCACTCAGGGAAAGCGGAGCGCTCTTTACCTGACCGAATACATCCGGCATGCGGTAGCGCTGGTAGTAGCTGTCCCGTGTGCGCTCCAGGCTCAGGATCACGCTTTGAGACACGATCATCATCGCCACGCCGCAGGCCATGACGAGGCTCACAACCAGGACCTGCCCCTTCATGCCGCCGATGTCGCGGAGGAGTTTGCGGTCAAGTGTGGTGATCATTCAAAATAAATTTGCAACGGTGGCCATGACAAAGAGGTCACACCTCCTGTGTCAAGCCCTTGTTCGTGGAGTGTGCAACGCCGAAGAACATGCTATTTCCAAGCCGGTTTCTTGACAAGCCGCACCGTGAGCAAGTAAGCAAGTAAAACCCATGCCAGAACCAACCGCCGCCGACCCCATCGCCATCATTGGAATCGGATGCCGCATGCCTGGAGGTGCCACCGACGCCCGTTCATTCTGGGAGATGCTCATGGGCGGAGTGGACGCCATCGGTGAGGTGCCTCCCGACCGCTGGGATCACCGCTTCTATTACGACCCCGAACAGGGCAAACCCGGCAAGACCTACTCCAAGTGGGCGGGGCTGATCGATGAGATCGACACGTTTGACCCCGGCTTCTTCGGCATCACGCAGCGTGAGGCACCCTTCATCGACCCCCAGCAGCGTCTCCTGCTGGAAGCCACGTGGGAGGCTCTCATGGATGCCGGTCAGCAGGTGGACATCGTCAAAGGTGAAGACACCGGAGTGTTTGTGGGCATCTCCACGCATGATTACGCGGACATCCAGCAAAATTCCATGGGGCGTGGCCTGGCCTATCCGCATTCCGCCACCGGTGTCGCAGCCAGCATCGCCGCCAATCGCATCTCCTACGCGCTGAATTTCCAAGGCCCGAGCGTCGCGGTGGACACCGCCTGCTCATCCTCCATGGTGGCCGTGCACATGGCCTGCCAGGCACTGTGGAACAAGGAATGCACACGCGCCATCGCCGCCGGGGTGAACTGCATCATCACCGCGTATCCGTTCGTCGCCTTCTCCAGCATGGGCATGCTGTCTCCGGATGGCCGCTGCAAAGCCTTTGATGCCAGCGCCAACGGCTTCGTCCGTGGCGAAGGTGTCGGTGCTGTGTGCCTGAAGCCGCTCTCCGCAGCACTTGCAGATGGAGATACCATCTATGCGGTGATTCGCAGCACCGCCGTCAATCAAGACGGTCGCACCTCGGGCATGACGGTGCCCAGCCGTGGCTCGCAGCAGGAACTTATCGCCAAAGCCTGCCGTCTGGCGGGCGTGTCTCCGCATGAAATTCAGTATGCCGAAGCTCACGGCACCGGCACGACTATCGGCGATTTGATCGAAGGCAGCGCCCTCGGCACCATCCTCGGTGTCGGTCGCCAGCCGGGAGATGACTGCCTCCTCGGCTCGGTGAAGACCAACATTGGCCATCTGGAGGCCGGGTCCGGCATCGCGGGACTCATCAAAGTAGCGCTCTGCCTCAAGCACGGCATGGTGCCGCCGAATCTGCATTTCAACACGCCGAACCCTTCGCTCAACTTTGAGCGTCTGTGTCTGAAGGTGCCGATCACCGCGACGCCGCTGAAGCAGGATGCGCAGCACCGCCTCCTAGCCTGCATCAATTCCTTCGGCTTCGGTGGCACCAATGCCCACGCTGTGCTGGAGGCCGCACCGCCGCCCGCGCAGCAGGTGCCCGCCCCTGCCCCCGCGGCAGATGAGCCGGAACTCATTCTACCGATCTCGGCACGCGGAAGCGATGCAGCCCTGCTGGCCGTCGCCCAATCCTTCCACTCCCTGCTTGAGTCGGCGGATGAATCCATCTCCCTCAAGGACATCTGCGCTGCTGCCAGCCGCAGGCGCACGCACCATGAGCTTCGCCTTGCCGCAGTCGCCAGCACCCGCGCGGGGATGAGCGCCGCGCTGTCCGCCTTTCTGAGTGGAGAGCAGTCTCCCGGACTCAATGTGGGGCAGCCCGTTAAAAACGCGCGCCTCGTTTTTGTCTTCAGCGGTCAGGGACCGCAGTGGTGGGCCATGGGGCGCGAGCTTTTGGAGCAGGAGCCGGTGTTTCGCCAGATCATCCAGACCTGTCATGATGAACTGCTCAAGCTCGGCGGCTGCTCGCTCCTCGATGAACTGCGACGCGATGAAAAGACGACGAGGCTGAATGAAACGCAAATCGCGCAGACCGCGCTCTTTGCCCTGCAGGTCGCGCTGGCGGCGCTGTGGCAGTCCTGGGGCATACGCCCGTATGCCGTTTTAGGACATAGCATGGGTGAAGTGGCGGCGGCGCATGTTTGTGGGGCACTTTCTCTGACAGAGGCGGTGCGCGTCATCCACCATCGCGGACGTTGCATGGAGAAGACACCGCTGCGTGGCAAGATGATCGCCGCAGGACTGACGCGTGCGGAGGCCGAGGACCTCATCGCCCCGTATGGCGAAAGAGCCTCGCTCGCCGCCGTCAACGGGCCGAAGATGGCCTCCATCTCGGGTGACAGCGATGCGGTGGATGAAATTTTTCAGGAGGTGGAACGGCGTGGGCTCTTCGTGCGCTACGTGCCGGTGAACTACGCCTTTCACAGCGCCCATATGGACCCGGTGAGAGCGGAACTGGCCGAGTCGCTTGCAGGTCTGGAGCCGCAGCCGGGCAAAGTAAAAATCTACTCCACCGTGACAGGACGGCTGGCCGAAGGCACGGACTACGATGCGGACTACTGGTGGCACAATGTTCGGCAGAGCGTGCTGTTTGCTCCTGCCATCGATGCGGTCATCGCCGCAGGACAAACGCATTTTCTTGAGATCAGTCCGCACCCGGTGCTGTCCAATTCGATGAACGAATGCCTTGCGCTGGCGGACGCTATCGGCATGGCGCTGCCTTCGTTGCGGCGTCAGAAGCCGGAGCGCGCCGCCTTGCTCGGCACGCTGGGTGCTTTGCACGTCAATGGACATGATGTGGACTGGGCGGCGATCTACCCGCATGCCAGCTCTGCGCTGCGTCTGCCGGAGTATCCCTGGCAGAAGGAGCGCTTCTGGCACGAGCCCGTGTATTCGATGCAGTTGCGCACGCACCCGCAGAGCAATCCGCTGCTCAAGCTGAAGATGCCAAACGTCCATCCCACTTGGGAAACCGCGCTGAACAAAAGCGTGCTGACCTGGCTGAAGGACCACCGTGTGGGCCAGCACCTCATCTTCCCCGGCGCAGGCTATGTGGAGATGGCGCTCGCCGCTGGCTGTGAACTGCATCCGGACAAGCCGGTGCTCATCGAAGAGTTGGAGATTCATCGCGGCTGCATCCTGCCTGGGGGCGATGACTTCCCGCTGCTGCAGATCGCCTGCGTGACGGATGAAAACACCTTCGTCATTCAGAGCACCCTCACCGAAGAGCCGCCAATCTGGGTGGCGCATGTCACCGGACGCCTGCGTGCCGAGCCCGAACGCCGGCAGCCTCCGCCGTTTGACCTTGCCGCCATCAGGCAGCGCTGCGGGAATGAGATCGAAGGCCCCAAGTTTTATCAGGCAGCGGCCGCTGCCGACCTGCATTACGGCCCGCAGTTTCAGGCGCTGACGCACGTCTGCGCAGGTGATGACGAAGCCCTCGGCCGCATCGAACTGCCCGCCGCCGCAGTGGCGGAGATGGAGCGATACATTGTTCATCCCGCGCTGCTGGACGCCTGCATCCATCCCACCATCGCTCTTCCGGCAGACGGCCTCTACCTTCCGGCGCGGATGGAGCGCATCCGCTGCTACTCCAGGCCCGGTGCCAAGGTGTGGGCCTATGTGCGCAGGACGCAGGCGATTGCGAAAAAGATCATCGTCATCGATCTCTTCATCCTTGATGACGAGGGCAACGTGCTGCTGGAGATCACCGACTTCCTCTGCAAGTACTCCGCCTTGGGCAGCACACCGGGCTCGGGTGCGCAGGCGGACTGGCTGTACCAGTCCGAGTGGCAGCTCAAGCCGCTCTCCGCAGTTCCAGTGGCGCATACGCCTGCCGACTATCTTCCCGACAACAGTGTGCTGGCGGTGCAGCTCCGCGAGAGCGCCGCAAACTACAGCACCGCGCTCGGCATGAACGCACGCTATGAGGAGTGGGAGCCGCGTTTTCTTCAGCTCTGCCGCAGTTCCATTCTCGCGGTGTTCAAGCAGCTTGGCTGGCGCCCCAAAGCGGGGGAGACACTCCCGCTCCCAGCATTGCTGAAACGCGCCAAGGTGCAGCCCGTGCATGAGCGTTTTGTTCATCGCCTTCTTACACTGCTTGAGCCAGACGGCTGGTTGAAGTCGGAGTTATCCGCCGAGGCTCCGGTATGGACGGTCACGGCCCCACCAGCTGGATTGAATCGCGACAAGCTGTGGCAGGATCTCGTTTTCCACTTCCCAGCCTTTCACCCCGAGCTCATCCTGCTGGACCGGTGCACCACAGGTCTCGCCGATTTGCTGCAAGGCAAGTGCGAGGCCGCAGCGGTGCTCTCCGCCAACATGGTGGAGCATTTTCAGGCGGCGTCCGTTTTCACCCGTGTTTACAATCACCTCATCGGTGAAGCTGTCACCGCAGCGCTGGCACAGCTCCCGGAAGGCAGGCGCGTGCGCATTCTGGAAATCGGGGGAGGCACAGGCGGTGTCACAGGGAGTGTGCTGCCACGCCTGCCCCAGTTGGGAGTTGAGTACTGCTTCACGGATGTCTCGGACGGGCACTTCGATCAGGCCGGGAAAAAATTCAGCGATTTCCATTCGGTGCAGTACCGCGTGCTCGATCTCGATCTTCCGCCAGCGGAGCAAGGCTTCGCCGATGAGCGTTTCGATCTCATCCTCGTTTCCAATGCGCTGTCATTGACGCAGAACGTGCAGCAGTCGCTGCTGCATGTGCGTCAGCTGCTCGCCTCCGGTGGACTGCTGCTGGCCCTGGAGCTTGAGCGTAGCACTCCCTGGCATGATCTGGTATGCGGCACGGATGCGCGCTGGTGGAGCTTTCAAGACAGTGCCCTGCGCACCAACCATCCTCTGCTGCCCTCTGCCGACTGGCAAAAAATCATCACTGCGGCGGGCTTCACCACCGTCGAGGCCGTAGCTGATGCCACCAATCAGAGTCAGAGCGGGCAAGTCGTGCTCCTCGCACGCGGGCCCGAATTGCCTCAAGCTGCGACCGTCGCTGATGAAGCAATTGCCGAGCCCGGCCACTGGCTGCTCTTTGCCGATCAGCAGGGCCTCACAGGATCCCTTGCGGATTCCCTGCGCCAGCGTGGAGACACCTGTCTCGTGGTGACTGCCGCAGACACTTTCACGCGTGTCTCTGCCGATGAAGTGCAGCTCTGCGCATCAACGGCGGAGGACTACACACGACTGCTCTCTGAACTTCCGCAAGCCGGCACTCTGCGTGGTGTCATCCATCTCTGGAGTCTTGATGCGCCCGCAGGTGTGGACGTCACGACGGCAGAGATTGCAGCAGCACAGACATTGGTCTGCCATAGCCCGCTTTACCTAGTGCAGGCGCTGAATGCAGCGGGGCATGCTTCGCTGCCCGGCCTGTGGTTCGTCACCCGTGGCGCACAGCCTGCTGGAGAAAAAACGTCCGTACTCTCGCTTACGCAGTCACCATTGCACGGCATGGCCCGCGTCGTGATGAGCGAGTATCCCGACCTGCACTGCCGCACGATTGATCTCGATGCCAATGGCGGGGGAGATGACACCCAGATTCTGCTTAACGAACTGCTGCATCCTGATGCGGAAGCTGAGATCGCCTGGCGTGGAGAGGCGCGCTATGCCCACCGTTTGATACATGGATCGCTGGATCATCTGGCGCAGACTTCCATGTCAACGCTCACCGCTGAGCAGTGCTTCCGTCTTGAGTCTGCGAAGCCCGGCTCCCTGGACAAACTAGTGTTCCGCGCCAAGCCGCGCCGTGCTCCCGGCCCCAATGAAGTCGAGATCGAAATCTGCGCGGCCGCGCTGAACTTCCGCGATGTGATGAAGGCCCTCGGCATCTATCCCGCCGAAGCCGCCGACGCGATGCTCCTCGGCGATGAATGCGCCGGACGCATTGTACGCGTGGGTGCAAACGTGACGCAGTTCAAAGCGGGAGACGAAGTCATGGCGCTCGCGGCCGGATGTTTTGGCACGCACGTCACCACGGTCGAATATGCGGTGCTGGCAAAGCCTGCGCATCTGACGATGGAAGAGGCGGCCACCATGATGGTCACGTATTTGACGGCCTCCTATGCGCTTTCGCATCAGGGCCGCATGATGAAGGACGAACGGGTGCTGATCCATGCCGCCACGGGAGGTGTGGGCCAGGCGGCGGTTCGTATCGCCAAAGCCACTGGCGCGGAGATTTTTGCCACGGCGGGCAGCGCGGAGAAGCGTGCGTTTTTGAAGAAGATCGGTGTGGAGCATGTGCTGGATTCACGCACGCTGGCCTTTGCCGGTGAGGTGATGCGCATCACGAATGACGAGGGCGTCGATCTTGTGCTCAATTCACTCGCGGGAGAGGCGATCCATCAGAGCCTTTCGCTGCTGCGCCAGTACGGACGCTTCCTTGAAATCGGGAAGCGTGACATCTACAGCAACACCAAGGTGGGGCTCTTCCCCTTCCGCCATAATCTTTCCTATCACGCCATCGACCTTGGGCATGCGCTCGACCCGCGCAATTCGAAATCCATCATGGGCAGCCTGAAAAAGCTGTTCACGTCGCGCAAGCTTCCTGCGCTGCCTTATCGCTCCTTTCCCCTCGCGGATGCGGCGCATGCCTTCCGTTACATCACGCAGGCACGACAGATCGGCAAAGTGGTGCTCACGGTGGCCGATGCCAAAGTCTCGCTCAGCGCCGATGCGACGGATGGCGCGTTCCAGTTGAAGCGAGAGGGCACTTACCTTGTTGCGGGCGGACTCGGCGGCTTCGGTCTGGCCATGTCACAGTGGCTGGTGGAAAAAGGCGCACGCCATCTCGTGCTCTCCAGCCGCAGTGGTGCCTCCACTGAAGAAGCCCGGGCCGGAGTGGCTGCGATGCAGGCCGCAGGCGCAGAAGTCACCGTGATCCAGTCGGATGTCAGCGATCCAGCGAGTGTGACGACGCTTCTCGAAGAAATCGCGCAGTCGCATCCGCCGCTGCGGGGTGTTTTTCACGTGGCTATGGTGCTGGATGACGGCATGATCTCGCAGCTCAATGCGGAGCGCTTTCAAAAGGTGACGACGCCGAAGATCAACGGAGCGTGGAATCTGCATTTGCAGACCCAAGGCCTCGCGCTCGATCACTTCGTCATGTTCTCCTCGGTGGCATCCATCATTGGGAGTCCGGGCCAGGCGAACTACGCTGCGGCGAACGCCTTCCTTGATGCCCTGGCAAACCATCGACGGATGCAGGGTCTTCCCGCGCTGACCATCAACTGGGGCGTCATGGCGGGAGTCGGCTACGTCGCACGGCACAAGAAACTGGAGGAGCATTTTGCCCGCATCGGCTGGGCGGGCATCACGCCTGCGGAGAGCCTGCCCATCCTCGGCCGTCTCATGCAGCAGCCGGCCATCAGTCAGATGATGGTCTCGCGCATCGACTGGTCCAAATGGGCGGCGGTTACGCCTGCCATCATCGCGACTCCGCGCTATGCGCTGCTGACCACGGAAGATGCGCTGCGGCAGCATCAGTCAGACGACGCGAACTGGCTGCGCGATGCCGTTCTCGGCGCCGCGCCTGAGGATCAGCTTGGCATTCTGGACACCTTCCTGCGCGAGCAGGTGGGCAAGATCCTCCGCACCTCCCCCGCCAAGATCGACTCCAAACTTCCGCTCAATGAGATCGGTATCGACTCGCTCATGGCGGTCGAGCTGATCCATCAGATCGAAAGCCTGACGGGCATCGCCATTCCCACAGGGCAGCTCATGGGCGGCGCTCCGAACGTGCAGAAACTCGCTGAAATCCTGCTTAGCCATCTGACCGGTGGTAAAGCAGAATCCGCCTCCGCTGACACACCTCAGGAGTCTGCGCCGCCCGCTGCTGCCGACGGCGACTTCGTGCATGACTCCCATCTCGGTCGCTGGGGTATTCCTTTTGCCACCGCTCCGGTGCCATGCTCAGAGATTGAGCAGCCGCAGATTATCTTCCTCACTGGCGTCCTCGATTTCTTCGGCGCATTCCTGCTGCGCGATCTTTTGCAGCAGACGCATGCGGGGATTCACTGCCTCATCAGCGCGGCAGACAAGGCCTCCGCCACGCAGCAGATCGAGACACATTTGAAGGCCTATGGGTGCTGGGACGTGTCCTTCCACCCGCGCATTATTCCCGTGCTCGGCAGTCTCTCAGAGCCCCTGCTCGGACTCTCACCCGACGCTTTTGATCTGCTCGCCTCCACGGTGGATGTGATCTACCACACGGCGTCGCACATCAATCACATCGCCGTCTATGAACACCTCAAGCCAGTCAATGTGAACGGCTCGGTGGAGATCATCCGTCTGGCCGCCCAGAGCAGGCTCAAGCCGGTGAATTATCTTTCCAGCGTTAGCATTCTGGCTGCAAGCCAATCCACCGCAGACAGCCCCCTGCTGGAAGACGATCCGCTACCAGACCATGACAAACTCACAGTAGGCTACAGTCAGAGCCGCTGGGTGTCAGAGCAGTTGTTTTTGCAGGCACGCGCGCAAGGTCTGCCGGTCAATGTGTACCGCCCCGGCCTTCTCGTGGGTGATGACCGCACCGGCATCTGCCCCACCGACAATATCATCTGGCTCTTCCTCAAAACCTGCATCGTCGCTGGGGTGGGCCCGGACTCAGGCTGCAGCAGCCTCCTGACGCCGGTCGATTTCGTGGCCGCCGCCATGGTGCGGATCTCGCTCAGTCTCACTGGTACGGGGCGCACCTACCATCTCATCAACCCCGCGGCCCCCGGCTTCCGCGAGTTGCAGGGACTCGCGCGCAGTTACGGCTACTCCATTCGTGAAGTGCCGGAGGATCAATGGGAAGCCGCACTCGAAAGTGGCGGACTCACTGTACAGAACAATCCGGTGGCCGCCTACCAGTTGTTTATTCCCCGCCAGGTGCTCTTAAACTTGGTGCAGGAACAGTCGTCGGAGTTCTGCCACAACACGTTGCAGGATCTCAACGGCACCGGCATCACCTGCCCGCCCGTCGATCAGCACCGCATGCACCTTTATCTCAAGCACCTCACCAACATCGGTTTCCTGCCGCCCGCTGGAGCCTAACAGCCTGTTGAAAAACTCCAGCGAGAGCGCCAGGCATTGCGGGGGGCCGTGAGGGATCTGGACGATCCCTCTCCCCCAAGCCCTCGATGCGCTCACTGTGCCTGCAGGTCCAAGATGGAGCGTCGGTCTCCTGGCGCACTCACCACGCCGTAGGCGGATGTCGGAGAACAACGGATTAAACACCAGCAGGTTCGCCACGCGGTCATTCCAGACACGGTCTGGCAGCAGCAGGCCATGGGAGGCTTCATGGCCACCATGAGACCGATGCGATGTTGCAGAATGCCCATTAAAAACACTGCCAGCAGCGCCGTCGGCACCTCCCAAGCCCAGGAAAACCCCTGCTCCTGACGAACCATGTGAAACGCGACCGCGCACCCGGCCACCAGCAGCACGCATGCATAATCCAGCGCGAGCCAGACGAAATTCCGCCATGACCGCAGTTTCGACCACTCGCGCAATCGTTGATGGTGTAGAAGCTTCAAACAGGTGGCAACAAGCCACGGAAGATGCACAACCACCTTCAGGTAATCAAGCCGCAAAGCCTCAAACCGCGCCTTCGACTCAGCGCATCCCTTCTTGATAGTTGGAACGCGAGGTGCGACACAGCGCCGGTATGAACGAGATCACCAAGCGCAAAAACTTCATACCGGTCACCGATGAGCTGATCGAGTACCTCGACCAATTCGGGCGCTGCTACTCGCTCCCCACGCAGTATGATGAACTGCGCAACTTCTCTGAGAGCTACCCGCTCTATGACAAGGAAGGCAATGCCACCTACTGGAGCAGCGTCCTCTATCCGCGTGAGCTGCAGCAGGAGCTGTACCCCAAGCTCACCAGCATCTACTCCCAGCTCCGCACCGGGGACTTCCACGCAGTGCCGCATCTCTACGTGGAGCGCGTGGACTACTGCGAATTTGGCAACTCCCGGCCCTTCCGAGTGAGGGTGGTGAACCAGTACAATGACAACTACGACCACTTCTACGTGAAAACGGCGGACGCCTCCCGCGTTTATGGCCTGGAGTTGGAGCATCTGCTCTCCCCCAATCGCATCAACTACCTGATGCACCGGGGAGGCACGCTGGTGGAGGAGCACATCGCAGGCGTGCCGGGAGACGCTTTCATCCGCGACTATCTCGGCCGGCCCGACTTCAACGGCGTCCGGCTTGCCAAGGAGTTCGTCAAATTCAGCGAGCGCTGCTTCATCCGCCTCCTTGGCGATATGCGCAGCTACAATTACGTCGTGGACATGACGCCCGACTTTGAGGAGGTGCAGTACCGAGTGCGTGCCATCGACTTCGATCAGCAGAGCTACGAGGGACGCAAAAGTCTGTACCTCCCGCAGTTCTTCAAGGAGAACAATCCGGTGGTGCAGCTCTGCTCATCCTGCCTGAACACCCCCACCATGAAGCAGTACCAGGAGGAAGAGCGCAGCCTGATCTCGCGCCGCTACCTCTCGGAGCATCAGCGCATCGCCGCGCTGCTCCGCTGCATGAAACACAACGCGGTGGAGCCCTTCGAAAAAGTCGTCCAGCTTCGCACCGAACTCGGCCAGTACCACAGCACCCACCTGTTTGACACCTGCAAATCCATGGGTGCAATCGTGGAGCGCAACCTCGACCTCATGCTGGGGCGCCAATTGGAATAATGCGAGATCGTGCTTGCCGTGGGCGCTGTCCTGATTTCTTCTGAACATTCCCATGGCTTTCAAACTTGTCATCATCACCGGCGCTCAGATGGGCGTCGAACGCGCCACTCTGGACTGGGCGTTGAAATACGAATGCCCGCACGGCGGCTGGTGCCCTAAAGGCCTCCTCGGATCTGAGGAGCCGCTTGATCCGCGCTACAAGCTGAAGGAAGGCGAAACAGAAAACGTGCTGGAGGCTGTCACCTCAAACGTGCGTGATGCGGAAGCCACCCTGGTCTTCACCCTCGCCACCAAGGCCACCGGCACAGCCCAGAAGGCGGTGAGCTCCGCCAGAAAGCAGAAAAAGCCGGTCCTGCACGTGCATCGTGGCATCTTGGGTGTTTCGGAGAAGATCGTGGCGTTCATGGACAAGTATTACATCCGCCGCATGCATATTACCGGTTCCTCAGACACCGATGAACCCGGCGTGACCGACTGGGCGATGGGCGAACTGGAAAAAGCCAAGGGCATTCTGGAACGGCGCCCGGAGTAATCTGGAGGCTATTGGCGTGATGCAGCCTGCCAGCGGCCAGCGTTTTGGCTTGGATAACCGCTGGGCGGGCTAGCAGGCCATACCACGTTCGGAGAGGGACCTTCCTGATCCATCCCCCCCGCTCAAACCGATGCAGGGACTTTTTACAGACACCCATTGAGTTTTACGGCAGCGTTCTCAGAGTGTGCGCCAGCCGTGGTAGAGGATGTGGGGACACTGAGTTTCCGAGCCCTCCACTGCATGCGCAGCCGCTCACGTCAGCACTGTTCTAGGACCCCGACAGGCTGACGGCCAGACGGAAGCAGCGGCAGCCGAGCATCTCCGGGACATTTGCAGCATACGGTGGCATCCCGCTGTGCGGATATGTTTGAACTTGGAACACTATGGGCTATGAGAAATGCTCCCACGAACCAGCAATGCGTCTGCATTCCGGGTCGCTGTTTGCCCGGCCAACCGCCAGTAATCTCTAACACATGCTCCTCCTCGCCATCGCCCCAAATCAAGCTGCACTGCCCCCCGTGGGCATGCTGGCTCCGTTTGCCATTCTGTTGCTCTGCATCGCACTGATGCCGCTTTTTGCTGCGCATTTTTGGGAGCATCATTATCCGAAGGTCGCGGTGGCGCTGGGACTGGTCACGACCGCTTATTACGTCTTTGTGCAGAAGGACTGGCACCCGCTGCACCATGCGGCGCATGAGTATGTGAGCTTCATGGCACTGGTGGGTTCGCTGTTTGTGATTTCCGGCGGCATCAACATCCGGGTCAAAGGTGAGGCCACCCCGTTCGTCAACACCCTGTTCCTCTTCATTGGTGCGGTGCTGGCAAACTTCATCGGCACCACGGGTGCTTCGATGCTGCTGATTCGGCCCTGGATCAAGATGAACAAATTCCGCATCACGCACTTCCACATCGTTTTCTTCATCTTCATCGTCAGCAATGTGGGCGGTTGCCTCACCCCCATCGGCGATCCGCCGCTGTTCCTAGGATTCCTGCGCGGCGTGTCCTTCTTCTGGGTGCTGCAGCATTGCTGGCAGGCCTGGGCGCTCGCGGTCGCGCTTCTGCTCGTCGTCTTTTTCATCTTCGACACGCGTAACTTCGCGCGTATCCCCAAGCACATTCGTGACAAGGAAACCGCGAATGAGCACTGGCACTTCAGCGGGCTGATCAACATCTTGTGGCTCGGCGTGGTGCTTGCTGCAGTCTTCCTGCCCAAGAGCGTTCAGGAGTCCACGCTGCTCGGCGTCTTCTCCATTCCCGCCCTGGTCATGTTTGCCGCTGCCGTGGCCTCTTACTATACCACCAAGCCGGCGGTGCATGAGTCGAACGACTTCAACTTCGGCCCGGTCAAGGAGGTCGGCTACCTCTTCGTCGGCATCTTCCTCACGATGATCCCGGCGCTGCAGATCCTGCAAAGCGGGCAGGGCTTGGACATCCGTTCGCCGATGCAATACTACTTCACCACAGGTGCGCTCTCAGCCTTCCTGGACAACGCGCCGACGTACCTCTCCTTCCTTGCAGCCTCAATGGGACAGGAGCATCTTTCGGTCGATTCCCCAGCGGATGTGATGAAATTTGCCGCCGAGCACGCGCCGCATCTCATCGCCATTTCACTGGGTGCCGTCTTCTTCGGAGCTGGTAGCTACATCGGCAACGGCCCCAACTTCATGGTCAAGTCCATCGCCGACAAGGCCAAGGTCCACGCACCCTCATTCCTGGCCTACATGGCCCGCTTTTCCATTCCGATCCTGCTGCCCATCCTGATCATTGTGGGCTGGGTGATGGTGAAGAGTGGTCATTGAGACCAGTGACTGCGATGAGCTGAGAGAGCCTTGTTTGTTGGCCAAGGAATGCCCGGATAATCAGAGATTCCTCTACCAATTCATTTCTGTGCCCGCTCTAACTGCCTCATATTGAGGTTCACACCATGGGGTGACATATCTCAACTGCGTGCAAGCCTGGGCTTACGCATGAAGCCTGCCAGATCGATACTTTGGCACTGAGGTCAACCCGTCGGCAGGGACGAAGGATACGTGCCTGTACGCGCTTATTCGTTGAGGTAAATCGTACTGCCACGCGGCGGCTTCCGGCCAAAGAAAGAACCGAATCCCGAGGACTTGGAGGCATCCACAATGGCGCGGCGCACGGTTGCTTTTGGTTTTGTCGCGGTCTTCGACTCTGCCTCAGCAGCCTTTTCTTTGGTTGCTCGCTTAGACTCGGGCAAGGAGGCCACATCCACGATGTTGTCCGTTCCGAGCGGGATCTCGGACTCCGTGGCGGCGAGAGAGCTTTCACCGATGATATCAACCGGTGTTCCCGTCGGAGTTTCATTGAAAAAGATGGCGGCCATTTTGGTTGGAAGGCGAATGCAGCCATGGGAGGCAGGATAGCCTGGCAGATGGCCCTCATGCATGCCGATGCCGCCGACGATGCGCATGAAGTAACGCATGTTGGCCCCCATGTAGGTGGTGCCAGAGGGCGCAGGGTCCTTGCGCGTGTCCACATCTCCCTGCACCACGTTGCCTTCTTTGTCCAAGTAGGCACCGAAGAGCGAGGAACGATGGTCGATATCCTTGTCTAAAATTCGATAAGAGCCCGTCCCTGTGCCATGGCTTTCACGGCCCGACGAGATCGGCGAGACTCCGACGAGTTCCTTGCCCTTGTAATACTGCACGCGCTGCGTGCTTAGATTGATGACGATCTTGGGCTTGCCCTGGACGCCATCTCCCTTCCACCAAGCGCGGCTGCTGAGCGGATTTTCCGCCACTTCAGGCTTCGATGAAGAACAGCTGATGCCGGTCAGGGACCAGCCCAAAACCAACAGGCTCCTCCCGAGGAGGGCGAATGGACTCTTTGGATTCATTCAGGGGAGAACTTGCATTTTGCGCGCCATTTTCCAACTAGAATCTGACGCGGCAAGCACCTCACGCATAGGTCACCGGGGTGCCGGTGCTGTTGGCGAGAGCTTTGAAGCGCTTCGTCAGTTCCTGAGTGAGCTTGCCAGGTGTGCCGTCGCCGATGGAGCGGCGGTCATACTTCACGGCAGGGATGACTTCAGCGGCGGTGCCGGTGAGGAAGCATTCGTCGGCGGTGTAAATGTCATAGCGGGTCATGATCGCCTCGGTGCAGGGCTGCCCCATTTCCGCGAGGATTTCCATCACGGCGCGGCGGGTGATGCCGTCCAGCGCTCCCGAGGAGATCGGGGGGGTGCTCACTTTGCCGTTCTTCACGATGAAGACGTTGTCGCCGGTACATTCGGAGACGAAGCCCTGATCATTGAGCATGATGCCTTCGTCACAGCCAGCCTGGAGACACTCGATCTTGGCCATGATGTTGTTGAGGTAGTTGAGGCTCTTGACCTGCGGGCTGAGCGCGGCGGAGTTCGGACGGCGAGTGCCGCAGGTGATGAGCTCAAGCCCCTTTTCATAACGCTCTGCCGGATACAGCGTGATGCTGCTGGCGATGATGAACACACTCCCTTTCGGGCACTGGTAGGGATTCAAACCGAGCGAGCCCACACCCCGGGTGATGACGAGGCGGATGTAGCCGTCGCGGAGATTGTTGGCGGCCACGGTGTCGAGCGTGGCTTTTTCCATTTCCTCAAAAGGGATCGGCACGGTGAGGCAGATCGCCTTCGCGCAGTCGTAAAGGCGATGCAAATGCTCGGTCAGGCGGAACACGCGGCCATTGTAAATGCGGATGCCTTCAAATACGCCATCACCATAGAGCAGGCCGTGGTCGAAGACGGAGATCTTCGCCTCGGATTCAGGAACGAGCTTGCCATCGAGGTAAATGAGGAGGTTTGCGGACATGGGGCGCGTAGAATCCACAGGTCGCAGGGTTTTGCAAGTGCAGGCAATGTGCTTGCGCGAGGCCGATTCGCGCTCATCCTGCCTGCCCGTTTAACTCGCACCCCAGAAATACCATGGCCGATCTCTCCACCAGCGCAGCAGACAAGAAGGAAAAGGAATTCTTCACCGACGTCCCCCAGGAGGCTCCCGGCTTCTTCCTCAAGGGCTGCCACCAGTACGACTGGGGCCTCAAAAACCGCCTGGCCAAGGTTTTCAACCCCAAGGACGGCCGCACGGTGATGCTCGCTTTTGACCACGGCTATTTCCAAGGCCCGACCACCGGACTCGAGCGCGTGGACCAGACGATCCTCCCCCTCGCCCCGTATGCAGACTGCTTGATGCTCACCCGTGGCATCCAGCGTTCCGTCATCCCTGCCTCCACGACGAAAGCTATCGCACTACGCGCCTCCGGCGGCACTTCGATGATCAGCCCGATGGAAGAGTGGGAAGGCGAGATCGACGGCAAGAAGGCCAAGTTTGCCCGTCCTGGCTTTGAGCCGCTTTCCAACGAGAGCACCGCGCTGAACATCGAAGAAGCCATCCGCCTCAATGCCAGCATCCTGGCTGTGCAGGTGTTCATCGGCAGCGCGTATGAGCGCCAGTCTTTGAAGAATTTGAC
>NZ_JAQSEA010000253.1 GCF_029946185.1 Prosthecobacter sp.
GATAGAGCTGGAAGAAGGCATCTCCCGCTGCCGCAGCGAACGAGAGCGCCTGCTTGGCCTCATGCACGAGTCCTCCGAAGGCCGGCTTTATCACCAGCTCACCGAACAAGGCCGCAAGCTGGAAAGCGAACTTCTACGCCTGCGCGAACTCGGCACCAAGCTCAGCGACCGTCTGCGCAAACGTGTGAAGGATGCCAAGCAGTGGCTGAAGGATGTGAAGCACTCACCGCTACCAAAGCCCGTGGACGCGCATCGTCTGGAAAATGCCATCGAACTGCTCGAGGCCTGCGACGAAGCCGCCACTGCCAATGCGCTGAGCCTGATGCGCGATGCCGCAGATCAGGTCTGCAAAAACCTGCGCCAGGCCTTTGCCGCAGATGCAGAGGAACTGCGCCGCCTGCGCAGCGAGCGCAACGATCTCGACGCGCAGATTGCCACGCTCAAAGCAGGCCTTCCACCCATCGATCAGCCGCTGCTGCACACGCTCAATGAGCACCTGCTTCACATGAAGGGGCGCCCCGCCGCCAAAGCACTGCGCGAACTGTGTGAAGTAACAGACGAGACCTGGCGCGAAGCCATCGAGGTCGCCTTCAGTGAAAAATTCGCCATCATCGTCGGCGAAGAACACTATCCGGAGGCCTTGAAGCACTTCCATGAACTCAAGGCCGCTTCACAAGGCCCGAAGGCAGCCGTGGAGTCGCTCATTCATCCGGCACGCATGCTCGCGATGAAACCCAAAGTCGCGGAAGGTTCGCTCGCGGAGAAAATCGAAACGGATGATCCCGTGGCTCGCGCCTGTGTGGATCTCTGGTTTGGCCAGGTGAAGTGCGTGCAAAAGCTCGCCGACCTCGACAAGCATGACGCGGCCATTTTACCCGATGGCCTCATGCTGCGCGAAGGCGCGATCCTGCGGCCCCGCCGCTACGACGGAGTGCCGTTCATCGGCAAGCGCGGCCTGCAACGCCAGCAGGAGATCAAGCAGGACAAGCTCAAAGACATCGTCGCCAGCATTCGCCGCTTGGAACCGCTCGAAACCGAGATCAACGCCCTCATCACCGACAAAGACAGCAAGATGCCCGACCACGGCTCGCTGTCCCAGGATCTTGTACGCGTGGAGTCGCTGCCGAAGCTCGAACAAGATCACGAGGAGCTGATGAAGCGCCTTCAAGACATCGACACCGGCTCGCTGCAAGAGCTGGATCAGCAGGCACACAATTTACTCGCGCAGTCCGACTCGTTTGAAAAAGAGCGCCTCGAAATCGCCCGCAAAGGCATTCAGCGTGAAATTGAACAGAGCGAGAAAAATCTGGCGATCCGCCGCGAAGACGCCTCGAAACGTGAAGACGATCTGCTCCGCATCAAACGTGAAATCGACATCTCAGCGCATCTCGACCGCTACCAAAGCTGGAAGCACGACATGCTCGAAAAATACCTCGCTGCAGATGTCGCCGCGAAGGAGTTTGACCGAGAATTCAACAAAGCCGCCGTGAGCGCTGCGCAGGCTGAGGGCGATCTCAAAGCCGCGATGGTCGAGTTCAAGAAAACCTTTTCGCCACGCTTCGATGATCTGCCGGAAGATGGCCGCAGCACCAAGGACTACGACAAGCTACTCAAACGCATCGACGGGCAGGGCATCCCCGAATTTGAGAAGAAGGCCGAAGCCGAGCGGAAGCGCTGGGAGGGCCTGTTCCGCACGCAGGTGCTGAGCCGCATGCAGAAGGCGCTCAAGGACATCGACAACATCATCTTCCTGCTCAACAAGCAGCTCAAGCGGCAGATCGGCAACGATGTGTATCACATCAAAAAGGAGCCCAATCCCGAATTCCGCTTCTACCGCCATCTCATCGACCTCAATTCAACCCGCGATCCCGACGATCTCTTCTTCTCCAGCCTCGAAGGCGAACTGCGCACCGCGCTCGATCACTTCCTGCAAACCCTGGTCAAGCAGGCGAACAGCCCCGAAGCCGCCAAGCTTCTCGATTACCGCCAGTACTTCGACTACGACCTGCTCGTCACTGATGTACGCCAGCCTGATGCCCGCTCCGTAAGCGTGGACAAGCAAAGCGGCAAAATGAGCGGTGGTGAAAATCAAAGCCCCTACTTCGTCGCCATTCTTGCCAGCTACCTGCACGCCTACAATCGCCACGAGACTCGCTGGAAGGAACCCAGCCTCGCACTCGTGCCGATTGACGAAGCCTTCAGCAAACTCAGCGGCGAACGAATCCAGGACTGCCTTGCCGCCATGCAGGAGCTCGATCTCCAGGGCGTCTTCAGCATGTCCAGCGGCAACATCCCCTTCGCCTTCAGCCTGTGCGATGAACTCATCGTCGTCACCAAGACCGAAAAACGCGAAGGCGGCAAAACCCGCATCCGCAACATTCCCGCCGTGCTCTTCCGCGATTCGCCCGAAGGCAAAGAATGGATGAACAAGCATGGCTCATGAGCATCCAGACATCCTGAAGGTCTTTGCCGACCGCTACCGCAGCTCCCGGGCGGGACGCACCGGCGTCCACACCGGGGATTTCACCTTCGACTATCGCAAGCTCCTCAAAGCAGCACATGCGGATTCTGCTGAGGCACGAAACAATGCCGAGGATCGACTCCGCCAAGCTGCAAGCCAGTCCCAGGAAAAGCTGGAACTCAAAACTCATCTTCATGATATAAACCTGATATACCTCGTCCGCTTATCTCGCGAAGGCGGCGAAGCGTGGCTCTTCAATCACCTGCGCGAATCATCGCCCACCGAAGAGCGCAGGCAGTTGGCGGACCTGTTCGAGTCGTATCAAGAAACGCTTGTCCCGCCCAATTATAAAGACGCGTGGTTGAGTTGGTGCCTGAGACTGGCACAGCATGCGTTCGATGGCAGTCCCGTCACACCCTTCACTCGCGATGATTTGGCTGAGGCGCGCGAACTCCTCACTGTGATCCCGCGTGTGCTCACATGGCAGGGCGAATCACTGATCCGCTTCGCCAGTTGCACGATCTGCGGAGACTCGAAGCGACTGGAACAACTACGTCCTCGTCTTGAATCTTCCCTGCGCCAAATCACCGACGGCAGGATTCAATCGCTCGAAGATCTCGGCCTCATGGAAAAACCACGCCGCGTCTTCCTTCGTGGCCCTCTCCGCTTAGAACTTCCCGGCGGCACACTCGACCTCGGCTGGCTTCACTCACCGGTCTCCATTTCCGAAACTGACATTCATCACACCACCGCCATCCACTGCGATGCCTCTCAAGTGCTCACGGTGGAAAACGAAACCACCTTCCTCGAACTCGCGAAACTAAACAGCGACACTCTCCTCATTCAAACCAGCTACCCGGGCCGCGCCGTTCTCGCGCTGCTAGCTTGCTTACCGGCCAATCTGCCCATCCATCACTTCGGCGACACGGATCCCGCAGGCTTCGACATCCTCCGCGATCTCCGCTCACGCTCGGGCCGTACTATCCAACCGCTGCACATGCACCACCGGCCACTCAGGGATTCCGAAACCCTGCAACCACTCGACCTTCAAATCATCGACCGCCTGCTGGCCGACCCACACATGGCAGACTGCCACCCACCTTTGCAAGCCATGCGTGATTCGGGCATTAAAGGTGACTTCGAACAGGAGTCGCTTGGGCGGCCATCTTTAGCGGAGTGGCCGTTTTATAAGAGTGACTGGAACGCTGGTTGACCGAGCGGCAGTCAGAGCGGACGATCCGGCATCATGGCCACACCCTCCACCGACCGCGCACATACCATCGCTGTTTTCTGCGACTTTGAAAATCTCGCCATCGGGGTGAAGGACGCGCAGTATGACAAGTTCGACATGAACAAGGTGCTCGACCGCCTGCTACTGAAGGGCAGCATCGTCGTGAAGAAGGCCTACTGCGACTGGGACCACTACAAAGGCTTCAAAGCGGGTATCCATCAGGCGTCGTTTGAACTGATCGAAATCCCGCATGTGCGGCAAAGCGGTAAAAACTCAGCAGACATTCGCATGGTCGTGGACGCCCTCGACCTCTGCTACACCAAGCCCCATGTGGACACCTTCGCCATCGTCAGCGGAGACTCGGATTTCTCACCCCTCGTCAGCAAGCTGCGTGAGAACAACAAGACCGTCATCGGCGTGGGTGTAAAGCAGTCCACCAGCGGCCTGTTCATCGATAACTGCGACGAATTCATCTTCTACGACGACCTCGTCCGCGAAGAGGAGAAGACGAAGAAGCGCATCGCACGTGCAAAGCCCGCCCCGGTCGCAGCCAAGCCAACCGCCGCCAACACACAGGAACGCAAACCCGGTGGTGACCCAGAAAAAGCCATCCAGATCGTCGTCGAAACGGTCGAGGCCATGCTCAGTCGCAGCGGTAGCGATACCGTGTGGGCCGGGCCGGTGAAGCAGGCCATCCGCCGCCGCCAGCCCCAATTTGACGAGCGCTTCTACGGCTTCAGCACCTTCAGCACATTGCTGGAGGCAGCCGCAGAGCGCGGCCTGATGAAGCTTGAGAAAAACGAAAACGGCTATCGCATCAAGGTGTCAGCGTCCGAAGAGTAGTACGCTGTCCACTCTTGCCCGTCGACCCAGCGTAAGCCCTTCACACCCTCACTGCGCACTCTTCTCAAACGCAGCAGATCGGTTCTCCATCAGCGCCAGCGCCTCACCCGCCAGATACAGCGAGCCTGCAATCAGTACTCGCGCATCCGGCTTCACGCCCTGCAAAGCATCCGCAACGCGTGCATGCGTCATCACAGGCCGCGCTTCAAAACCAAGCCGGTCCCAGATTCCGCGCAGCGCATCCACACCCAGCGCACGCGGCGACTCAAAGCCCGTAAAATGCCAGCACGCGGCGATAGGTGCAAGCTCACTCAGCACTGCCGCAGTGTCCTTGCCCGCCACGGCACCAAAGATGATCTCCGCCTTCTCCCTCGGAAACTGCTCACTCCAAGTCTGCGCCAGCATACGAGCAGCATCGATGTTGTGCGCACCATCGATAATGCAGCCACCCACTTTTTGAAACCGCGCAGGCCATTGCACCTCGCGCAGTCCGCGTGAGATCACATCAAAATCAAGTTTAAAGCCTGCAGCACACAGCGCGACTACAGCCATCGCGGCGTTCCACTGCTGATGCGGTCCCACTAGGCCGGTTTCACCATCCCAAGGCATTTCGACGATGGAGAGCGGCGATTGTCGCTCTGTTGCCGTGCGCTGAATGACATCCAGCGCCTCGGCGTTTTGCGTCATCGTCACAACCCGTACACCCGGCTTGATGATGCCCGCCTTTTCTGCGGCGATCTTGGCGAGGGTATCACCCAGCATCTCCATGTGATCCAGCCCAATGGAGGTGATCACACTCACCGCAGGCGTGATCGCATTCGTAGCATCCAATCGGCCACCAAGACCCGTTTCCAGCACCACCCACGGATTGCCCCGCTGCGCAAACCACTCCAGCGCCAGCGCCAGCGTCAGCTCAAAGAACGTCGGATGAGGGTCCCACCCGGCCACGCGCTCGCGCAGCCGTCTGATGCCCGCCGCGATCTCCTCGGGCGTGATCATGCGCACCGCATCCCGAATTCGCTCACCGAAATGAATCAAGTGCGGTGAAGTAAACAGCCCGGCATTGATGCCCCCTGCTTTTAAAATCGAATGCATGAAGGCACAGGTGGAGCCCTTGCCATTCGTTCCGGCCACGTGGATGAACTTTTGCCCTGCCGCAGGCAGCTTCAATTCGCTCAGCAGTTGCTGCACATTGTCCAGCCCCAGCTTAATGCCGTAGAACTGCGTGCTGTAGAGCCAGTCGATTTCTTTTTGCGCAGTGGGGTGAGTCATTAGTAGGCATGAAAGTGTCAACGGAACAGGCAAGAAACAAGAGCGACAGATAGGTTTCCCATTTCCCACCCGGCAGTCACGGCTATCATACCCACGCATGTCCGTGACTCCCGCTTCTGACTCCTCGACCTGGCTGAAACGCTTCTGGTGGCTGCTGGCCGCCGTATTCATCGCGCGCATTGGCGTCATGCTTCTGTTTGTACATGGGGTGGATCTGGCCGGAGACGAAGCCTACTACTGGGACTGGGGCCGCAGGCCCGACTGGTGCTATTACAGCAAGCCGCCCATGATCGGCTGGATGATGGGCGTCATCGGCTGGCTCACGGGAAATGCGGAATGGGGCATTCGTTTTTCGGCGCTGCTGCTGGGCACGGCCACCTTGGTCATCATCCACCGCATCGCCCTGGTGCTGTTTGATGCGCGCACGGCCTTCCTGACCGCCGTGCTGGTGCTGCTGACCATTGCCAATGCGGGACTGAATATCCTGCTCACCATTGATGCTCCCCTCCTGCTGTGCTGGACGCTGGGCCTGCTGTTGTTTTGGTATGCAGCACAAAAACCGACGTGCAACACCCGCTGGCTCGCTCTGGCTCTCGTCATCGGCTTCGGCACCCTGAGCAAGCAGATGATGCTGGCCTTTCCGGCCCTCATGCTGGTTTTCGCCGCCGTTTCACGCGAAGATCGCGCCCTCCTGCGCAATCCTCGCATGTGGCTCGCAATCCTTTGCGGCATGGCCTTCATCATCCCGGTGCTCCAGTGGAATCAAAACCACGCCTGGATCACCCTGGAGCACACCAAGCATCACTTTAACACCTCCACCCTCGGATTCGGACGCTGGCTGAGCCGCACTTTGGAAAACGTCGGCCTGCAGGCACTCATCTACACCCCGGTGACATTTGTCGCGCTGGTGGCAGCGATGATCGCCGCAGTAAAACAGCGCAAACAGCTCTCACGCCCGCTCTTGTTCGTCATGCTGGCCTCCGCTCCAGCACTGGCCTGTTTTGCGTTGCTCGCACTACGTCAGCGCATCAATCCGAACTGGCCCGCCGCCTTCTTTGTGCCTGCGTTCATTCTGGCAGCGGCCTGGCTGCGGGGCTTCGCACCATTCAAGGCGCATCCCGGCTGGGAGCGCTGGTCAATTCGTGTGGGCGGTGCCCTGGTCCTGATCGTGCATCTCGCCCTCGTCATCATCTTCAGCACCGAACTCAAAGGCATCAACAAGCTCGCCAGCCTGCGTGGCTGGCAGGAGGCGGGCATTGAGGCCCAGGAGTTCCTTGATCTGGTACCAGAGCCTGAAAACACCTTCGTCATGGCTCTGGGGCATCGCTACTACGCTGCAGAGATGGCCTTCTACATGCCCTCTCATCCGCGTGTGTATCGTTGGGAACCCACCGGCACAGTGCAGTCTCAGTATGAAATCTGGCCGGGGCCCGAAGAACGCATCGGCAGCGATGCGTTGATCCTTGAGCCCGGCCCAGTCGCAGCCCTGTTGCAAAATGAGATCTTCAGCGCCGCCTTTGAAAAACTGGAATATCGCGGCAACATCCGCATCCCGCTCGGGAAAGAGGCGCGGGAGTTCCAGGTATTTCTGGGGCATAAACTAAAACAGTGGCAGCCGGTCCGCGCTCAATGAACCCCTGGGATCTCAGCCTGCTGCATCAAATCAACACCGCGTGGTCCCACCCGGTGCTCGACTGGTTGATGCCTGCCCTCTCAGCCATTGAGACCTGGCTCCCGCTCATCATCTTGGCGGTGCTGCTCACCGCATGGCGTGGCGGCAAACGTGCCCGCATCATGCTGCTCTGCCTCGGAGTCGCCATCGGCCTCGGTGACGGCGTCATTTCCAATACCCTGAAAAAGACCATCGGCCGCGTGCGCCCCCGCGATGCCAAAGGAGATGTCATCATCCGCGATCTCGGCATCGCCTCACCGGCCTTCATGCGTCTGTTCGAAAAGCCCGTGGTCAAACCCAGCGAGCCGAACGGTGCCACACACGGCAAGTCATTCCCATCGAGCCATACCGTCAACATGTTCGCCGCCGCCACCGTCATCGCCTGCTTCTACCGCCGCGCCGGTTTGCTGATGTACCTGCTGGCCGCAGGCGTTGGCTATTCACGCGTCTATTGCGGAGCCCACTGGCCCAGCGACATCCCACCCGCCATGGCCATAGGCATATTGGTGGGGCTTGGAGTAACGGGCGTGGCCAGACAGTTCGTCCGTCGGATTTGAGCAAAGCTCAAGGAACCTTCATTCAAACATGATCCACGGTGCCTTCGGATACTTTTCCTTAGCCGCCTCCACCACGCCGATGTCTCCTGCGAATCCCTTGTGAAGGACTTTCCAGCCGCCTTTGCCGTCTTTTTGCAGCAGCGCGAAGAAATCCAGTTCCATTTCCAAAGCGATGTCTTCGTTCTTCGGTTTGCCTCCAACTGGATCCACGTGGCCGTTAAAGCGCGCCCATGAGCCGCTGATTCGCACTGTTCCGGTGAAGACAACGTCCTGGCCCACATCGGCGCTCACGGGTACGCGCATCGCATCCATGATCGCTTTGCGTTCAAGAGTTCCCGCCTTCGCTTCCGACGCGGGAAGCCTCGTGAGCGCCTTCTTGAAGACCACCTTGCTGGGATCTTGGAGCTTCAGATGCGCGTCATTCTTCGGGTCCGCCAGCAACTGACCTTCTCCAATATAGAGTTTGTCACCATCGAGCTTGAGCACCTCCTCCTCCGACTGCTCAGAGCCTTCGATGGTGTACTCATAAAGCACCCGCATTAGGCCGTCAGTCACAGTGCCGCTGATCGTTCCATGAGCACCATGCCCGTCTGGCTGCTTCGGCAGCCAGTTCTGTGTGCCAGTCACCTGATCCCCTTCGATGGTCAGGGCGATCCGCGTGTACTCTTTGGAGTTCTCCTGCGCAAAAAACATCGTCTGCGGTTCTGCGGCAGACAGGGCAGCACCAAGCAGGAGGAATGGGAAGATGAAAAACTTGTTCATGACATGGAGGAGAAGAAAGAATAAAACACACTGCCCTGGATCAACGCGCCAGCCACAAACAGAAGCGCAAACAGCCAGAGCAGCAGCTTGCGCCTGTAACGCCAAAAAAACGCCAGCCCAGCCGGGATGCCCGCTGCTCCGCAAAGCACCTGCCCGCCCAGCATGCCGAAGATGAGCATCGCGTGCTTGTCCGGATCCGCCTTGCCTGAGTCATTCGCCATCACATCGGCCATGAAGGCCAGCCCGGCCCAGGCAAGGTGCACAATAATCCAGAGGACGATGAACAGAATACCGCAGACCATCCACGCGACAGATACGCCGGATTTCACCACGGTGAATGGCGTGGCTTCGCTCATTTGCCTTTGATGGAGTCGACCACCTTACTGATTTCATCGCCATGCTCCTTCAAGGATTGAAACGGGACGACGTTGAAAAGCATGAAAAACGTTTGGCCTTCTTTGGGTGCAAACACCAGGCAGTTCACCGCCATCTTGACACCTTCAAGGCTGACACTGCCGTTGAGAACAGTGACATTGAAATTTTTGAGTTCGCCCTTCTCGGGTTCCCCGTCCCATTTGATGCCTTTGAGTTCCTCCTCAAGGCTTTCCTTGGCATCGTCGAGGGCCGTTGCGGCTTCATCGGCATCCAGAGCCATCAGTTCCATGTTCACCAGTTCATCCTTGGAACTGGCAGAGAGCGATCCATCACCGGTCTCGATCTTCCAGGTTTCGGGAAAGGTGATCGAGAAGATCGGCTTTTTCTCCGGATAGTTGAAGACTTGGTCTTCACATAAGGCGGGGGTCAAAACGAGAGCAAGGAGGCAGCAAAGGAGGGATGTTTTCATAGTATGAGCATTGAGAGCGCGCTTTTAAACGAAGAACCCCTTCTTCGTATTCAGAAAAAGGGGCTGTTCAGGTAAATGGATATTTTTAAGATGCTTACTTGGCCTTGAGGGAACCGATCAGGCCGCCGATGGCCGGGCCATGCATGTCACTGCCTTCTTTCGAGGAAATGCAGGATAGCAGGATGAAGTTCTTGGCCCCAGGTTTGACGAGCAGCACGAGATTGATGAAAGCCTTGCCGTTTTCATCTTCCCCTTCGGCATTCAGAATGGCGATGCCCAGGCCGTCCTTCTCGGCCTTCTGCGTCTCGTCATACTTCATGTTTTTGAACTCGGACATGGTCTCCTTGGCTTCTTTGACGGCAGCATCATAACTGTCCAGCCCGGCTTCGAGTTCATACACTTCCACGATCACACTGTCATCATCTTTGGTGGGCGTGGCCATGAGACCGTCGTCCTTAAAGTCCACCACCCAGCTGTCAGGTAGTGAGAACGTGACGAGCGGCGCCGCCTTGGGAAAATCAACGGCCTTGTCAGCCGCGAAAACCAGTGGAGCAGCGAACAGAGTAACCAGACACAGAAGCAGAGAGGTTTTCATGAGGTGAGTGAAGGGGTGCCCAGCGGTGGGCCGGACAATGCCGAGATAGGAAATCTTAACGAGTTTTTTGTCAACTCCGACTCCATGGCGGAAGCGGATTTCCCAAAGGCCTTCACAACGGCCACTCGATCTCCGTCTCGCCATGCATGATTTCGGCGAGGACGGGCACATCCATGAAATGTTCCAGCACCATGCGGTTGCTGATGCTGGCGGCATCGCGCTCTTCCCGGACGTAGTTCAGGATAATGCCGGCACAAGTGAGCCCGCGAGCCTGAATGTTGCGCACGGTGAGAAGGGTGTGGTTGAGGCAGCCGAGCTTGTTGTTGACGACGACGATCACCGGCAGCGCCAGACGTTGCGCAAAGTCCGCCATGGTCGAAAACTCATTCAGCGGCACCTCCCAGCCTCCAGCCCCCTCGACGAGAACGTTGTCATGGCGCTGCGCGAGTTCCTGAAAGCGGGCGATGACGTCGTTCAGATCAAACCGGCGGTTTTCCATCATCGCGGCGGCGTAGGGCGCAGCGGGCACCTTAAACCACACTGGATTGACCTCCTCGACGGTCAATCCTTCGCTGCTGGCGTTGGCGAGATGAATGGCATCATCACGCACACCGCAGACAAAGGGTTTGAAACCAGCGACTTTTTTGTCAGCGCGCTTCAAAGCTTCCAGTAGCAGGCAGGTAACGTAGGTCTTGCCTGCGTCGGTATCCGTACCGGTAATGAAGTAATGTGACATCAGCCGATTTGGGCGAGAACCGCAGAAGCAATCTTGTCCGCCTGGGCTTCAAGATACTCCACATCGCGGCCTTCGACCAGAAGTCGAATGAGCGACTCAGTACCCGAATAACGCAGGAGCACACGGCCGTAGTCACCCAGCTTCTTCTCCGTCTCCTTGATGATTTTTTGCGCTTCAGCGAGCTCTTCGATCGGCGGCTTGGTGCGCACGCGCAGGTTGCGCGAGCACTGCGGGAATTTTTTGAGGCACTTGCGCAGTTCACTGAGCGGCTCGCCCGTCTCCTTCATGATGCGCAGGATCTGCAGGCCTGCGACGAGCCCGTCTCCGGTGGTGGCCCAGTCTCCAAAGATGATATGGCCGCTTTGCTCTCCGCCGAGGTTCAATCCGCGCGAGCGCATTTCCTCCAGCACGTACCGATCTCCCACGCCAGTGCGGATGACTCGACCGCCGAGACGCGAAACGAGATCATCCAGCCCGTAGTTGCTCATGATCGTCACGGCGAGCGTGTTCTGCTTCAGCGTGCCTTTGCGCAGCATGGATTCCGCAGCGATGGCCATGAGCTCGTCTCCGTCGAGAGCGATGGCCTCTTCATCACAGAGCGCACTGCGGTCGGCATCTCCATCATGCGCGATTCCCGCCTGCGCTTGGCACTGGCGCACGATGCGCTCGATTTCCTCGGCATGCGTGCAGCCGCATTCTTCGTTGATGTTGAAGCCATCCGGCTCGGAGTGGTACACCTGCACATCCGCCCCCAGTGCCTCAAGCGCGAGAGCGCTGGTGAAGGACGAAGCGCCATGCGCGTTGTCCAGCGCGACACGCATGCCATCGAGGCGAACGCCTGCCATGGAAGCAATTGCATGCGCCACGTACCGGTCCACCCCATCAGACAGTTTGGAGATGCGGCCAATCCCCCGGCCTTCCGGGCGCGGCGTGTCTTCATTGCCCAGCACAAGGCGCTCAATGGCGACTTCCGTCTTGTCGTTGAGCTTGTGACCGTCGCCGTGCACGAATTTAATGCCGTTGTCCTTAAAAGGATTGTGCGAAGCCGAAACGATCACGCCAAAGTTCGCACCCAGTTGGGCACTCAGCATGGCCACCGCAGGCGTGGGCAGCTGCCCGGCGAGGATGACATCCACCCCCGCCGAATTCAGCCCGGCAGCGAGTGCGGATTCCAGCATCTCGCCCGAAGCCCGCGTATCGCGGCCCAGCACGGCTTTGGGGCGTTCGCCGCCCTCCGGTTTGCCTCCGAGCACGACGGCAGAAGCCTGCGCTAGGCGCATGACGAACTCAGGGGTCATAGGGTGACGATTGGCCACGGCACGGACGCCGTCGGTGCCGAAGAACTGGCGCTTTTCAGACATAGGACGGCGCTTTTAGCGCAGGACTTCCTGAGTGTCAAAGCCCGGCGGCACCACTGATGTCTTCCCCTGGCATGCGCGCAGACGGAATCGATGCATTCGGTGGCGACAGCATGGGCTCTAGTTCCGAGGGGAGTTGGACGGGCGGAGGTATCACCGGCGTGAGCTGCGAAGGGGCCGGAGAAGTCGGCACAGGCATCCTTGCAGGCGGAGGCATCGAGTAAGACGGCATGTTGCGTGCGTCCTGCGCTTTGATCATGAACCAGAACAGAAAGGCCAGCACCAGTGAGATGATCTTCTCCCGCCAGTTGCGCGTGACACGTTCCTTAAGCTGATGTCCCCAGTTCATGACTACCCTCCGTTACGGACACTGAACTGGCAGCTGCGCCGTCAGTGAGAATTTCATTGATGCGCTGGCGCAGTTTCATCGGCTCCAGATCGTGCTCCAGCCTGCCTTGAAAACACAGTGAGAGCGCCCCGGTCTCCTCAGAAACGACGAGCGCGATCGCGTCCGTCTCCTCCGAGATGCCCATGCCGGCACGATGACGCAGGCCGATGGCACGGTCTTGAATCTCACGCTGGCTCACCGGAAAAACACAGCCTGCGGCCGAGATGCGGCCCTGGTCAATGATCGCCCCGCCATCATGCAGCGAAGTCTTGGGCTGGAAAATCGTGGTGACCAGCTCATTCGAGATGACGGCATCCAGTTCCACGCCGGATTCAGCATACGGATTGAGATCAATGCCACGCTTCAAGGCAAACAACGCTCCGCAGCGGCGTGACGAGAGCTGCTGCATCGCCTCCAGCAGCACGTCCAGCACCTCGGGGTCGGGACGATTGAAGGAAAAAATACGGCTGCTGCCCAGCTCCGCCAGCACGCGGCGCAGTTCCGGCTGAAAGATGATGACCAGCGCGATGGCGAGGAAGACCGAAAAGCGCTGCAGCAGGCTGCTGATGACGGACAACTCCAGCAGCAGCGAGAGCAATGCGAGGCTGAGCAGGAGCACCAGCAGTCCGGTCAAAATACGCGCGCCGCGGGTGGCACGGAAAAACAGATAACCATGATACGCCAAGGCGGCGAGGATTAAAATCTCCACGCCGTCGCGCCAGTGATCTGTCAAAAAGTTCCACATGCCGTTCGCTCCGTGCTGCTCATGAGAACTATCGCACGTGGTAGATTGTTTCTCAAAAGAAGAATCGTTTTGGCCTGCGATTCACGACGGCTAACATGAGCCGCATGCCACCCATCAGACCAAACACCGAGCCCAAGCCAAAACAGAGCGATCTGTTTGGCCTGCCTTTGGCTGAGGTGACTGCTCCACAGGCAACCACGCGGATCGCCCGCGTACAGTTGGAAGAAGCAGCGGCGATGCAGCTGGACTACGCCATTCCAGAGGGCCTGACAGATGAGATCGTCGTGGGTTCCCGCGTGATGGTGCCCCTGCAAAACCGGCGGATGAACGCGGTGGTCCTCGAACTGCTGGATGACTCACCTCATCGCGGCCGGCTCAAGGAGATCGCCTCTATTGTGGCCAAGCGGCCCATGTTTACCCCCGGACTGCTCAAACTCGCTCGCTGGATCGCGGATTACTACCTGGTGTCCGTTCACACCGTCCTGCGAACCATGCTACCGCAAGCAGTTCGGGACAAACCGGGCAGTTTCGTGATGGACAGCCATCTCAAACTGCTGCGCGAACCCTCGCCAGACGAGCTGGAAAAGCTGCGCCACAAAGCGCCGATGCAGGCGCGGGTGCTCGATATCCTACGCAGCTACCACGGCGAAGCGACCCTGAGCCAGATCCGCAAGGACGTGCCGCGCGCCGCCTCCATTCTCAAACCGCTCCTCAAGGCGGGTTGGATCACCCGCAGCGAGGTGCGCGTGGAACGCGACCCGTTCCACGACGAGGCCTTTCTGCCCAGCCAGGCACTCACATTCACCGACGAACAGCAGGCGGCCTACACCCGCGTAGCCGCAGCAATTGATGCCACGGAGCAGACGCGGCCCATCCTGCTGCATGGCATCACCGGCAGCGGCAAAACCGAAGTCTATCTGCAGGCCATCGCCCGCGTGCTGGAGCGCGGCGGCACGGCGCTGGTTCTGGTGCCAGAGATCGCGCTGACACCACAGACCATCGAGCGCTTCAAGGCGCGATTTTCCGACCGCAGCGATCGCATCGCGGTGCTGCACAGTCATTTGAGCGACGGCGAGCGCCACGATGAATGGTTCAAGATTCACGAAGACCGTGCCGACATCGTGATCGGTGCCCGCAGTGCGATTTTTGCACCTCTGGAGCGCCTCGGCATCATCATCGTGGATGAAGAGCATGAGCCGTCGTTCAAACAGGACGAAAAACCACGCTACCATGCACGGGACGTGGCCGTGGTGCGTGGCAGCATCGAAAAATGTGTCGTTCTGCTCGGCAGCGCCACGCCAAGCCTTGAATCCTTCGAAAACGCCGCGAACGGCAAATACGAACTGTTGAAGCTGCTGAACCGAACAGACGGGCGCACACTGCCTCTGATCCGCATCGTCGATATGCGCATGGAACGGCGCAAAGGCACTGGCACCAGCGTGGCAAATACCGGCATCCTCTCTGAAAAACTCCGCGCCGCGATCACCTCACGGCTGGAGAAAAAAGAGCAGACGATCCTGTTTTTGAACCGTCGTGGTTTCAATACCTCCCTCGCCTGTCTGGCCTGTGGTGAGACCGTTCAGTGTCAGGACTGCAGCATCCCAATGACACTGCACAAGCACGAAAACCGCCTCGTCTGTCACGTCTGCGGGGCGCGGCGGCTGCCGCCCACCAAATGCCCCTCCTGCCAGGAGCCAGGCCTGAAATTCGCCGGATACGGCACCGAACGCGTCGAAACCGTGGTGCGCGAGGTATTTCCCCAGGCCCGCATCGCCCGGGTGGATACGGACACGATTCAGCGCAAGAACCAGCTCCGCGATCTGCTGCGGGATTTCCGCGCGCAGAAGATCGATCTCATCATCGGCACCCAGATGATCGCCAAGGGCCTCGATTTCCCCAATGTCACGCTGGTGGGCGTGCTCAATGCCGATCTCGCCCTCAATCTGCCAGATTTCCGCGCGGCAGAACGCACGCTACAGTTGCTGGTACAGGTCGCAGGCCGGGCCGGGCGCGGCGAGGTCAAGGGAGAGGTAGTCGTGCAAACCCACGCGCCGCACAGCCCCGCGGTGCAGTTTTCCCGCCACAACGACTTCGAGGGCTTCGCCCAGCAGGAACTGGAGCAGCGGAGGGCCTTTCATTACCCGCCGTACACGCATGTGGTCATTCTGGCGAGCCGGGGAAAACACCAGGCCATGGCGGAGTTTGCCCTGCAAACGCTCCACAAGCGCCTGCTGGAGGGACTGTCAGAGGACGTGCTGATGGGCGAGCCCGCCCCCTGCGCCATGGCCAAGGCCCACGGGCAGTTTCGCTACCAACTGCTGCTCCGGGCGGCTAAAATCCGTCCCCTGTGCCGCCACATCCAGCAGGTGCTGCAGGCCACAACCCTGCCAGCAGAGGTCATTGTGACCTGGGATGTCGATCCAGTCTCACTTTTGTAAATTATCCTTTGTCGATTCGAAGAATCGAAGGGAACGTTGACATCAAGCGTCCCGATTCAATATTCCCCCCCTTCATGACGAAAGAGAAACGCACCTACTGCCTCCGCCTCGGATGTCTTGCCATCTTGGCCTTGGCGCTTTCTGCCTGTTCCAGCACGGTTGTAGGTCCGGGAGGAAAGATCACCAAGGTGAAGTACTACCACCTGATGCCGTTCTTCATTCCACAGACCACGAACCCAACGATTCTGTTTGAGCGCCAGCACTTCATTTACGGTGCGGTGTCAAAGAAGGAAATCGCCGACCGCTTCGGCCACTACTACGCCTTCTTCTGGAAGGCCGATGACCGCACCGGCCCGGTGACCGTCAAATTCGAATACCTGCAGGCGAAGTCAGGTCTCAGCAAACGGGTGCAAGAACAGGTGGTCGATGACATTCATCGCAGCAACACTTCCAAGTTTCAGGTCGTCGGCTCAGAATATCAAAAAAGTGGCCGCGTAATCGCATGGCGCATAAGCATTTTGCGAGGCAAGGAAGAACTGGTAAGCCAGCAATCCGCGCTCTGGAACTAACTCCGCAACGCATGACTCCTCCCACTCATATTCTTGTTGGCACCATCGGCCGCGTATTCTGGATGAGGGTGGATGGCCGGGGCACCTTTCAAAACAGCCTTCAGGCAAAGAAGGCGCTGCAACGCGTGGTTTCTCAAGGCATGCGCAATCTTGTCGTCGATCTCGAGCGCTGCCCGATGATGGATTCCACCTTTCTCGGTATGCTGACGGGTGCTGCCTTAAACCTTCGCGAATCTGGCGGTGGCTCCTTGAGCGTCGTCAACGCCAACCAGCGCAAT